>CAZSOQ010000040.1:0-28449 GCA_964608495.1 uncultured Armatimonadia bacterium | reverse complement strand
CCTCTGAGGGGCCGCGCAGCCGCCCCCGGGCCCCCTGCGCGGCCCCTCAGAGGTCCCGCGGTATTCGCACCGGCTCGCCCGTCCGCCCCGACTCGAAGGTAGCGTCCGTCACCTCAAGGACGCGGACGCCGTCCTCGCCCGTCACGCAGGGCGGGCGGCCCTCCCTGATCGAGGCGAGAAACTCCGTCAGCTCCGCTCCCCACATGCGGATGTAGGCGTGGCCGGTTAGGCTGGCGGTGGCGTCGGGCCGCGTCGCGGGCAGGTAGGCTGTTGGGGGCACGTGGATCTCGGTGAGGTGCCGGTAGGCCTCCACCGGCCGGCTTTCGACGGACACCACGTTGCTCTCCCACTCGGCGCGCAGGCGCCCCTGCGTCCCGAGGACGTCTATCCAGCCGTACCTGCCGCCCAGCGTCTGCGACGTACAGACCTGCGCGACCAGGCCCCCACCGAACCGCACGGTGATCATCGCGTCGGCCTCGACGCCGCTCTGGGCCCGGTTGACCTCCGCGAACACCCGCTCGGCCGGCCTGCCCGCCACCCACAGCACCTGGTCCAGCACGTGGGTGCCGATGTACAGCAGCGGGCCCCCACCGCGCGCCGGATCGCCCAGCCATCCTCCCATCCCGCCGATGCACTGCCCGGCGATGATGTGGGTCACCTCGCCTAGGGCGCCCTCGTCCAGTAGCCGCTTCATCAGCACGCGCGCCGGCATGAACCGCAGCGTGTAACCCACCATCAGATTCACGCCCGCCTGCCGCGCCGCCCCCACCAGTTTTCGGCCGTCGGCCGCGGTCAGGGCCATGGGCTTCTCGACCAGCACGTGCTTGCCCGCCCGAAGCGCGGCCAGGGCCGAGGGGCAGAGCTGGTCATGGGTCGTGGCCACGATCACCGCATCCACG
Organism: uncultured Armatimonadia bacterium; assembly: GCA_964608495.1. GTDB lineage: Bacteria > Armatimonadota > Zipacnadia > Zipacnadales > FEN-943 > JAKORR01. Next base: position 27,550 of record CAZSOQ010000040.1, on the reverse strand, counting down.
GCCGGGTCGGCCAGCAGGCTCTCGGTGTCGGGATAGGCCCGCGCATAGCCACACTGCGCCATCGCCTTCCGGGCCGCTTCGGGATTGATGTCGGCGCAGGCCGCGAAGGCCACGCCCTCCGACAGGGCCGCGGCCTCCGACAGGTATCTGCCCTGGCTTCCCGATCCGATCAGCCCGAGCCCGATCGGGTGGGTATCCTGGTTGTCCGGGGTCATGGTTAGGCTCCTCAGTGGGCCCGACCTCAGCCCTGGTCTCTACTCGGTTCGCGCGCCTTCTCGGCCCGCACGCTTGCTTGGCCGGGAGTCGCTCGCGATGCCGTCCGTTGTGCCTGAGAGCGGCGTGGGGCCTATTCGGCGCGGTGTTCCCCTTGCCCCACCTGACCTGTCGCCGGCATCAGTCCGCTTGCGCTGGCTCCCACGTCAGAATGTCTGCCGTCTCCGGAGGGACCCTGATCTTCTCAGGCGAACCTACGAGCCCCTTGGCCTCGACGCAGGCCTTTGCGGCAGTGACCAGGCAGACATCCAGCGCCGGATCCAGCTCTGGCTTCCGAAGCATCTTCCTGGCCAGCCATTCCGCGTACTGACTCGTCTGCGCCCGCCGCCAGCACGTGTCGAACTCCATGCTCGCGCCCGCGTGGTAGGCTGCAGCCGCTGGCAGCCATGTGAAGATACCTTCCGGATCGCCTGCCGCCAACTTCTTGGCGAGCTGAATGCAGCGCTCCTTGTCCTTGGCATCAATCGCTGTCGCAGTCTCTGTCAGCAGCGAGAACGGATCGTCCCCCAGGTAGAGACAGGCAATCTGTGCCCAACGCTTCTCACCAATGAGTCGGGCCAAGCCGGCTGCTATCCCTGCGGCCCTCGCGTCTCGGGTCCGCGCAAGGACGAGCAGGCTGGCGGAGAACAGGCACCTGTGGACGTCTGGAGCATACAGAAGAGTGGGCGTCGTGTGCGACAGAGCGCATATCAGATCGTCGGCAGAGGCATTGGGACACAGGGCGTCGGCCGCGATGGCAAGGAGCCGCTCCACCTGATCGCCGCCGGCAGGCTGCCCTTGGATCGTGAGCCTGGCGGCAGCGAGCGCCTCGGTGGGGCTCAGGCCCCCTCTGGCAAGCAGCAGCGCGGCGCACTGGCGCAAGAGCCCCTCTCTCCAGGCTCGGTCCATCAGCCGGATAGCCCCTTCGACCGTCCGGCCCCCCTCAGCCTCGATGACCTCCTTGGCTGCTGCCATGTCCTTGAGGTACTCGATTCGCGGAACTAGCGACTGATCACCCGTGAACTCGCACGCGTCGTTCAGGACTGATGCCGCTTCCGCGAAGCTCTCCTTGGTCTCAAGCTCATCCGCTCGCGTGACCGAGCGGGCCAGCACCTGGTCTTCAGCCATTTGCACGATCTCGACGGCCCGCGGTAGTGGGTACTTGGCGATGGCCGCGCGTGCCAGACTGTGCGCCGTCTGCCAGTCTTCGCGTGCTGACGCCTCCTGCGCCTGTGCCAAGAGGCTCTGCGCGCTCGCCCGCTCTTCGGCTGCGATCGTCCTCTCGGCCAAGGCATCCGCCGCCGCTGCTATCTTCTTGTTCAGGTCCTGAAATCTGTCCTCGAAGGGCAGCAGCTTGGCTATGGCCTCGGGGACGTCGGGCGCGGGTACGCCCAGTGCGAACTGAAGCGCCCCGAGGACATCGCGGACCTCCATCCACGTCGTCATCAGCTCCGGCTCGATCTCCCCTAGGCGCAGAATTACCGCTGCCATGCGTTCCTGGGCCTCCTCTTCGCCGATCGGCAGAGAGGCAAGTGCCACCACCGACGAGCCCTCCTCCGCTTCCGTCTCCTGGTCCTGAATCACCTCCTCCGCGCGTGGCGCCACAGCTTCGCACCACCCCAGAACGGCTTCGCATAGGAGGGAAACCCATTCCTTGTGCGATGGGGCAGCCTGAAGCGCGACGCGGCCGAAGAATACGGCGTTAGGCCAGTCCTTGCGCTCGGCACAACGCCGCGCTTGCCGTGCCGCACACGACCCTTCCTTCGCCGCCTGCGCGGCACGTAGCTCCTGGGTCCACTCGTCGAGGCTCTCCGCCGCCTTCTGGCCCGCGCGCGTTGCGCAGGCGGCCAGCAGCCCTCTTCTGTTCGCCTCTGCGTCCGCCTGTGCGGCGAGTTGACTGTACTGCGCAGCCATTGCCCTCGCGGCCGCCCTGGGTATCGGGTAGGGCCGCACGTTCGTGAGGGGCCCCTGCCACTGTATCTTGATGTAATACTGGTACTCGCTCAGCAGCGCGTACGTCGCCGCGCTCTCACGCGAGTGCGCGGCCGCGCCAGCCTCCGACCTGGCCGCGGCTCTGTGCTGCGTCGTGGCCCGGGCAGCAGCATCGCGCACACGGATTGCCCTGTTCATACGGCGGATAATGCTTGCCTGCAGCTTTTGCCAGCAGCCCTCCGGGTCGGGGGAGCACACCGTGCACGGGGCGTACCCCGCGTCCACAGCTTCCTGCGCTCCCTGGAAGCGGATACACGTCTCAATGCTCGCTGGACAGTACGGCCGATGGAATACCTGCTGGTCAGGCTGGCCGTACACCACCATCTTCGTGGCTTCCACCGAGGCCAAGACCTCTCTCGACAGCTCGGCGAGTTCCGTTCCTGGCGCCAGGAGTGCTGCGCGCTCGAAGGCCTGCGCCGCCTCAGTGTCGTTCCCGCCAAGCAAGTGCGCCCACGCCAGCTTCCAGACGAACTGCGGCTCCTCCGGAAAGTCCCGCGTCAGGGATTGCAGGGCGGCGACCGCCTTGCCCCATTCCTGCGTCCGCATGGCCTGTGCTGCTGCGGACAGCCTCTCCTCTGGGGTCTGGGTTCCCTCCGCCCACGCGCCTGCCCATAGACTCCCCAAGACCCAAGCCACCACGAGTGTCACAGCCCGCACTGACATGGTTCCCACCTCCCCTGAAGCCAGCTGGCTTGGCACGAGGCCAACAGCCGGCCTATGGCATATACAGGTCTCCCATCTCCAGTGGCTCCGCCGGCACGTAGCTCGGTGTGGACGTGACGACCCACGAGGACTCGTACTCGGTGTAGCGCCTGAAGACCGCGACGCCACTCCTCTTCTGCGCCCTTACGGTCAGCGGCTCACCCTCCACGTAGTACGTGCCTCGGCGTATCGTGAAGCTGGTCGTCTGCCCGGGTAGCACCACCACCTCGCGCTCTTGCGACGCGTCCTCGAGGCCGTAGAGGCGAAGCACAATGGCGTCCACGGCGTCTCCGTTGGATATCGTCACAGTCGGATCGGGAACTGGGCTCGGACGGGCCTCAAAACCGAGGACCGAACGGGGACCTGGCGAAGGTGCGGCCCCGGCCCACGGGTCCGCCTCCGCTGGCAGGTCCGGTCTGGCCGCGACGAGCGGAGACGCTGACCTCGGGTCGGCAGGAACCGTCGTCACGGGGGATGTGGCCCTACTGCCGTAGGCGGCGCCCTGCAACGGCCTCGGACCCTGTTGCCCCGCCTGGGGCCCGACCTCGTAGGCGGGCCGCGGCACCCGACGGTCGGCCGGGCTCGTCCAGGTCGCACACGAGGGAGTCTTGCGGGCGGTACTGCCAGCCGGCGACGCTTTCCAGGCCGACTGGGCCACGGACGCAGACCTCGGCCCGTCGCGGGGCGTCTCGGGCTTCCCGTCCAGCGTCCCCGGGCGTTCGCCTGACCAGATGAGAGCCGCCGTGAGCGGCATCCATCCTCGCTCCGAGGGTCGGCTCCAGACAAGTGCGACAGCGGCCAGCGAGACCGCGCCCAGCACGGGGCCGGCCCAGGTCAAGCTCCCGCGCCCGAGGCGACGCCGTTTGGCGGTGCGCTGGGGCCGTTGAGCCTGCACGACCTCCTCTGTTGGCGCGTCCTGTTCGCCGCTCAGCAGAGAGTCACACGCCCAGCACCTGACATCCTGCCCTCTGTTCGTCTGCCCGCATAGAGGACAGCTTACCTTCGCCGCACTCATGCACCTTCGCCCTCCTCCTCTGTCACCTATCCTCAAGCTCGCGCCCAATGCCACCCACCTGTTGCGCACTTCAAGGCCATGATACCACATATCGTACATCAGAATACGCAGCCGAGTCCGTCGAACTGTGAAAGAGAAGCATCCCTTGTCTGGGTGCAGCAAGTAGGAGGCCCAAGAGGATATGACAGCCCAGTCCTGTTAGATGGGCTGACAGTACGACGCACTGCGGCACCGCGGTGTCGGACCCGCTGCCGCCTACCCTCCGCAGCAGTTCTTGTACTTCCTGCCGCTGCCGCAGGGACAGGGATCGTTGCGCCGCACGCCCAGCCGCTCGGCCTCCCGGCGCACGCCCTGGCGCCGCGCTTCCTCCTCTTGGGCCCTTTCCGCGCGAATCTCCTCCGCGAGCCGGTGGAAGTGGGGGACAGTATGGGCGTAGAACCGCTTCCACCCGGCGCACAGCCAGCTCAGGGTGCGCGGGTCCGGGGTGCCGTACAGGCGGTGCTTGAGGCAGTCGCCCGAGCAGAAGTGCAGGAACTCGCACTCGCCGCAGGCCCGGTGCCACATCGCCTTCTGCCGGCCGAACTCCCGGTAGACCGGCGACGCCTGCATCTCCTCCCACGTGTGGGTCATCACGTTGCCCAGCCTCAGCTCCGGCCGCACGAAGAAGTCGCACGGGTAGACGTCGCCGTTGTACTCCACGACGAAGTACTGGCAGCAGTTGCGCCCCATGTGGCACACATTGCGCACGCCGTCCACCAGCAGGCTCAGCAGAGCGTCGAACAGCCGCACCGACACTACGCGCGTATCGCCGCGGATCCACTCGTCGAAGACCCCGCACATGAACTCCCCCCACTGCTCGCCCGTGATCGTCCAGGGCAGCGGCCGGGCGTCCTCGTCGAACTCCACGCAGGGGATGTACTGCTGGAAGAGGATGCCCAGATCGCGCAGGTAGTGGTACACCTCGCGCGCGCGGCCGACGTTGGCCGAGTTCACGAGCACCAGCGCGTTGTGCTCGACCTCGTGGCGTCTGAGGCTCTCGATGCCGCGCAGCACGGCCGCATGGGACCCTGCGCCGGACGGCGTCCTGCGCCACTGGTCGTGGATCTCGGCCGGCCCGTCGAGACTGGCCCCCACCAGGAAGCTGTAGCGCGCCAGGTGCCGGGCAAAGTCGTCGTCTATCAGCGTCACGTTGGTCTGCAGCCCGTTCGACACGAGCGACCCGGGCCGCCCGTGCCTCATCTGCAGGTCGGTGACCAGGCGGAAGAAGTCCACTCCCATCAGGGTCGGCTCGCCGCCCTGCCAGCCGAAGACGTACTGGGGCTGCTCGGTGGCCAGGTAGGTGGCGATCATCCGCTCGGCCACCTCGGGGCTCATGCGGTGCCGCCGCGTCTCGGGGTACAGCTCCGACTTGCACAGGTAGAAGCAGTAGGCGCACCGCAGATTGCAGTCCGCCGACGTCGGTTTCACGAGCAAGGTGAAGGGCTTCACACTGCAGCACCGCTTAAGGCTCGATGGCGGGGCGCGGCAACGCCCTGGACCTGTAGCCTACCAGCCGGCGGAGCCAGCGACAACGCCCTTGGGCGCCGCGCTCGTGTGCGACGGCGGCGCCGTGCCTACCCGCGCGCGGCCCTCAGGGCGGCTATGGTCTGCCTGTGGTGGGGAGAAGGAGGCGGGCCGTCCAGCAGCGGGTCCTCGGTTTCCTCCATCCACGCCAGCAGCCGCTGCGTCAGGTCCCGGCGCACCTCGGCGTGCTCCGGCTTGTCCGCCAGGTCCTCAAGCTCCAGCGGGTCCTCGGCCAGATCGTACAGCTCGATGTGCGGATGGTAGGCGTAGGTCGGCTCCTCAGGCTCCTTCGTGATGGTCAGCGGCCGCCATGTCTGGCTGGGGTTCATGAAGAAGGGCGCGGTGGTGAAGTTGGCGATCAGCTTGTGCCTGTGCGTTCGGATACAGCGCCGCGGGTCGAAGTAGTCATGGTAGGTCATCTCGCCGAAGACCTCGCCCCGCTTCTGGTACCGGCCGCCGTCCAGCAGGGGCGCGAAGCTGCGTCCCTGGACCCTCTCCGGCACGGGCACGCCGAGCGCCTCCAGGAGCGTGGGCAGGTTGTCCACGTTCGAGACCAGCTCGCGGCATACCTTGCCCCCGGCCCATCCCCGCTCCGGCCAGCGCACGATGAAGGCCGTTGTCAGCCCCGGGTCGTACAGCGAGCACTTGGCCCGGGGGAAGGGGATGCCATGGTCGGTGGTGTAGATCGTGATGGTGCTCTCGGCGATCCCCAGGCGGTCCACCGCGTCGAGGATGGTGCCCACAGCACCGTCAACCTTGCGGATGGCGCCTTGGTACGCGGCGAACTCCTCGCGCGCGGACGGCTCGTCCACGAGCCACGGCGGCACATAGATGCCCTTGCCGTCATCGGGCGTCGCCCCGCCGAAGTCGAACTTGCGGTGCGGCTCGAAGAACCCGATCTGCGCGTAGAAGGGCTCATCCCCCCCGGCGGCCTGCTCGATCCAGCCGACGGCCCGCTCGGCGACCTTCTCGCACGGCCCGCCGGGCAGCCGGTCCTGCCAGCCCATCTCCGCCGGGCGGCGCGTCTCGTGCTGGATGCCCACCAGCGCCGTTCGGTAGCCCGCCTCTCGCAGTATCCCGGCCAGGTGCCGCTCGTCGGGGTGCAGATCCCAGGCGAAGTCCGCGTGGCACAGGCCCATGACGCCGTTGCTGTGCGGGTAGCGGCCCGTGAAGATAGAGGCGCGGCTCGGGCTGCACGAGGGCGCGGTGCAGAAGTGGTTGGCGAAGCGCACGCCCTCGCCGGCCAGGCGGTCCATCGAGGGCGTGTGGACCGTGGGCACGCCGTAGCAGCCCAGGTGCTGTCCGATGTCGTGGGATATCATGAAGACAATGTTGGGGCGGCTCATGAGGTCTCGTCTCCTTGGCCTGCTTGTGGCCGGCCGCGCGCTAGCGGCCCGCCGGCCGGCTAGCGGCCCCGCGAGCGCGGCTGCTGCGATGCCGCGCAGGAAGGCGCGTCGGTTCACAGGCTTCGGCAACGGATCGCCTCCCGGGCGCAAGGAGTCGCGGACCAAGATGGTAGGGCTGGGTCACGCCCTGCGCCCGCACCTACAGCCGTTCCCAGGCGGGCTAGAGCGGAGGCTCGTCCTCGACCCTCGGCGGCCCTTCCCCCAACAGCTCGCGGACCTTGGCGCACAGGTGCGCGGGGTCCACGGGCTTATCCAGGAACACGTCCACCGGGAGGTAGGTCTCGTCCGGGGCGAAGCGGTAGGGCACCTTCCTCACCTCGTGGACGGCGGAGAGGATGATGATGGGGAGGTCTCGCAGACCGAGCTCCTCCCGCACGGCTTGAGCCACCGCGAAGCCCTCGTACTCGGTGGGCATGAGCACATCGAGGATGACCACGTCGGGTGCCTCAGACTTGATCCTCTCCAGGCCCTCGTCGGCGTCGTAGGCCGAGCACACCTCGAAGCCCTCCTGCTCGAGGAACCACCCGAGCGACCTGTGCAGGTCGCGGTCGTCGTCTATGATAAGCACCTTCACCATGTTGATCCCCTTCTTGCCGGATGACGCAGACGCGCGGGGCTGCGTCGGCCCTACAACTGCAGCGCGGCCTCCGCGGCGTTGACGAACTGGTAGGCGATGGGCGAGGCCGTGAGCGCCGGGTGAGTGCCCATCTGGAAGGCCGCCACGTCGTCAAGGGTCATCCGTCTCTGGATGCAGGCGCTGGCGATGTTGATCATCTCGCCGGCGCACCTGCCCCCCATGATCTGGGCCCCGATGATGACACGAGTCCGCCGCTCGAAGAGCAGCTTGACCTTGAGGACTGAGGCGCCCGGCATGCAGCCCGGGTGCCGGTCGGGGCCTTCCGACACGCCGATCACGAAGTCATAGCCGTGCCGCCGGGCAAGGTTCTCGGTCAGGCCCGCAGTGGCGAAGGCCGTATCGCCCAGCGCCGTGCTCCACACGCCCACGGTGCCCACGTTCTCGCGCCGGATGCCGTACAGGTTCGCGCCGGCTATCCGGGCCTCGGCGCAGGCGATCGAGGCGAGCTTCAGCGGCGACGGCTTGCCGCCGAAGAAGGAGACCTTCTCGGCGCAGTCGCCGCACGCGAAGACCCTCTCGTCCTCCGTGCGCATCGTTCGGTCAACCTGCACCGACCCGGTGGGGCCCAGCGGCAGGCCCGCCTTGCGGGCAAGCTCCACGCTCGCCGTCGCTCCGATGCCCAGAATCACCGCATCGGCCTCCAGGGTCTCGCCGGAATCCAACAGCACGCCGGTCGCCCTACCGTCGCCTATCACCTTGCTGACCTTACTGCCGGTGTGGACATGGATGCCCCGCTCGCGCAGCAGGTCCTCGGCTGCGGTGCAGAACTCCTCGTCGTAGGAGACCAGCAGGCAGTGGGGCAGCATCTCGACGATCCTGACCTCCTGGACGTTCGCGAGCTTGTTGCACTCGTCGGCTATCTCGACGCCGATGAACCCGCCGCCCACGACCACGACCCTGCGGGCGGCTTGCAGGTCTCGTTGCAGAGCCTCGAGCAGGGCCGCGTCCTTGTAGATGGCGTAGACATTGGGCTTGTCGAAGCCCGCCACCGGAGGCATCACGGGCAGCGAGCCGGTGGCCAGGACGAGGCGCTCATAGCCGATCTGTCTCCCCCCGGCGGTGGTGACGGTGTGCCCTTCGCGGTCGAGGCCCACCACCTCGTCCACCAGCAGCTCAATGCCGTTCTGGGTCAACAGCCCGTCCGGTATGAGGTCCTTGTCCAGAGCTCCCACGGTGCCGAAGATGTAGGGGATGCCGCAGGGGATCAGCACGCGCTCCTCTCTGCGGATGAGCAGCGTGCGCTTGTCGGGGTAGTGACGTCGGGCGGTGATCGCCGCCGTGAGCCCCGCTGCGCTGCCGCCTACCACCACCACATCCCAATGTTCCATCATAGCCATCGCCTCCAGCGAAGTGGCGCGCGCCCGCGCCCGGAGGCGTATCCCTGGGCGCACCCCACGCGTCTGCAGCAGCAGCGCTCCCACCTGGGAGCGCCCTCGCTCGCCACGAGCAAGCTGCACGTTAGGCTTCCGGTCGGCGAGGGGACCTCCTTCGCCCCGCTGGGAGGGCGTGAGCCCAGTGCCGGAGAGGCTGCCTGCCCGGCGCCTCCTCGGCGCACCGCCTCACAGGTAGTTCCTCGACCTGAGCTGGGTCACCAGCCTCGGGGGGAACTTGCCGTCCCTGTTGACGCTGGACTGCCCGCGCGTCAGGAACTGCCAGCCCTCCTGCCTCGGCATAGGCAACACCGTGGCCGGCCGCGTGGTGGCTATCAGCCAGTCCAGCAGCTCCGCCCTCATCTCCTGCACCAGGTCCGCGTACCCCGGCTCGAAGAACAGGCTATCCATCTCCCACGGATCGGCCTGGAGGTCATACAGCTCGCCGAAGCCCTTCGAGTACTCCTCCGGGAACATCTCCGGCACGTAGTGCACGTAGCGGTAGTCGCCGCGACGCAGGCTCTTGCTCCAGGCGAACTCCGTCACGCCCACCCGGTGCACCTCGCCGCTCTCGCCCCCCAGCAGGTGCGAGAGGTCCTTCCCGTCGCTCGTCTCCATCGGTTCGAGGTCGCACAGGGCACAGAGGGTCGCGGAGAGGTCCACGGTCTCGACGATCCCGGGCACGACGTGCCCCGCCGCGAACCGGCCCTTCCAGCTCCACAGGAAGGGGATGCGCGTTATGGCGTCGGAGCAGATCCCGGGGGCCTTCTCCATGTTGCCGTGCTCGCAGGCGTAGTCGCCATGGTCCGTGCAGTAGATGACGATCGTGTCCTCTTCGAGGCCCGCCTCCCGCAGCCACGCCATCAGCTCGCCCACCGCGTGGTCCACCTGGCTGACGCACCCGAGGTAGCCGTGGAGTTTGCGCAGACGCGCCGCCTCGAAGGTGCGCGGCTCGAAGAGCGCCCACTCCCCCCTGCGCCAGTGCTCGGCGGCCTGGCGCAAGTGGGGTGCCTTGCGCGCCATGTCGTACTGCGCGTTGGGCGGTAGCACCAGGTCCTCCTCGTCGTACAGGGACCAGAAGGGCTCACTGGGCGCGTAGATCTGGTGCGGCTTGGGCAGGCTCACGTGGGCCAGGAAGGGCCGTCCCTCCTCGGCCGAGCGCTCCATGAATCCCATCACCTGGCGCACGACCCACCCCTCGGGCGAGTCCTCGTAGGGGATGTTGGACGCCCGGCCGTCCACGCTCTGGCGGCCGCGACCGCCGTGCTCGGGGTAGCTCAGGTCGTCCCGCAGCTCCAGCAGCCCACGCTCCTGCAGGTGGGCGTTGTATTCCGCGCAGCCGCCGACGCTGCACCCGCAGACCTCCCGGAAGAAGTCCGAATCCTCCTCGACCCAGTATTCCGGGCAGTGGATCTTGCCCGCCGCGGCCGTGCGATAGCCGCTGCGGCGGAAGTGGCCCAGGAGGGTCGGCAGGCCGTGGGGCCTGGGTCCGCCGAGCCCGTAGTAGCCGTGGTTGTGCGCGTACTGGCCCGACAGGTAGCACATGCGGCTGGGCGTGCAGATGGGATTCTGGGTGATGGCGTTGTCGAAGCGGACGCCCCCGGCCGCGAGCGCGTCCAGGTTCGGCGTCCGGACGCTGGGGTGGCCCTGGTGGCCCATCACCTTTGCGTTGTGCTGGTCCGAGATGATGAAGAGCACGTTCGGCTGCCCGCTCACGATCGGGCCTCCTTGTCGCGTGCCGGGACGGCCGTCACTGCACCGGCTCCAGCAGGACGTAGTCTATCCCCGCCATGTGCCGCACGGGCTTGGCCTCCGGGTTGGTACCCACGCAGCGCAATCCTACCAGGGCCTCGCCGGCCTCCAGCTCGAATTCGCCCAACACGGCCTTCAACGGCGTGATCTGGGGTGAGCAGAGGTCCAGCGCCTCGCCTGTGTCCTCGCCCTTCACCATGGGCTGGTGGATGCCGTAGTCCCAGGACTTGGTCAGACCCAGCGTGATGCGGTACCGACCGGCCTTCTCCACCGGCACGGCCAGCTCCAGGATCCCGCCCTCCTCGGGGTCGAGCCACCACAGATGCCTGGCCTCGCTGAACTCCCCCTGCAGGTCCTGCGGCTGCGTCTGGCCGCTGGTGCAACGGGCTATCCTGAGCTTCTCGCCCTCGAGCGCACCCTTCACCCGGAAGGGCTCGGGCAGCGGTCGCACGCGGCGCTCCTCCACGGGCACCGGCTTGAAGAAGCTCGTCGCGCCGGGCGCGGCGTACCAGTAGGTCGTGCAGCAATACTCCCGGTCCGCCGCATCCCACTTCTCGATGTCGAACCTGATGGTCTTGTCGAAGGGGATATCGTCCAGGATGTGGTAGCGGGCCACGGCGGTGTAGCCGAAGTTGCCCGGCCCCGTCACGATGCTCTGGTTGTGGTAGGCGTGTTCGAAGAGCGCCGGGTCGCACCAGGCGTAGCCGAAGTAGTCCTCGGACCCGGTGCCGATGAAGCTGGGAAAGGTGTCCTCGTCCACCCAGACCTTCTCGTCTCCCTCGCCCCACCAGCCGGCCCGCGTGTTGACCACGCCCAGCATCACGCCGACGAAGCGCCCGGGCCCCGTGGCCTCCAGCATCCGCCAGTCCAGGTGCACGGGCTCGGCGGGCAGCCACTCCTTGCGCCAGCCGGCGTGGAAGTACAGCATCTCGCCCCGCCGCCACTCCGCGGGCCTCGTCCACAGCGCCAGACTCACGGTGATGGGGTCGGCCGCCTCGTTCCTCACGGCGATCCGCGCCCGCTCGGCGAAGGGCATGTACCAGTTGCAGTAGCACTTACCGTCCTTCTCCATGCCCACGGGCAGGCCGGCGTACGGATTGACGCCCGGCGTCGAGCCGAAGAAGTCCCCCAGCGGAGCCCACACGCAGGGCTGCTTCTCATCATCGAAGCTGATCGTCAGGGCCGACTCGCGCAGCGCCGCGATGAGCTGCTCATCCGGCACGTCCAGGCTCATCTCGACGCGGACGACGGCAGCCGGGCCGTCGAGGTCCATCGCCAGGGCCTCGCCCGACGCCAGGGTCGCGCGCTTCGCCACGCGCCTGGCCCCTTCTGTCGTGAACCGGCGCGAGGGGTCGGCCAGAAGGCGGCCCACCTCGCGCATGGTGTCCCACACGCCCGGCAGCACGTCCATCGAGAAGGGCTCGACCTTCGTCCCCGGCGGGTAGGTGCGGTAGCCCACGTGGTAGTACACGTTGGGCTCGGCGGCGTCGCAGGTGACCTTGCACCTGGTCTGGTAGGGGATGGGGAAGTACAGGTTCGCCCCGAGCGACCGACGGCCGCTGAAGGGAGCGGGGAACTCGGGGATCGCGCCCGAGGTGAGCTTGAGGAAGTCGGCCTCGAGGGCCGCCGTCTCCAGGTCATCCACGTAGATGCGCAGCACGCCTCCGCGGTCGGGATTGGCCGACCAGATCCGCACGATGGCGCCCGGGCCCTCCATCTCGGCCATGACGTGCTCCGTCCGCCCGGCGTGCTCTTCGCTGCGCAGGAACTTGCCGCAGTCGCCGTTGGCGAACCACCCCGGCTTGTCCGGCGCCACGCTGGCCCGGTCGTAGCTGGACTGCTGGTCCGACTCGACTGCCGGGTTGGGCACCGTCGCCAGCCGCTCCATGTCCACCATCTCGCGCAGCAAGCCCTCGACCGTGACGGGCGCGGCGGCCTGGTCGGCGTGGGCACAGGGCGTGTGGCCCGCGGCCCCCCCAGCCAGGCAGATAACCACCGCTACGGCTGGAGCCAGTCGGAGCCTTCCCGAGACGCTCATTGGCGGAATCCCTCCACGAGTCCTGGACGAGTCGCCGATCCTTCCCGGCCCACGCCCGGTCGTACCCGAAGCCGACCCCGGGCCACCGGCCGCAACGGCTAGATCCCGCGCACCGGCGCTCCGCCCCTCGGGTGACACAAGGACCCGTAGCCCGGCGGGAAGCGCTCGGTCACCGCTCCGCCCTCCTGGAATAGCTGCCAGGCGTCCGGGGTGTCGGGTACTTCGCGGCGCGGGAAAGCCTTCCACCCGTCGCCCTCGAACGGCGCCTCGTAGCCGTCCGACCGCAACCAGTTGATGAGCCGCTGGCGGAGGTCCTCCAGCACGCCCTGGTAGGCGGGATTGCCCGCCGAGTTGCGCAGGTCGAGCTGCCCCGGCACGCGCCGCACGAGCCACTCCTTGCCGTCCGCCGCCGAGTGGAAGTACTTCCAGTCCTCGGTGATGAGCCCGTAAAGGCCCACCTCCGCTTCCTGATACTGGCACAGGACCCCGTCGCGCTCGGGGCTGCCGGCCGCCAGCTCGGCGAGGTCAACGCCCACGTGCTCTAGGCTCGGCTTCAGACCCGCCGCGGCCAGACACGTGGGCAGCAGGTCCACGGGGCTCGCCGGGCTGTGGCATCGCTCGCCCGCCCGGAAGCGCTCGGGGTACCGGACCAGCAGCGGCACGCGGGCAGCCGGGTCGAGGATCGAGCGCTTCCCGAAGCTGCCGAAGTCCCCCAGCAGCTCCCCGTGGTCCGACGTGTAGATGACCAGCGTGGGGTCTAGCTCCCCCTCCTCGCGCAGGCGGTCAAGGATGCGCCCCACGTTGTAGTCCACGAAGGAGATCGTCGCGTAGTACTGGGCCCGGATCAGCCGGATCAGGTTCCAGTCGAAGCCCTGGTCCCGGTACTTGTACCGATTCTGCACTCGGTTCCAGAAGGTCAGCAGGTCCTCGTAGTCCGCCGGCAGGTGAGGCAGGGGCATCTCGACGCTCTTGTACAGGCGATTCCACGGCACGGGCGACTCGAAGGGCGGGTGCGGCTTGGTGAAGCTCGCCCACAGGAAGAAGGGGCGGTCGCGGTCGCGGTCCGCCAGGAACTCCAGCGACCTGTCCGCTACCCAGTGGGTCTCGTGAAGCCCCTCCGGCATCTGGGACACCTGCGGCACGTAGTACATGTCGCTGCGGACCCCATAGCAGTCCACGATGTGCCCGTAGCCGTTCTCGCCCAGGAAGTCGCAGTAGTCATCCCCCTGTCGCATGCCGCCCTCCTCGGCGATGACGCGGCTCTCGAAGCCCCACGGCTTGCGGCTGTCCGGCCCGAAGTGCATCTTCCCGATCCCGTGGGTCTGGTACCCCTCGGCCTGCAGCAGGTCCATCAGCGACGTGCGCTCCTGCGGCATCGGCGTGTTGCCCGTGCAGCCCGTCTGGTGCGCATACTGCCCCAGCAGCAGGCTGCACCGCGAGGCCATGCACACCGGCGACGGGCAGTAGGCCGAGGTGAAGCTTGTGCCCTCGGCCACGAGCCCGTCCAGCACGGGCGTCTGGATGTAGGGATTGCCCAGCGCGGCTATCGTGTCGAACCGCTGCTGGTCGGTGTAGAGCAGCAGGATGTTGGGTCTGTCAGCCATAGTGGTCTCCCTTTCGCTCGTGCCCTGCGGGTCCCTTCGGCCCGCGGGCGGGCGGGGCCGCTAGGTCACGACCACGGCCAGGTGTATCCGCACCTCCGGTATGCGAACCGTCAACACGCCGTCTCCGTGCTCCCAGTCGGCCGGGCTCCCGCCCGGCTCAAGCGTCACCGCCGCGGGCGGCTCGGCCCGCCGAAGCTCCAGCGTCACGTCCCTCACCGGCAGCGTCTGCTCGATGCACAGGTTGTTGCGGTCCACCGGGCCGTTGCCGTGGTAGTTGACCAGGTGCACGATCGTCCGTGTCCCCCCGGGCGTGTCCTGCTCGGCCAGCGCGACCTCCAGCCACGCCGGCGCGGTCAGCCGCACAGGCAAGCCCGGCGCCAGGCGCCTCACCAGCCCTTCCGCGATGTGCTTCAGCGGCCACACGTTCTTGACGTGGTAGGCGCGGAACAGGTCCACGGCCACGAAGGCCGCCGCGCCCCGGCCCACCCGCCGGAAGGTGATCGCCGGATGCCCGGTCCTCTCGCCGGGCGGCGACCAGCGCAGCAGGAATTGCCCATCGCCCCGCAGGTACGCCCGCCGCAGTTCCGCCAGCCGCTGCACGTCGTCGCTCACCTGCGCCGCGAGCACGGCCGCGCCCTCGCACAGGTGCGGCATCGCCAGCCCGCCCTGCGGGAGCGTCGGGTCGGTCACCTCGACGTAGCAGTGGGACTCCTCGATCTCGCCCACCAGGTCCACGCCCACCAGCGGCCGCAGCGCGAATTCGCACGGGGATTGGTGGTCTGGCCCCAGCGTCCCCGTCCTCGCCGTCACCAACAGGCCGCCGCCCTCCTCGACGTACCGCTCCAGCGCCGCCACCACCTCGCCGGTCAGGCCCCGCTGGTCCGCCAGCACGACCACCGGGCAACGCTCCTCGGGCACGACGTCCCGCACGTGGGCCGTCAGCCACTGCTCGTCCACGAAGTGGTGGGGAAGCCCGGTCTCCGTGAGGACCTTGTGGGCGCCCCGCAGGCCCATCTCGTCCGCCATGAACCGCGCCGGCTCCCACAGGCACGATTCGGTGCTGCGCAGCACGGCCACGCAGGCCCGCGCCGTCGCGCCCTCCAGCAGTGGCTCGCGCTCGCGCACGAAGGCCAGCGTCTTGCCCATCTCCGCCATCGCCGCCGGCTCTACGTCGAAGGTGTGCGTCATCTGGTAGCCGATCCAGGTCAGCCCACCGTTCGCGATCGCCGTGGCCACCTCGTGCTGCATCGCCACCGCCGGCTTGCAGCACCAGTCGCCCCACCACTGCAGGAAGGCCGAGTTCATGATGTCGTAGGGCTTGCCCGTCCAGGCCCAGTGGCGCGCCTGGTAGGACCCGTTGAAGATCTGGTCCTCCGGCGGAATGTCCAGGTTCAGCGCGTCCACGTGCTCCGGGATGGCCTCCGGTTGGCGCGTCGAGTAGGCCCAGTTGTACGACACCACCACCTCGGGCCGTAGCGCGTGGATCGTGTCGCTCACGCGCTGCCGAATCCGCCGGTGATCCTCCAGGCTCCACTCGACGTAGGGCCGCCAGGAGTCGTCCTCGGGCCCGCTCGGCAGCTCTCTTCCCACCTCGTCGCGGAAGCGCCGCCGGCAGTGCTCGCAGTAGCAGACATCGTGCGCGCGCAGCCCGTCGAAGAACATCGAGTCCACCGCGTAGTTCGTCACGATCTCCGCGACGTGGGGCAGCATCCACTCCTCCAGCAGCGGCCCGCGGGTGCACATCCCGGTCTGTCGCGGCTGGCCCTGCGCGTCGCGGCAGCACCACTCGGGCTGCTCGCGCGCCAGCGGCTCGCTGTTGAACACGTGGTAGTAGCCGATGGTCCTGATGCCTCGGGCCTGCAGCGCGGCGATCTGCTCGCCGAGCATGTCCAGCCCCTCGGGCAGATGCGGGTGCACGTAGCGGATCGAGCCCTTGCGGTAGAAGGACCAGCCGAAGCCGCACTTGGTGAAGACCGACACGGCCTGAGCGCCGGCCTGCTCGACGCGCTCGGCCCAGGCCTCAGCGTCGAAAGCGCTCGCCAGGCCCACGGCGTACTCCGAGCTATGGAAGTCGAAGAACAGCTTGCGGAACGACCTGGCGTACCAGGATATGTCCGGCCGCCGGTACCCGCACCGGCAGCCCCCTGTCCCCGACGACCCGCCTGCTGGTTGCTCACTGCTCATCTGCGGCATGCCTCCCGTGGCGGCGCGCAGCGCTCTCGTGATCTGGTTCCCACTCGCCATGCCCGCCTGCCGATTATATGGGCCTCGCGCGCGTCACACAAACTCGCCCGCCCGAGGCGAAGGATTCCCCCACCCCGGGGCGCAAGGGTCCACGAGGGCGACCACGCCCCAGAGGAGGCGTCCCAGATGTCGCCGATGCTGTCCGCGATCACGATTCTGACTTCCGCGGCCCTCGTGGGCCAGCTCGATCTCGTGCCCTCGCCTCAGCAGGTGACGCCTCTCGACGGTGAACACGCGGTTCCCTCGCCGGTGACCATCGCCCTCGGCGACCCCGCCGACGAGGCCGAGAAGCTTCCCGCCGGCCAGCTCCAGGCCGACCTCGAGGCAATGGGTGTGCGGGCGAGCGTGGCCGGCGCCGAGGGCGGCCCCGCGGCCCGGGGAATCCTGCTGGCCCTCGAGGGCGACCCCGGCGTCTCGCCGCTTCTCCAACGCCTGCAGCTTGCCCTGCCCCCGGAGGCGGCGGATGAGGGCTACCTGCTCGACGCCACGCCCGAGCGCGTCCTGGTCGTCGCCCGCGCCGACGCCGGCCTGTACTACGGCGTCCAGACTCTCCGCCAGCTCCTCCGCCGGCGCGACGGCAAGACCGTGGTCCCGGCCGTCCACATCGTGGACTGGCCCGCCATGGCCTTCCGCGGCATCCACCGCTGCCTGTCCGATCCCGCGGAGATCGAGCGCTTCGCCCACCTCAAGATGAACCTCATGGTGTGGGAGGTGAACGAGCTTCCCGCCTACACCAAGCACCCCGAGCTGGGCGGCACCATGCCCCTGGACAAGATCCGACAGATCGCCGACGAGGCCGCCCGCCACCACGTCAAGCTCGTGCTCCAGACCCAGTCCTTCGGCCATTCCCACTGGGCCCTGCGCTCGCACCCCGAGCTGCGCGCCATGCCCGACAGCACGCACAACTTCCGTCCCCTCTACGAGCCGACCTATGACTTCCTCGACGAGATCTACGGCGAGCTAGGCCCGCTCTACCCGGCGCCCTACTTCTTCCCCGGCTGCGACGAGCCCTGGGGTATCGAAGACTGGGCCGCCGAGCAGGGCCTGGACCCCGCCGAGGTCGTGGGCAAGCACATCGCGCGCCTGGCCAAGCTCGCCCGGAAGCACGGCAAGTCGCAGGTCATGGTCTGGGGCGACTATCTGCTCAAGTTCCCCGATGCCCTCGCCCACCTCTCACCCGAGGACGTCATCATCTGCGACTGGCACTACAATCCCTCCGCCGCTTACCTGAGCGTGGCCCAGTTCGTGAGGCGGGGCTTCACCACGCTGGTGTGCCCGGCAGTGATCCCCGCGCGCCCGGTGTTCATGGACTACGACCGCCAGCTCATCAACATCCGCAACTTCTGCATCAGCGGCTACGAGGGCGGGGCTCAGGGGCTGCTGAACACCAACTGGCCGGTGGACCCCATCCCGACCGAGGCCTACTGGTACGGCTGGGCGGCCGGGGCGCAGTTCTCCTGGGCGCCCGGGAAGCTGACCCAGGAGCAGTTCGACGATGCCTTCTGGCCGCGCTTCTACGGCTGCCGTCCCGCCGAGGCCCGCTCGATGCTGCGCTCCCTGGCCCGCCTGGCGGAGCTGAGGGAGGCGGCGGGCGAGGGTAGCGGCCCCATGGCCGAGGTCACCACGCGCCTGGCGCCCCGCGTCGCGCCGGTGCAGGAGGGCAGGACGGGCACGGCGCTCCAGCAGGAGCTCGCCCGCGCGTCTCGGGCCTGCCTGGACGAGACCCAGGGCCAGGGGCGAGAGCGTCTCGACGAGGTTGTGGCCTACGGGCGAGGGGTGACCTACCGCGCGGCGCGACGCGCCCTCGTGCTGGACCTGCTCACGGCGCTCGCGGTCGCCGACAGGGCTCAGCAGGCGGACCCGGCACGGGCCCGGGAGCTGCTGGCCCACGCCACGGATGTGCTGGACGCGCTGGCCGCCGAGGCAGCCGCAGCCGGAGACACGCAGACGGTTGAGTTCTGCGGCCGGGCGAAGGCGAAGGCGTCGCTGCCGCTGAAGCCGGCTGACGTGCTGGGAGTGGATGTGGCCCTGGCGCTCGGCGATCCCTCGGTGATCGGCCCGGGCAGGTGCTTCGAGGTGGCGGGCGACCCGGCACCGGACGTGCCCGCGCCCCAGAGCCGCCCCGACGGCTCCCTGGCCTTCCCGCGCGCTGGGACGAGTGCCACCGTGCGGCTCCGGGTCGGGTCGGCGGCCACGTACCGGGTCTTCGCCCTCCTGCGCCATAGCTGCGGCGCCTGGGACGGCGCCAAGTTCTCCCACGGCACGCGCAATGCAGCCTATGAGGGCAAGTACGAGATGGCCCTGGACGGCGGCCCGCCCCTCAAGGAGGCCTGGCTGGGCGACGAGCTGAACCCGGAGGCCGACGAGGCCATGCAGTGGGCCTCGCTGGGTGAATGGGACCTGGCCCAGGGCGACCACGAGCTTCTGGTCCGTCCGACCGGCCCCAACTGGGCCGTCATCGTGGCGCTGGTCTTCACGCAGGACGAGTCCTACGACCCCACGACCCAGGCCGAGAGTCTGAACGGGCTCTTCCGGAAGTAGGGGAGAGGTGGGCGTCCCGCGACGGGAACCCACGCCCCGCCCGGAGGGGTCTATGCTATCGGGAGGGGGCCTTCACCAGGCGCCCTTGACGTGGGCCCTCGGGGCCCGGACCCGCAGGTCAACATGTGGAGGAGGGAGCGAGCCATGATCCGCCTTTCAGGCAGTCGAGTCCCCTTTGTCCTCGCCGTGGCTACGATCGCCGCCGCCGCGGCCTTCGCCCAGGTCGAGGGAACCATCACGGAGGTGAGGGTCTACCGCGGCCAGGCCCTGGTTACGCGCGAGGTGCCCGTCGAGGCCAAGGCCGGCGCCCAGGAGGTGGTCGTCGGCAACCTGCCTGCCAACGTCATCCCCGAGTCCCTCTATGCCACCGGCGACGACAACCTCACCATCCGCGCCGTGCGCTATCGCCCCACCGCCGTCGAGGACGAGCCGCGCCCTGAGGTCCGCGCCCTCGACGAGCAGATCGGGAAGTCCCAGACCGACCTCAAGCGCGTCGAGGCCGCGCTGGGCGTGCTCGAGGCCCGCAGTGCCTATCTGGAGCAACTCCAGCAGTTCGCCGCCGGGAGGTCCCAGGACCAGCTCGCCAAGGGCTCCCTGAACCCCAAGACCCTCGAGGAGACCACCAAGTTCATCTTCCAGGAGCTCGAGGACATCTCGCGCAAGACCCTCGAGCTGGAGACCGAGAAGGAGGCCGCCGAGAAGCAAATGACGCTGCTTCAGCGTCAGCGGGCCACGCTCACTGGCGGCGACAGCCGGACGCTGCGGGAAGCGGTGGTCTTCGTGGACGCCGCGGGCGCCCGGCCCTCCAAGCTCACCCTCAGCTACCTCGTCAACGGCGTCGGCTGGGCCCCGGCGTACAGCGCCCGCCTGGACGGCGACCGCAACCGCCTCGTCCTCGAGTACCACGCCGTCGTCAACCAGATGAGCGGCGAGGACTGGCCGGACGTCAAGCTCACGCTCTCGACCAGCCACCCGCAGATGCTGGCCGACGCCCCCATTCTGTCGCCCCTGTGGATGAGCCTCACCTCGGCCCAGGCCGAGAAGCCAGCCGCTCAGGCCGACACCGCCAGGGCCTACACCGAGAAGAGGCGCGAGTTGGCCCAGCAGATCCGTGGCGGCTACGGCGGCCGGGCGGGGGCGGTCCAGGAGGGCGAGCCCGGCCCGAAAGGCCTGGCAGGGCCGATGGCGGCACCGGCCACGCCGGCCATGCCCGGCATGGGCATGCCCGGTGGCGGTGCAGCCCCGCCGGCCGTGACCTGGTTCGGCAACGACTACGTGACCGCGAACGTCCTCGCCGCGCAGTTGCAGAACGTCGAGCTCACGGCCCCCGACGACGTCGTCAAGGTGTCTCGCAGCCTGGGCACCGGCGCCGTCGAGGGCCTCGCCGTGGACTACCCCCTGGCGGGAACCATCGGCATCCAGAGCCGCAAGGACCAGCAGATGTTCCGCATCGCCGACCTGGAGCTGAAGGCCGAGCCCTACTACACGGCCGTCCCGCTGCTCACCGACTACGTCTACCAGGCCGTCGAGGCGGTGAACGACTCGGACTACTCGCTGCTGGCCGGGCCCTACAGCGCCTACCTCAACGGCGGCTTCGCGGGCCAGGGCAGCCTGCCTCTGGTGGCCAAGGGCCAGAGCCTCATCCTTGGCTTCGGCACGGAGACCCGCCTGCGCGCCGCCCGCGAGCTCGAGGAGAAGACCACCGAGACCCGCGGCGGCAACAGGGTCATCCAGTACACCTACCGGATCCGGCTGAGCAACTTCATGGACAAGCCCGCTAAGGTCCGTCTGTGGGACCGTCTGCCCCAGGCCCCCAGCAACCAGGTCAGCGTCACCCTCAACGATCCCGGCCAGCCCCTGAGCGAGGACCCGCTCTACGTCGCCGAGGAGAAGCCTCGCGGCCTGCTCCGGTGGGACATCGAGGTGCCCGCCAACGCCTCGCGTGCCACCGCCTTCACCTTCACCTACAAGTTCCAGCTCGAGTTCGACAAGAACTACAGCATCGGCGAGCTGCCCGGAAACGTGGCCGAGCAGATGCGCCGCGACATCGAGGCGATCCAGCACTTCCGCATGGGTGGCTTCGGGGGCGCCGTCGAGTAGGGGCTTCCTGATCCCGTTTGCCGGGGCCCCCGGGAGCGGCCCGGCGCCGCCTCGTGCGACACTGGGTCGCGGGCCCCGTCCTGAAAGGCAGCAGCCCTGCCGTTGATAGGCAGGGCTGCTTGCCCTAGGCCCCGCGGGAGATAGGGAGGCCTGGAAGGGCTACCTGCGCCCGGCGGCCAGCCTTGCTGCCCCCTGTTACTTTCCCTTCTTCGCTTTTCCCGGAGGGGTCTTGGCCTGCCCCGGAGGCGTCTTGCCGGCGGGACCGGGATTTATGACCCTTACTGTGTCGCTGCCCTGGATCCCTACGCCGTCGTAAGTGCTGCCGGTCACCGCAAGCGCCGCCTCTCCCTCACCGACTCCCATGGACTCTAGCAAAGCGATCACCGTCGGCCTGTCGAAGCTGACCTGCAGGTCGGGGATGCCGTCCAGATCGAGGTCCCCCAGACCCGAGGGCCCGCTCGGCGCCACGGCCTGGTCGCCCAGGTCCTGCCCGTTGATCGCCGCGATCCGCATGCTCGACGGGTCAAGGATGGCTGGGTCCTCGCCCGCCAGCTCGACGACCGCCGTCAGGTAGCCGCCCCCTGAGTTCGTGTTGATCTGGGCCGGGCTGAACTCGATGGAAGCCTCGATCGTGGTCGGCGGATCTGTCTCGCCCGTCATGGCGAACACGGAGATCCCCGCGTCCCTGTTGAAGGTGCAGTTGATGCTGACCGAGGCGACTTCGACCTCGGGGTTGTCCATCGGTATCGTCAGACCCGTGATGAAGATCGGGTTCTTGTAGTACCACATGTCCTTGGTGTTCGGGTCCTCCCACACGATCGCCGCCGGATCGGGCGCCGGCAGGCTCCTGTAGGCCCAGTGGTACTCCCACACGTCCTGGTTCACGTACACCTGCTTCGTCTGCTTCTGCCCGTCCGCGTAGTTGACCACGATCTCGGCGATAGGGGCCTGCTTGTTGGTGAACACGTTGACCCCGCCGCCGCAGACGGCCAGATGTAGGTTCTTCAGCGCCAGCCCAACCGGCACCTCATTGGTCGGACAGGGGTACTGGGGATAAGGGGCCGCGTGCGTGTAGGTGTACCAGTTGCACGTCGTGACTGTGGACGGCGTGCCCGAAGTCGTGTAGTCCGGCGCGATGGTGAAAGGAACCTCGCCCCAGACCACTGTGCCCGCCGTCAGCGTCTTGTAGTGGTTGCTGCCCGCGACCTTCGGGCTGAAGGGGTCGCAATGGTAGTCGCTCACCGCGCAGGAGGAGAGATCGAGGGCTACGTAGGGCTCACTCGACCCGGGAACCTGTGCTGTGCCCACCAATCCGGTCCCCGTTCCAGTGGACGCCCCGGGGGTGCCGAAGCTCCCCCCGCCTCCGCAACCGGTCACTCCAGCCAACGTAAGAGCCGCCACCACTATCGCCACGTACTGCACTCTCTCTTTCATTGCCCTTGCCTCCCTCTCACTTGAGCCAAACCTGACCTTCGCCACGGCCGCCCGCCTGCGACCGTGTTACATCGCGTTCACGTTAGCACAATCTATAGTTCGTGTCAAGGCCTCCTAAAGAACATCTCAAGCCAAGCCCACGCCCTGCCCCCCGATCCCTCCCCTTCCCACGTCTTCGCTCTCCGCCTATCGTCCGCAACGTCGCCCTTTGTGGCCAAAACAACCGCCTCAGACTGCCCTGACTGCACAAGTTGACGAAAGACAACCGCGCGCACGCATCACCGCCTCGTGAGGAAAAGGTCCAGGGGAAGGCAACCTCAAGAAGAACTCAAGCCATGCCCTGCACTCCCCACCCCGCTCCGCCGCCCGGCGGCCTCCGCGGTGTCTCCCTGGCCGCGCCTCAACGCGGCCCCACCCGGTACAGGTGCACGTCGTACCCGGCAAAGTCGTCCGCGAAGCAGCCGTCCGTCAACTCCAGTGTCCGCCCCTCGTCCAGCACCTCCACCACCGCGCCCGCTGGAAGCTCGGCCAGCTTGACGCTCGCGCGAGTGGGCCCGTCGCGCATGGCCACCGCGAAGACGTAGGCCGACCCCTCGTGCCGCTTGACCATGATGTGCACGGGCACCTCGGCCGCCGCCGACGACACCGTGGCCGCCTCCGGCACCGACAGGCTGTTGAGCACGGGCGCCAGGGCGTGGATCCTGGCGTTGATCTCCGTCACCGCCGCGAGCATCTCCTCATCGGCCAGTAGCGCTGCCTCGACGAAGTCGGGCGCGAATTGGTGCACGAAGTAGATCAGCCCCATCGAGCCGTGGATCAGCGCCATCCACACCTCGGCCCGCACCTGATGCGGCGTCGGCTTCACCTCCGGGTTGCCTATCCGCGTGCACTCGATGCAGTTCCAGACGACCTTCCGGTCGCCCGTCCACTGGCGCAGCCGGTCCACGCCCCGGGGCACGAACCACAGGTTGCCCGCCACCTCGGGCCTGTTGTGCACCACGGGGTAGATGTCGAAGGAGGCGATGTCGCAGCCCTTGACGTACTCGGCGTAGTCCTCCGGGTGGTTGGTGCGCACGCCGCGGCCGTACCAGCCGTCCCAGGCCGCGCCCTGCCCCAGGTTCAGCATCACCGGGCGCGACGGGTCGGCCTGCCGGATCCGCTCGTAGTCGGCCACTATCCGCTCGGGCGGGACCGGCGGCCCATAGCCCTTCCCTTGCCCGAGGGACTGGGCGTTGTCCGGCTCATCGCCGTGCATCCAGCCGGCGATCAGATCATCGTCCCTGTGCGCCAGCCCCACCTCGTTCTGGGCGCAGATCACGGCCATCCCGGCCTCCCGCAGCGCGGCGAGCTGTTCCTCCGTCGGGCCCTGCCACAGCCCCACGTACAGGTTGATCCCCGCGGCCTTGAAGCGCGGCGCGTTCTTCGGCGCCTGCAGCCACACGGCCACGGGGAAGAAGCTCGCATCCGACGGCGGCCCCTTGTCCCATCGGCCGTAGGGATTGCCGGCGGTCCCGGCGTTCAGGCCGCTGCCCCCGGCCGTCAGGCCCTCCGCGCCCGCCGGCTCGGCCTGCGTCTTTCCCCCCGGCATCGCGAGCATGGTGAGCATCACCCCCAGTGTCGCGGGCGCCACGGCGCCGCTCACCAGGGCCCCACGACCGCGAGTCAGCTTGCGCATGTCGGCGATGCCTCCGTGTCCGCCCAGGTCCCCGTCCCCGCCTCAGTGGTGACCGCCATGCTCGTGATGACGGTCCAGGCGGTGCAGTAGCTCGTGTTTGGCCCGAGCGAAGATGGCCTTCATCTGGTTGTGGCGCTCGTCGCTGTACCGCACCGACAGCGTGTCCAGGTACGTCATCCCGCCGTCCAGCAGCGTGAGCATATAGGTCGCGTCCGACGGGCTGAACATCTCCTGGTCGCCGCAGACGATATACACGGGCGAGGTGTGGGCCCCCAGGTGAATCGGCCAGCAGTGGCTCACCATCAGCCGGCTCCCGCACCGCGTTGCCACCCACGAGCTGCCGCTGATCGTGACGCGCTCGTGCAGGCTCAGCTCCCGCGCCCCGCCGTCGTCCCGGCTATCGGCCACCACCTTGCCGTTGACGACGATCTCCAGCGCGTGCATCGGCCACTGGCTCGTCGCGTAGGCCGCCACCTCCACCTCCCCGCCGGCCGAGGACATGCGTATCTCGGACCCGATCCCGTGGCCGTCCACCACCAGGTCTATCAGCGGGCCCGAGGTCGTGAAGGTTCGTCCCGCCCTCACGGCCCGGCCCCAGCTCTCGAAGCTGAACCCCAGGTTCGGGTCCAGCCGCGCGTAGGTGCGCACGCCGCCGACCGGCATCCCGGCGCTCATCTTGTCCGTCCCGCCTACCGCCGCCACGCGACAGCCGCAGTTCAGGTACCGGTACCACTCGCGGAAGCAGAACTGGTCCAGCGTGCCGGCGTCGGGGTCGGCGAACTGGCGCAGCTCCGCGCCGTCCAGCTCACCCAGCAGGAAGTACACCGGCTCCTCGCAGATGGGCGCCGGGAAGTGGGGCCGTACCACGACCCCGTCGCGCTCCCTGCAGGTGCGGGCCCACTCAGTCAGCGCCACCACGTCCGGGTCGCCGATGTAGGCCTCGTGGGGGCCGCCCGCGCACATGGGGAACACGGGGTCGCCGTGCGTGCCCAGCATCGAGATGTGCCCCAGCAGGTGGTTGCGGTTCTCCGTGCCGACCCAGACGATCGTCCCCTCGTCCGAGCACCCGGACGCCTCGCCCGTGATGTCCGCGGCGTTGGTGTACAGCCTGCCCCACTGCGAGGCCAGCAGGTTGATCAGGTTCAGGCCCTCGGCCTTGCCTTCCAGCGCCGCCGTCTGGGGGCTGATGAAGTGCACGTGGGTGTCCGCCGTGACCCACCCCCGCGCGCGCCAGTCGCAGGCCCGGCCGATGGTCAGCGTCAGCTCCCGCTGCCCCTCGATGATCTCCAGCCGCTGCCGCACCGGCGTGTGCTCGAAGCCCTTGGTCAGCTCGACGTACACCTCGCCCACGGGCAGCTCGATCTGGAACCTCCCCGGCACATAGGCGAAGCTTTGGCCGCCGAGCTGCAGGTCCCCGCCATAGTCCTCGAACCACCGGTCGTTGACCTCCGCGTGGTGGCCGTAGGGCGGGATATAGTCGCCCTGCTTGCCCCGGAAGTGCGCCCGCGTGGGCGTGGGCTTGCCCGTGCTCTCGTCTATCACGGTCACGTGGACCCACGTGGTCCTCGGGTTGACGATCTCGAGGCGGAGCTTGCCGTCCTCGCTGGCCGAGGCGCCGTCGCTGTAGGCCGGGCCGAAGGGCACTTCGTGGCGCGCCTTGCCCTCCACCTCGACCGAGAGCGTCGCGCCCTCGGCGCCCGTGGCCTCCAGCAGAAACTCCCGCGTCGGCGAGGGCGGCTCGCGCCTTTGGCCCAGGCCCGGATCCTCGGCCTCGAGCCATTCCTGGGATACCTGCCCCGGCGCAGCATACAGGCGTGTCACCACTCCCAGGTCCAGCTCGGCCCTGACCTGCCCCGCGGTCGCCTGCTCGTCCCGCGGCAGCACCAGCCGGTAGACCTTGCGCGGCACGTGGCGCAGAGGGTGCCCGGGGCCGTCGTAAAGCGTCACCCCGAGCACGCCCACCGGCCGCTCGCCGGTTCCGCGCAGCACCAGGGCCGACAGTGGCTCCTGCGGCTGCGGGTTCTCCAGGGCGTAGACCCAGGTCTGGAAGGGCGTGCCCGGCGTCGTCACGCCCGTCTGGTACTGGCCCCAGCCCATCGCCACCGGGTCCGTGGCGACCTGAGGCATGGACGACGGCATGGCCGCGAAGGCCCCGTAGCCCCAGCCCGCCGTGAAGGCGTTCACCTCGAACCGCCGGCGGATGGGCGTGATGTGCTCCGAGCCGTCCGCATAGCGCAGCACGTACTCGGCCAGCGGCTCGCCCCCGGCGGACATCTGCGCGGCGTCGGTGGCCAGATCGCAGAAGTGCAGAAGGCACACATGCGTCGCCCGGCCCCTCAGCGGCACCTCCACGTCCCCTCGGGCCGGCGCCAGTTCCACCACCCCTGGCCGCGACAGGTCCTTCGGCCCCAGCCGGAAGGGTATGCCCCAGTAGGTCTGCGAGCCGCGCGGCATGTGCTCCAGCACGTCCGCCACCGCCCGACTCCATGCCGGCAGCCTCTTCGTCGCTCTCGTGCGCAGCCGCGCGGACGCGTTGAACACGCGGCTCAGATTCACGGTCCGGAACCTGCTGCCCATCGCCGCTCCCTCCCAGTCATGGTTTGCGCCAGGCGCCCGCGACGACCGCCGCCCGCGCCGGCAGCGGTTGCCAGCCCCGCCGACACCGATTACCTTCGGTGCTGGCGGCGCGATTCCTATAGCCCTTATCCCCGCGCGCGGCCGGGATGGCCTGAGGAGGAAGGCCGTGCTTGCGCAATCCACTGCAGTAGTGCTTGGGGTGGGCCTGGGCCTTACCGCCCTTCTGGCGGCGGCGTCGGCCGACGACGCACCCCGCCCGACGGGCGACCGCGCGGCGCTCTCGCTGGTGCGGACCGACGTGATGGACCGCATCTTCCCCGACCGCCCGGCGAGCCCGCCCACCTGGCGGGAGCCTGTCAGCGTTCCCAGGGGCGCGAGCGTCGCCTTCCAGTTCGCCCTTGCCGCCCGCGAGGGCGGCAGGTGTGACCTTCGCGTATCGCCCGTCGCTCGCGGCGACGGTCGCCGGCTCGAGGCCGAGACTACCGTCCACGAGATCCTGCCCGTGCCGGTCGAGGCCAACAACAACGGCGGGTCCCAGACCGCGCCGGACCGCGTGCCCCCCGAGAGCTGGCTGGCGGAGATCGTGCGCCGCGCTCCCTTCGACGTGGCTGAGGTCCTCGTCCCCGCAGAGGCGGGCCAGCCCACCCC
>CAZSOQ010000039.1:0-28710 GCA_964608495.1 uncultured Armatimonadia bacterium | reverse complement strand
AAGCCCTTGCCGCCGGGGATGCCGCCGCCGATGTCGAAGATGATCTCACGCAGGGTGATCCCCATTGGGACTTCGATGAGCCCGGTGTTCTCGACGTTGCCGGCGAGAGCGAAGACCTTGGTGCCCTTGGACTTCTCGGTGCCTATGGAGGAGAACCACTCGGCGCCCAGCAGGATGATGGCCGGGATGTTCGCCAGGGTCTCGACGTTGTTGATGACGGTGGGCTTGCCCCACAGCCCGCTCTGGGCCGGGTAGGGCGGCCGGGGCCTGGGCATGCCGCGCTTACCCTCGATGGAGGCCAGCAGGGCCGTCTCCTCGCCGCACACGAAGGCGCCCGCTCCCAGGCGCAGCTCGACGTCGAAGGCGAAGTCGGTGCCCAGGACGTGCTCGCCGAGGATCTCGCGCTCGCGAGCCTGAGCGATCGCCTTCTCGAGACGAGCCACAGCCAGAGGGTACTCGGCGCGGACGTACACGTAGCCCTGGCTCGAGCCTATCGCGTAGCCGGCGATGGCCATGGCCTCGAGCACGGTGTGGGGATCGCCCTCGAGGGTGCTGCGGTCCATGAAGGCGCCCGGGTCGCCCTCGTCGGCGTTGCACACCACGAACTTGGGCGAGCCCTCGGCCTTGTACGTGAACTCCCACTTCAGACCCGTGGGGAAGCCAGCGCCACCGCGCCCGCGCAAGCCCGAGCGCTTGATGGTGTCAATGACCTGCTCGGGGGTCATGCCGTCGAGCACCCTGGCCAACGCGGCGTAGCCGCCCACGGCCAGGTAGTCGTCTATCAGCTCCGGGTCAATGCGCCCGACGTTGCGCAGGGCGATGCGCAACTGGTTGCGGAAGAAGCCGACGTGCTCCCAGTCGCGGGTGAAACGGTTGATGATGCCCTCGGGGTCGGCGGCGGCAGGGGTTCCACCGCCGGTCTGCGGGCGCTGGCCGCCGTCTATCATCCAGTCCGGGATGGCCTCGCCCTTGGCCACATGACGCAGCACGATATCGCGGGCCTGCTCGGGCGTCACCTTCACGTACAATCGCGGCGGCTCGTCCCGGCGCCTGACCTCGACCAGGGGCTCGAGGCTGCAACGCCCCACGCAGCCGACGCGGCACAGCTCGACCTGGTCGGCCAGCCCGGCCTCGTCGAGCGCCTGCTTGATGGCGGCCAGAACGTCCTCG
Source organism: uncultured Armatimonadia bacterium (assembly GCA_964608495.1). Classification (GTDB taxonomy): domain Bacteria; phylum Armatimonadota; class Zipacnadia; order Zipacnadales; family FEN-943; genus JAKORR01. Next base: position 27,540 of record CAZSOQ010000039.1, on the reverse strand, counting down.
GCGCCTGCGGCGAGGGCGCAGGTGGCTATCCCCACCAGCACCTGGGTCTTGTCAGGGCGCTGCTTCACCCTCGGCTGAGCAGCCTTCCTGAGGTCTTCCAGATACGCCAAAGCACTCATCGGTCTTGGTCCTCGCTTGGGCCGCTAAGGATGCTCTCCACCTTCTCGGCGAGGTCTATGGGGTTGATGGGCTTGTTGATGAACTGCACAGCTCGCAGCCAAGCGGGCTTCTCGCCGTGCTCGTCTATCCGGAACCCTGTGTCCGTCGTCACCGCGGAGACCATAATGATGGGGATTCCGCGGGTCTCCTCGTAGCCCCCTAGCTCCTCGACCACCGAGAAGCCCGAGTAGAGGCGCTCCATCATCAGATCGCAGATGATGAGGTCCGGCCTCTCGCGCCGCGCCAACTCTACGCCGGCCTTGGAGTCCAGGGCCGTGAGCACCTGGTACCCCTTCGCCTGCAGCGCCACGGTCGCGGCCTCGATGAAGTCGGTGTCGTCGTCCACGACCAGGACTTTCTTCTGATCCTGAGTCATGCCATGTCACTCCCTTCGCCCCTTGGCGAAGCTTGCCAGGTCGGCCCCGTGGCTGCGGCCGCTCGCGGGGCACTAGCAGTGCCCGGGTGCGCTGTCCACGAGCGGCTCCTCCACCAGAGCATCGTGGCGCGGCAGGCTGAAGATGAAGTCTATCCACTTGCCGTGCTCGCTCTCGGCGCGGATGGACCCGCCGTGCTTGCGGACGATCTCACGGGTTATGAAAAGGCCCAGCCCCGTGCCGCGTTCGCGCTCCATGGGCTGGTTGAGCCGGGAGAACTTGCGGAACAGGTCCTGCAACTGATCCTCGGGGATGCCGTTGCCCTCGTTCCATACGTGCAGCTCGACTACCCCGTTGAGCCGCCGCCCCCAGACTCGCACCAGGCCACCCTCGCGGCCGTACTTGGCGGCGTTGCTGAGCAGGTTCTCGTACACGATCTGCAGCAGCGAGGGATCGGCACAGATCACCAGGTCCTCGGGGATGTCCACCTCGACCCGCATGTGCTTCTCCTCGAAGCGCGGGCGCGTATCGCGCAGGACGGGTTGCACCACGTCAAGCTCGACCTGCACCGGACGGGCCCGGACCTCAAGCTCACCCTTCTCGATGCGCGACAGGTTAAGGTAGTTGAGGATCATGTCCTCAGTGCGGTTGACGGCCATCATGACGTCGTCGAGGGCCTCGCGCTGGTCCTGGGTCAGTTCGCCGATGTAGCCGTCGCGCAGGGCCAGCAGGTTGATCTTCATCGAGGCGACCTGGTTCTTGAGCTCGTGGGTGATGAAGCCAAGGGTATCGAGGTAGTTCTGGTTCCAGCGCTCTAGCTCCTCGGCGACGCGCTCGAGCTCCTCGTGGCTGCGGCGCAGGGCCTCGTCGCGCTCCTTGAGTGCGGCCACCATGGCGTTGAAGGCGACGGTGAGCCGCTTGATCTCGTCGTGCTCGGCCCGGGGCGGCTCGGGCAGGCGATAGTCCAGATTGCCCTGGGCGATCTGGACGGCCGCCTCGGTCAGGCCGCGGATGCGGCGGGCAAGCCGGCGGGCCAAGAGATCGCCCGCCACGGCGGCGAGGACGAGGGCCAGCACCGCGATGGCCAGGAAGATCCCGACGGCCTGGACGCGCATGTCGTCGTAGCGGTCCTTGAGGACGCCAACGTAGAGGATGCCGATGATGCGGCCGGCGGTGTCGCGGATGGGCTCGTAGGCGGACATGTACCAGCTATCAACGACGAAGGCGGGACCGATCCAGACGCCGCCTTCGCCCAGCACCTTGTCATTGACCTCGGCCGAGACGCGAGTGCCGATAGCCCTGGCGCCGTCGGGGCCGATGACGTTGGTGGCGATGCGCACATCGCGCTCGAAGATTGTGACGGTGCCCAGGTTCTTGCCCTTGTAGGTGGCTACCGTGAAGATGTTGTCGCGGATGAAATCCACAAGCCCGAAGTCACGGTTCAGCAGCGAGCGGGCGCGGACCACGCCCACTATCTCGCCCGAGGCCCCCACGACGGGCGCCGCCGCCTCCACCACCATGGCTTCGGTGAGCTCGGACGGGCCACCGGGCTTGGCCCGCGGCGTCTCGACGACGCGGATGTAGGCCCGCTCTGCCAAGGCCGGGCTTTCAGCGGCGAGCTCCGACAGGGGCACCAGGCGAAGCCCAGCAGAGGCCTTGCCCGTCCGCAGGGCCGTGCTCACCACTGGGCTGCTGGAGAGATCCGCGCCCTTGCCGTTGCCGGGCGCCGTCGCGGTCACAATCCCCCTCTGATCGGCGATGTGAAGCGAGTCGTACCCCAGCCTGCCCCGCAGGTGCTCGAGGAACTCATCGGACATGCCGCCGACCGTCTCGGCCGCTCCCCGTGCGACCCAGGCAGCCACCATGCCGCAGTCCTTCCTGGACTCCTCGAGGCGCCGGTCCAGCATGGCGCGGGAGGTCTTGAGGGCCAGGGCGACACGGCGCTGGGCCTCCCCGATCACCATGTCGTTGATCAGGAGACTTCCGGCGATGACCGTCAGAGCGCCTCCGATGAAGGCGACGGCAAGGACGACAACCAGTAGCCTGGTGCGAAGTGGTAGGTCCATTGTCTTCCCGTTCCGCCCGAGATGGTACGGGCCTGGCCCAAGCGCCGCGCGGCCAGCCACCGCCCGAGGGCGGCAGCGGTCACGCCGCTGCTCATGACGAACCAGCCGTCTCGAGTTCCTCCTGGGCTTCAGCGGTGTAGTGCGCGATGACGTCGGGTACGGCCTCGGGCGTCACCCGCGCGTGAACCCGGTCGTTCACCATGCAGACGGGGGCCTGGCCACAGGCCCCAAGGCATCGGGCCTCGGCCAGCGTGAACATCCCGTCCTGGGTCGTCTGGCCCGGCTCTACGCCGAGCTGCCGGCAGAACTCGTCCAGCACGGCCTGGCTGCCGCGCACGTAGCAGGCGGTGCCCAGGCAGACGCTGACAGTGTAAGCCCCTTTGGGAACCAAGGAGAAGTAGGAGTAGAAGGTCGCGACACCGGACACGTACACGGAGGGCACGCCCAGCGCCTGGGCCACGTGGTTGATGGCTCTGGGCGGGATAAAGCCGAAGCGGTCCTGCACGTGGTGCAGGATGGGTATCAGCGCGCTCTGCACGTGGCCGGGGTTCCTGCGCTGCTGGTCGGCGATGTAATCGTCAAGCTCCTGCCACCACTGGGGGGTATCGAGAATCTCGCGCTGGTATCGCATTACACCTGCGCCTCCTGGGGGCGGATGCCGATGGGGAGCCGGCGGTAGTAGTAGGTGTGCAGCAGCTCGTGGGCACGGTGGCCCATGGGGGCGTCCAGGTATTCGTCGTAGAGCTTCTGGATGTCCGGGTTGTCGTGCGAGCGGCGGAGCTTGCGATCGGCGTCCAGCCCGTAGAGGGCCTGGGCCCGGAGGCGGAGGATGCGCTCGTCGAGGGGGATGGCGTTGGCGCCGGCGTAGGGCTGGCCGCCGCCGCCGATGCAGCCGCCGGGGCAGCCCATGATCTCGATCCAGTGGAACTCCTCGCCGGCCTGCATCCGGTCCAGGACCTGGTTGGCGTTGCTCAGGCCGTGGGCCACGGCGACCTTCAGCGGCGTGCCGCCGAAGTCCAGCGTGGCCACGCGCACGCCCTCCATGCCGCGCACCTCGTGGAACTCCACGGCGTCGTCGGGCAGGTCCTCGTGGAAGACCATGAAGTAGGCCGTGCGCAGCGCCGCCTCGGTCACGCCGCCGGTGGCGCCGAAGATCACGCCCGCGCCCGTGGACTCGCCCAGCGGGTGATCGGGTTCCTCCCTGGGCAGGCTGAAGAAGTCAATCCCCATGTGCTTGATGAGCCAGCCGAACTCGCGCGTGGTGAGCACGCAGTCCACGGCCGGCCGGCCGTCCACCTGCAACTCCTCGCGCGTGGCCTCGAACTTCTTGCAGGTGCAGCACATGATGGCGACGGAGAAGATGCGCTCGGGGTCAATCCCCATCCGCTCGGCCCAGTAGCTCTTGACGACGGCGCCCTGCATGCTCATGGGCGACTTGGCGCTGGAGAGGAGACTGAGCAGCTCGGGGTGGAACTGCTCGCAGTACTTGACCCACGTGGGGCAGCAGGAGGTGATGTTGGGCAGAGGCCCGCCGTTCTGGAGGCGTTGGACGAACTCGGCCGCCTCCTCCATGATCGTCAGGTCGGCGCTGAACTGAGTGTCGAAGACGACGTCAATGCCCAGGCGGCGCATGGCGGCGAAGGACTCGCCTTCCCAGGCGGTGCCGGGCTCGAGGCCGAAGCACTCGCCGATGGCAGCCCGGACGGAGGGGGCCATCTGGCTCACCACGATCTTGTCCGGGTCGTCGAGGGCCGCCAGGAACTCCGCCGTGGCGTCTCTCTCGAGGAAGGCCGCGGTGGGACAGACGTTCACGCACTGCCCGCACCCCGTGCATACCGTCTCGATGAAGGGCGAGTCGTGAGCGGGCATGACGACGGTCTGGAAGCCGCGGTTGACCTGGCCCAGGGCGGCAACTTCCTGGATCTCGCCGCACATCCTGACGCAGCGACCGCAGAGCACGCACTTCTCCGGGTCACGGATGACCGCGGGGCTCGACAGGTCCCTCTCGTAGCGCTTGCGCTCGCCGGCGAAGACCCGCTCGCGGATGCCCATCGTGTTGGCGAGGCGCTGGAGCTCGCAGTTGCCGTCGCGCTCGCAGGTGTTGCAGTCCTCGGGGTGGTTGTCCAGGAGCAGCTCGACGATGTCCCGGCGCAGTTGCAGGATCTCGGGCGTGTGGGTGTGCACCACCATGCCATGCTCGGCCGGGTAGCAGCAGGAGGCCACCGGATTGCGCAGGCCCTCGACCTCGACGATGCACACGCGGCAGGAGCCCTGGATGGACAGCCTGGGGTGGTAGCACAACCTGGGGACGCGGACGCCCGCCAAGTCAGCAGCCTCCATTATCGTAGTCCCCGCTGGGACGGTCACTTCGATACCGTCAACCGTCAGTGTGATCTCCGGCATTTCGCTTCACCTGTAGCAGCTCGCTGCTTGTGAAATACTGCACAAGGCCCTTGTCTCGCCATAGATATGGCCGGCTGCGATAGAGGCTCAGCCGGCCTGGGCGTCCTGGCTATAGGTTTCACAGATGCACAGCGCGGTGATTCTGCCACGGACCACCACTTCGCGCAAGCCCTACCGAGTCGGAGTATACCCCCTGGGGCACCCTCGACACGGGAACCATACTCCCTTCTCGGCGGGTTGTCTATTGCCGTCCCCTCTCAGGCCCCGGCAGGTGTCCGAGCCGGGTCTGTCGGCCCAGCCCGGACGCGGCGCGGCAGCGGCCCGGTGAGCCCCGGGCGCCCGGTGGGCAGTGAATGAACGTTCATGCGGCGAGCAGACTCCCCACCGCTGCCCCGGCTGCCTCGGGGCCTAGGCGCCCCTTTGCAGAAAGCGGCGGGCGATGGCCACGGCCGCCCAGTCGTCGAGGGCCTCGCGGGGCACCAGCAGGCCCCGGGGCAGGAACCGCCGCCAGCCCCGCGGCGGATTGGCCTGCCAGTAGAGGCGTCGCGCTTCGAGCGTGGTGTCGCGCTCATCGGCGAGCAGGAACTGGACGCCTGCCTCCCGGAGAAGGCGGGCCAGGTCCTTATGACCCGTGCCTCGGCCGAGCACAACCACCGTGTCGGACTCGGCCCAGGACAGCACGGCAGCGGGCGCGTCGGCCACCGGGAGCACGGCTCTGCGCCACACCTCGCCGTCGGGCCTCACCTGGGCCAGGCCGCACTTTTCCCGGCCCGGGTCGAGGGCGAGCACGGACGAGGGGCGAGGGCGCGGAGAGTCCTCGGGGGCCGGCGCGTCACTCACGGACCGGGCGCACCTCCAGACTCACGATCAGGGGGTCGGAGGTTCGCACGTCCCGCGCGGCCACCACGAGCACCTCGACGGGCCGCTTGGCCTGGGCCACCTTGTCTATCGCCGCCATCACGCCCTCGGCCGGGAAGCCGCCGTACTCGCCGGTCTTGGAATCGGGCAGCAGGCCGCGGGCCATGGCCACCTCGCGCAGGTGGCCGCGAGCGGCGAAGACCCTGCGAAGCACATCGGCCCGCTCCGTGGGCGGGTCGAAGCGCAGCGAGTCCACCACCTCGCCCTCATGGAAGCGCACCTTGTCGGGCGTCATGCGCATCTCGACGTTCAACTGGCGCGGCTCGAGGAGGAAGTGGCGCTCCAGGCTGCGCACGGTGACGACGAAGCCGGTCTCCGCGCTTTCCAGCATCCGGTCGGCGATGCCGGCGATGATCTCTTTCTCGCCCGGCTCGCCGGTGAGACTCGCTTGCGCGGGGAGCGGGCGGACGAGTCGAAGGGCCCGGCCGGTCTCGTCGGGCGGTACGCGGCTCCTCACGGCTCGGCTGTTCGCCACCACCAGGATCTCGGACAGGGCCGCTTCAATCTGCTCGCGCTTCTGCCGGGTCGTCACGGTGGCGCGCACCACCTCGTCGCCGGGCTCGTAGATGACCGGGCTCTCCTCGATGAGGCGCTCGGTCGTGATGCGCGCCGCGTACTGCTGTCTGAGCTTGTCCAGGTAGGCGTTCGCATCGGCCACCTGCTGCTTCGCTCGCCGCAACTCCGTCTGCTGTTTCTCGAGATCGGTCTGCGCCTCGGCCAGCAGGCGGCGGTACTCGGCGATGCGCGTGTTGAGGTCCTCGCTCTGTTGGGTGAGTCTGTCGAGCTCGACCGTCAAGCGGTCGCGGTCGGCCCGGAGCCTCTCGGCCTCGGCGCCCAGGGCCGCCCGTTGATCGTTGAGGTCCTTGAGCTGCTCCTGGGTCTGCTGGAGCTGGCTCAGCACCTCCCTGCGCTGTCGGTCAATCTCAGCGGCGCGCCTGCGGGCGTCCTCGAGTCCCTCGGTGAGCCGCTCGCGTTCCGTGGTGAGCTCGTCCACACTCGTCTGGAGCTTGTCGCGCTGCGCTTCGAGCGTCTTGAGGCGCTCGTGGGCCTGCTTGAGCCTGGCCTGGGAGGCGTTGAGCCGCTGGTTGACGCCGGCCAGGTGGGCCTCGGCGTGGCGCGAGCGGTCGTCGGCGGTCTGGGCACGGCGGTCGGCCGCGGCCACCCGGTCTCGCGCCTCCTCCTCGCGCTGCTCCAGGTCCTTGACTCTGCCCAGAAGCTTCTGCCGTGAGGCGTTGAGGCGGTCGTTGTGCTGGGCCAACTGCTCGGTCTGGCTTCGCAGCTCGTCCATGTGCAACAGGGCGGTACGGACCTGCTCGGAGCCCACGGCGGCGACGGCAAGGCCGATGAGGGGGAGGAGGGCGCCGACAGCAACGCCGATGAGTCGGGCGGTGGTGCGGGGACGGAGGCCGAAGATGGTGCGGCGGGAGCGGCCGAGGCGATAGCCAATGACGTCGCCCAGCCAGGCGATGATCGCACCGACCAGGGGTAGGACGCTCAAGGTTATGGCGAAGAAGCTGGTCATGCTCGGTTCGGCGCCAGCGGGCCGCGCGCGAGAAGGCGCCTGTCCCCGCGGCGCCGCGAGGGCAGGCTTACGGGTGCCTGCCGCGACCCGCGCGCTCGTTCCACCTAATTCGTGCTGGACCCAGGCCGGTCCTGCGGCCCAAGCCCTCCCTGTCGAGTCCGGTCGCGGTCCCCGCCCCCGCGATTTCAGCGATCGTGGCTGAACAGGCCGGTCAGGCCCACGGCGACCAGGGCCCCGTTGGCGAGCCACGCGCACAGGGGCGCCGGCAGCCGCCCCTGCTCCCCCACGATCGTCATCGTGTGCATGACTATGTAGTAGAGCAGAACGACGGCGAGGGACAAGCCCAGGGCCACGCCGCGGGACGTGCGCTGGGGCCTCACGCCCAGCGCCACTCCCACCAGCCCCATCCCGAGCACCGCCCACGGCGCGGACCAGCGGTTGGCGATCTCCATCCTGATCTGGGCGGCGCGCCCGGCATCGGCGGCATGCCCCGAGGTCACGACCTCCAGCTCCCGGAGGAGCTCGGTGGTCCTCAGCTCGTCGGGCGTGTACTTGACGCGCTCGAGGTCCTCGGGGGTGCGGCCCAGGTCATATCTGAGCTCAGCCAGCTTCTCGGACCGGCTGCCCTCCGGGGTGATGCGCGTGTGCTCGAGCTGTTCGAGGATCCAGACCTTGCCGCCCCAGCGTGCACGCTTGGCCACAAGGGTCACACAGGGCTGGCCTTCCTTGAACTCGTGGATCACCACCCACTCCATCTCGCCGCGGGCGGCGTCCAGCTTGTCCACATAGACGATGCGCTCCATGGGGCCGTTTTCCGGGATGCGCAGCATCAGGTGCCGTATCGCCTTGATCTTGCCCCGGTACTCGGCCAGCATGCGGGTGGACATGCCGCTGCAGGTGGGGATCCACGTGTGCACGAGCACGGCCAGGACCAGCGAAAACAGGGCGCACAGGACGATGACGGCCAGTCCCACGCGCCGGAGGGACGCGCCCCCGACGCGGATGGCGGTCAGCTCACCCTCGCTGCTCAGCCGGGCGAAGGTCATCAGGCTGGCGAACATGGCCGCCATCGGCACGGTCAGTCCGAACATGACCGGCAGCCTGTAGCCGGCTACCTCGATGGCCTTGACCATGGGCATCTGGTACCGGATGGTCATGCGCAGGATGTCGTAGAGCACGTCCACGCCGACGAGCAGCGTGAAGAAGATGCCTAAGCCGAAGAGAAAGGGCCCGGCGAATTCGCTGAGGATGTAACGGTCCAGCGTCTTCATGGTCTAGCGTCTACATCTGGAAATGCTCGCCCAGGTAGTACTTTCTGGCGATGGGATCGCTGGGCAGGTCGGCGGAGGGCCCGTGCGTGCGGATCTGCCCCTCGGAGATGATGTAGGCGCGGTCGGTGATGCTGAGGGTCTCGCGCACGTTGTGGTCCGAGATGACGATGCCGATGTCGTCGGACTGCAATCCCATGACCAGTCGCCGGATCTCGTCTATGGCGATGGGGTCCACACCCGTGAAGGGCTCGTCCAGCAGGATGAAGGACGGCGAAGTGCACAGGGCCCGGGCGATCTCGACGCGACGCCGCTCGCCGCCGCTAAGCACCCGGCCCATGCGGTCGGCAAGGTGAGCTATCTGCAGCTTCTCCATCAGCTCTTGCGCGCGTTCGACCCGTCTTGCCCGCGGCAGGTTCTGCAGCTCGAGGATGAGCAGCAGGTTGTCGCGCACCGACAGGCGACGGAACACCGAGGGCTCCTGGGCCAGGTAGCCGAGCCCGCGGACGCAGCGTCCGTGCATGGGGAGGTGGGATATGTCCTGGCCGTCGAGCTCGACGGTGCCCGCCTCAGCCCGGACGAGGCCCAGGACGAGGTAGAAGGTGGTCGTCTTGCCGGCGCCGTTGGGGCCGAGGAGGCCGACGATCTCGCCCCGCTGGACCTGCAGGTCCACACCCGCCACGACGCGGCGGCCACCGTAGGACTTCACCAGCCCGCGAGCGAGTAGGGCCATGGGATTACTGCTTCCCCTCTTCCGCTTCGCCCGCGGGCAGGAAGCCCTCGAAATGGACGCGAGCCGGCTTGCCGGTGAGCTCGCCGGTCTTGAGGTTGATCCGCACCTCGTTCATGTTGAAGCGGAGCCTCTGGGAGTCGGGACCCTCGGGGAGGATGAGGACGTCAACGACGGTGTCGCCTTTCATCTCCAGCATCTGCTCGGGCTCGTCGAAGGTAGCGTACTCCTTGCACTCGGCGACGATCTTCCGTCTTTGGCCCTCTTCATTCTTAGGTGTCATGACTGTGACCTTGGTGGGGCCGTAGGCCGTGAGATGCTTGAGCTGGGACCCGCCGCTGGTGAGCTGGAACACCATGCGCGGCGCATACATCTCGGCGGTGTTGGCGCCTGAGATCTTGAGCACGCAGTTCCCGGTGAACTCGAACTCGCTCTTCTGGAAGCGGAAGACCATCTCGGCGGCCGTGATGTCGGCCGTGGTCGTCTGGGTGTGGGCCTGGGGCCAGGCCACGGCGGCCCCCGCGAGGAGGATCAACGGGATAAGGACTCTAGCGTTCATTCAAAGGACACCTCCGCGGCCGGGCGATTCAGAAGCGATACGTGCCCCTGACTCGCTTGGCCCGCAACTCCTTGGTCTTCGTGTCCACGACCAGCTCGCCCACCGTCAGCTTGCCGGCCTTCACGGTTATTGTGACAGGACCGTCGGCCAGTAGTTTCTCGTTGGCCTTCTCGTAGGTCACCTTGGGGGCGTCGAAGGCCAGAGCGCCGTCGGCCGTGCGGACGTGCACGCCCCGGATGAACACCAGCCTGCCGGCCTTCTGGTCTATCTCGGTCTCCGGCGCCTCCGCCAGCCAGTGGGGACCGTCCTTGGTCACCAGCTCCCACTTCACCTGCTCGCCTCGGGCCGTGCCCTTCTCCCTGTCGGCCGTGAAGGTCCCGTCGGCCCGTAGCTTCCAGAGAAGATTGCCCGCGGCGTCCTTCTCCTCCAGATCGACACCCTTCGCCTGTAGCTCGGCCCTGCGCTCAGGCACCGGCGGCACCGGCACGGCGGGCCCCGTGGACGGCCCGACCCCCGCCTCTTCCGGGCGGGTCTGCACCGCCCACCACACGGCCGCCCCCGCGGCCACGGCCAGGACGGCCACCACCAGGAAAACGTTTCGAAACATTAGCGTGGTACCATCTGGGCTGTCGGACGCCTGTCTGCGACGCCGCCAAAGCACACCACCCACCACCGGCGGGCGGCAGGGCGCCGGGCAGGGCATGGCATCTCCGCTCTCCGGGTACCATTGTAGTCCAGGATGGAGCACAGGTCACGTCGGGGGCAGGGCGAGCCGGCAGGCGCGGCTGACTGCCGGGCCAGGCCCGGGGTGTGCTATCATCAGCCCAAGGGATGGTCGGAGGCTCTTGACGGCGAGGTACGCTGCCGGTTAGCCTTCTGGCCCACTTCCAGGGAGACATGGACGTATGCGATCCTTTGCCGCCTTCTGGGGCTGTTTCATACAGGGCCGCTTCCCCTTCATGGAAAAGTCCATCAGGCTCGTGCTCGACGGGCTTGGGTTCGAATTCTCGGACCTGGACGGGTTCACGTGCTGCCCGGAGAAATCGCTGATTATGAACCACAGCGAGGCGGTCTGGCTGCTCACCGCCGCCAGGAACCTGTCCCTCGCGGATGCCGCCGGCGTTGACCTCTTCAGCCCGTGCAACGGGTGCGTGGGCACGCTGAAGGGCGCCAGGGCTCACCTGATGGCCAACCCACAGCTCCTGCGCGATACCAACGCCCGCCTGGCGGAGATCGGCCATACCTTCACGGGCCAGGCGCGGGTCCTGCATCTCATCGAGGTGCTGCACGACGAGATTGGCACCGATCTCGTCGCCCGGCGCGTCAGCAACCCCCTCCGGGGCATGCGCGTCGCCGTCCATGCCGGCTGCCACCAGATGCGCCCGTCGGAGGAGGTCCAGGTGGACGCCCCGATGAGCCCGCACAAGTTCGAGAGCATCGTGCGGGCCCTGGGCGCGCAGGTCGTGGACTACCCGAGCAAGCTGCTGTGCTGCGGCGGCACCATGAATGCGTCCGGCTTGGCCGAAGACGCCCGCGAGATGACGCGCCACAAGCTGCGCGAGGTCTCGGAGATCGGCGTGGACGTGTTGACCGTCGTGTGCCCCGCCTGCTTCATGCAGTATGACCTGGCGCAGCTCGACATGGGGCGCGAAGGGCACAGCTACGGGGTGCCGGTGGCGGCGCTGAGCGAGCTGATGGCCCTGGCCTTCGGGCTGCCGCTCGACAAGCTGGGGCTGGAGCTGCACCGCATAGACGTGCGGCCGGTGCTGGACCGGCGGGCCCAGGAGAGCCAGCAGGAGGCCGGGGTAGAGGAGCTGCCGGTCGAGCAGATGCGGGCGTGCGTGGAGTGCCAGGCGTGCTCGCGGACCTGTGAGGTACACAAGATGGACCCAAGCTACCAGCCCTGGACACTTTTCTCCAGAGCTCTGGAAGGCGACCTGGACGGTGCTCTGAGGGACCCGGGCCTGTTCAAGTGCGTCGAGTGCTACGAATGCCACGAGCTGTGCTACCAGAGATGGGGCATGGTGCACGGGCTGCGGGCCCTGAAGCACCTGGCCATCGAGCGCGGCCTGGCACCGGAAGCCGTGACGGCCGGTGTGGACAGCTTCCTGCGCACGGGGCTGCTGACGCGGCCTTCGGGCTCACGGCGGGCCAAGCTCGGGCTGCCTGAGGCGAGGACGCCCGGCACCGAGGAGCTCCAGAAGCTGCTGGGCGTGGAGGCTGAGGCAGGAGCACCAGCCAAGCGCAAGGGCCCGGCGGGCTCCCGCGCGAGGCGCAGGGCCAAGCGCGAGGGCGAGTAGGGCCCAAGCGACCGCCTCACGGCCCTGGGGGTCTTTCCACACTCACAGGCGGGGAGAGGGACGGCATATGCTTTTCCGCTCGAGATACGACGAACGAGATCGGGGAGCCTGCGGCCTGATGGGCTGGATAAGCCGCAAAGGGCGCCGGCAGAACGGCGAGGCCATACTGGAGGCCATCGCCAACATGCACGAGCGAGGCAATGGGCTGGGCGGCGGCTTTGCCGCCTACGGCATCTACCCCGACTGGGCCGACTACTACTGCTTCCACGTGATGTACGGCGACGAGAGGGCGAAGGACCAGACGGAGGAGCTGCTGGGCCAGAGGTTCGAGGTGGCGCACTTCGAGGAGATTCCGACGCGGCCGCACCCCGCGATCAAGAACGAGCCTTTGTTGTGGCGGTACTTCCTGTCGCCCAAGGACGTCGCCGAGGAGGCGACCGAGGACGACCACGCGGTGGCGGCCGTGATGGACGTCAACGCGGAGATAGACGGGGCCTTCGTCTTCTCCTCGGGCAAGAACATGGGGGCTTTCAAGGCGGTCGGCTACCCCGAGGAAGTGGGCCAGTTCTTCATGGTCGAGCACTACGAGGCCTACATCTGGACGGCGCATGCCCGCTTCCCGACCAATACACAGGCCTGGTGGGGAGGAGCCCACCCCTTCTGTCTGCTGGACTACTCGGTGGTGCACAACGGCGAGATAAGCTCCTACGGCATCAACCGCCGCTACCTGGAGATGTACGGCTACAGGTGCACGCTGCAGACGGACACGGAGGTCATGGTGTACCTGTTTGACCTGCTGGTGCGGCGCCACCGCTTGCCCTTCGAGGTCGCCTGTGACGCGGTGGCGGCGCCTTTCTGGAAGAACATTGACGCGGACGAGGATGAGGACCGGAGAAGGCTGCGGACGATGCTGCGCCAAGTCTACGCGTCGGCAATGGTGAACGGGCCCTTCGCGATCGTGCTGGGCTTCGGCAACGGGATGCTGGGGCTTTGCGACCGGATCAAGCTGCGGCCGATGGTGGCTGCGGAGGACGGCGACGAGCTGTACATCTCCAGCGAGGAAGCCGCCATACATGTGATGTGTCCCGAGCCCGAGCGCGTGTGGATGCCCAAGGCCGGTCAGCCGGTGGTCGGTTACCTGGACGAGGGCGTTGCGCCGGGCGGCGCGGCGAGAGTTGCCGCGGACCGCGAGGAGTGAACAGCAGTGAGACAGTCCCTGGTGCCGAGACGGTTCAAACAGGTCATAGATCACCAGAAGTGCCAGCGCTGTAAGCGGTGCGTGCAGGCGTGCGGGTTCGATGCGCTGGTGTTCGAGGGGCAGGTGACGCCCCATCCGGAGAACGAGTGCGTGGCGTGCCACTACTGCGTGGCACACTGTCCCGAGGAAGCCATCACCATCGTGGAGAATCCCCTCAGGTATCGGCCCCACGACGCGTGGACGGCCGACATCATCATGCAGACGACCAAGCAGGCGGAGACGGGCGGCGTGCTGCTGTCGGGGATGGGGAACGACAGGCCGTGGGGCGTGCTGTGGGACCATCTGTGCCTGGACGCCTGCCAGGTCACGAACCCCTCGATAGACCCGCTGCGGGAGCCGATGGAGCTGCGCACGTACCTGGGCCGCAAGCCCGACGCCGTGGAGGTAGAGATGGGTCCGGAGGGGCGGCCCGTGGTGACGAGCACCGTGCCGCCGCAGCTTCAGCTCGAGACGCCGGTGCTCTTCGCGCCGATGAGCTTCGGCTCGATCAGCCTGCACGCCCAGAAGGCGCTGGCGATGGCGGCCACTGAGCTGGGCACGTACTGGTCCACGGGTGAGGGCGGGCTGCACCCGGACCTGTACGAGTACTCGGACAGGGCGATAGTGCAGTGCGCGTCGGGCCGGTTCGGCGTGCACGAGCAGTACTTGCAGGCGGGTGCGGCGGTGGAGATCAAGATAGGTCAGGGGGCCAAGCCGGGCATCGGAGGCCACCTGCCGGGGCGGAAGGTGACGTCGGCTATCGCCGAGACCAGGGGGATCCCTGAGGGCTCGGACGCTCTCTCGCCCGCCCCACACCACGACATCTACTCGATCGAGGACCTGCGACAGCTCATCTATGCGCTCAAGGAAGCGACTGAGTACCGAGTGCCGGTCTCGGTGAAGATAGCGGCGGTGCACAACGTTGCGGCGATCGCCAGCGGGATCGTCCGCGCCGGAGCGGACATCATCTACCTCGACGGCTTCCGGGGAGGTACGGGGGCCGCGCCGACGGCGATCCGGAACCACCTCGGCATCCCCATCGAGGTGGCCATCGCGGCCGTGGACCGGCGTCTGCGCCAGGAGGGCATCCGCAACGAGGCGTCGCTGGTGGCGGCCGGCTCGATCCGCAATTCCGCCGATCTGGCGAAGGCCATAGCCCTTGGGGCGGATGCCGTCGCCGTGGCCACGGCCGCTCTGATCGCTCTGGGATGCCATATGTGCCAGCAGTGTCCCACGGGGAACTGCTCGTGGGGGATCTGCACGCAGCGGCCCGAGCTCGTCCGGCGACTGGACCCCGCGTGGGGGGCGGAGAGGGCGGCCAACCTGATCCGCGGATGGACCGAGGAGCTGAAGGAGATCCTGGGCGCGCTGGGCGTGAACGCCCTCGAGAGCCTGAGAGGGAGTCGCGACCGCCTGCGCGCCGTGGGGCTGGACGACAAGACGCGGGAGATTCTGGACGTCAAGGCGGCCGGCGAGTAGGCGGCTGCCCGGGGGCCAGCGTCGCTGCCTCGGCGCCGAGGACAGCTCAAGCGTGAGGCGATGCGCAGTGAACGAGACAATCGAGGATGTTGGCGGTGTCGAGCCCAAGGCCGATCGCGGGTCGGTGAGCATTGACGCGCGGGGGATCCACTACCGGGCGCTCAACGACATGATCCGCGAGGCCGTCAGCGCAGGCGCGGAGCAGATCGAGCTGCTCAATGTGAACGGGCAGCGGTACATAGCGACGGGGATCCGGGGACAGGCGACTATCCACGTCCATGGCGTGCCGGGCAACGACCTGGCGGCCCTGGCCGACGGCCCCCAAGTGGTCGTGCACAACAACGCGCAGGACGCGGTGGGCAATACGCTCAACGCGGGGCGCGTGGTGGTGCACGGGGACGCTGGGGACGTGGTCGGGTACGGGATGCGCGGCGGCAAGGTCTTCGTCCGGGGCGACGTCGGCTACCGAGTGGGGATCCACATGAAGTCCTCGCCGCGCCAGAGCCCGCTGCTCGTGGTCGGAGGCACGGCGGCGGACTTCCTGGGCGAGTACCAGGCCGGGGGACGGCTCGTGGTGCTGGGGCTCACCACGGACGCGGCCCGGCGCGGGACAGTCGTGGGCGACTACTGCGGCACCGGCATGCACGGGGGCGTCATCTACCTCAGGGGCGAGCCCAACCGGAACCACATCGCGACCAGGTTCGTCGCGATCAAGGAGGCCGACGATGAGGCCATGGCGGACCTGGAGCCGGCGCTCAGGGAGTTCTGCGAGCTTTTCGACTACGACCTGGCTGCGGTGCTGAACGACCGGTTCTGGGTGGTGCGGCCCTTCAGCCACAAGCCCTTCGCCGGCAGCTACGCCCCGAACCCCTGAGGCGAGCCGGGCCGCGCGACACGGTGCTCCCCTGTTCCCGCCCGCGACGCCGTCCCCGGACGGCGCCGTTGCTGATGGGCCGCGCGGCACGGGGAAGCGATCGTGGCCGCCGCGACCGGGGCAGGTCCGTAAGCGAGTGGGGCGACGGCCGCAGGCCGGACGACCGCCCGGGGGGCGGCGTGCGCCCTGAGTCTCTTCCTCTCGCTGCCCAGGTGGCGGGAGGAAGGGCGGCACGCTGAGGCAATCGCCCCGACAGACACCTGGTGGGAAAGCGCGCGTGTCGGCCCGAGGCACTCCCGCCCGGTGGTCGGAAGGCCGGTGCGCCGCTGTGTCCCGCTGAGGAGGGAACACCTTGCCCGCCTGTCTGCTCCTGGCACTGTCCGCCGCACTCGCCGGGGCTCCCTGGCAGCCGGATGTGGACACCCAGGGCCGGCTCTTCGCCCGACTGGGCTTCATCGGCGACGACTGGAGGGACGTGTGGTCCCTCGAAGGCCCTGTCGCCCACTCCCACACCGGATGGGTGGGGCCGAGCCTGCACGTCGCGGCCTCGGCCGAGGTGCCGGGCGCTGCGGCGGTATCGGTGCGCCTGGCGGCAGCGCGCGAGGATCTGAGCCTGCTCCCGCACCTGGAGATCGGCGCAGGCGGACTGGCCCGCGTGGAGCTTCAGGACGGCCAGGAGCAGCGGAACCTGCTGCTCGTGAGCGGGCCGGGCGAGGCGCTCAACACCTGGGGATGGCGCGTGCCTCTGGGCCGCGTGCCGGCCGAGTTCTCGCTGCGCTTCGAGCTGCGCGGCGCTCGCCTCGTGGACCTGGCGCTGACCAGCGAGGACTACCGGTGGGCGATCATCGGCCCGGATGGCCGGGCGCCGGTCAACCGGGCCGTCTTCAGCGCCAACCACGACCCAACCGACGAGCAGCAGATGAAGGTGTGGCACGAGCGGATGCGGCTTGCCTGGTCGCGGCCCTTCTATGAGGTGTCACGCGACTGGAAGGGCCCGCGCGAGGTTGACTGGGACGCCGTGCGCAAGCGACTGGAGCACCATCGCGAGGTGCGAACGCCGCTGGTGCTTCTGCACATGGGCGGCCTGGGCCACAACGAGGAGGGCAAGCCACCGGCGGACTGGGAGGCCTTCTACGCGGACCACCGCTGGCTCGCCGAGGAGTTCGCCCGCCGCTTCCCGGCGCGGGAATGGGACATCAAGTACGTCGAGATGTGGAACGAGCCCGACGACGGCTTCTGGTTCAAGGCCGGCTGGGGCGGCGACCCACCCCACTACTCGGCGTTCCTCCAGGCCGCCAGCGAGGGCATCAAGGCGGGCGATCCCGACATGCGGGTAGCCCTGGGCGGGATAGCCGACCCGGCGGGCAGCTCGCTGCGCAGCTTCCTGTGGCCGTGCCTGGAGCAATTCCGGGTGGGTGATCGGGCCGACGCCGTGGCGCTGCACGGGTACTACGGGGACCCGGCCAAGTGCACGTGGGACCGTACGGTCCTGGAGTGCCGATCTATCTGCCGTCGGCTGGCGGGGCGGGAGCTGCCGGTCCTGATCACGGAATTCAACGCCGATTTCCACGAGGACTTCGGCCGTTGGCTGCCCTTCAGCAAGCAGAGCCTCTACGTCGCCGAGACGCTGCTGCACTTCCTGCGGCGGCGCGTGGACGCGGCTCTGTACTTCTGCTTCGGGTGGCTGGGGTCCGACTTCTGCCCTTACTACTACGACAGGGACGGCAAGCTCATCGAGCGGCCGGTGGTGGAGGCCTACGCCTTCTACAACGACTACGCGGGGCAGGAGCTGCAGGTGCAGGCCCCTGACGAGCTGCTCCCTCTCGCGGCCTGCGAGCACGAGGGCGCGGCCTGGGTCTTCCTCGAGTACGACGGCCACACGCCTGTCCGTATCGAGCTGGCGCCGGAGCTGGCCGCCCGCGTGGCGGACGAGGGCCAAGCCTTCGTCTTCGCCGGGGAGAAGACGCAGGAGCCGGTGCCCGTCAAGGTGGCAGACCGGGCCTTCACCTTCCCACCCGCGGGCGCACGGCCCCCGCGCGGCGTCGTCAAGGTGCGGCTGCCGGGGAGATAGACGGGGCCTGTCCGGCGACGCCCCGGTCGGGCCGAGGGCTAGCCCTTCGCGGCCGTGAGCTTCTCGCCCAGCTCCTGGCGCACGCGCTCGAACTCGGCCGGCTCGGCCACGTACCGGAGCAGCTCGGGCGACACCTGGTCCACTATCTCCGCCACCGCCTGCTCGCCCAACACCCGCCGCGCCAGCATGAGGTACTCATAGTCCTCCAGCCCATCGCGCAGGCACTCGAGGCGCACCGACGTCACCGGCCCGTCAATCCCCACCTGCTTGCCGGGGTAGAACAGCGAGCCGTCGCCGTAGAGGCTGGGGTTGATGTCCTTGACCGTGGCGATGTCCTCGTAGGGATTAGCGGTGATGCTCGGGTTCCAGTAGGTCGTGGACCAGTAGAGCAGCCCCGTGATCCCGTAGTGGTACATCTGCCACGGTAGGAGCCGGTGCTGCAGGGCCGACATGGTCACGAAGAGATTGGGGAAGGGATGCCCCGGACCACAGCAGACGTACCACCAGGCCTCTTCCCCGGCCTCCTGCCGCTCGCGCATGAGCCGCTGCACGTCGGGCCGTGAGTAGTACCCCGTGTTGCAGCACCAGATGTCCAGGTAGTCTACCAGCTCGTCGAAGGGCGTGAGCTTGTCGTCCCAGTCAGGGCTGCGGAAGAAGGGCGAGCAGACCTTCAGCCCGGGCGCCGCGCCGTGGACCCGGGCCGCCCTGGCCTTCAGCGAGTCGTACTGCTCCCGGTTCACCGGCTCGTCGAGAGGGTAGACCCACGCCTTGTGCGCCACTCCCATCGCCTGAAGCCGCTGCCAGGTGCGGGCCAGGGTCGCCTCGTCGTCGCTGTAGGCCACCGTGAAGCTGTTCACACGCTCGTCGCGCAGGTAGGGCTCGGCCCGGGGGTCGTCCACGGCGTAGGGGACCGAATAGGCGCAGATGCGGTGCGCCAGAAGCTCGTCGTAGTAACGCCGATACAGCTCCCGCTCCTCGTCGCCGCCGGCCGGCACGGCGTGCTGCTTGGCGATGTAGCCGCCCGAGATGCCGAAGGCCGTGCGGACGTGGCTGTGGCGGGGCAGGCGGAAGGGCCAGACGGTCACTTGCAGCGGCGCCGCGATGAAGGGCCCTTCGAGGGTCCTCAAGACGCCCCCGGCGAGCCAGAAGTCGCCCACCAGGACGCTTACCTCATAGGCTCCGGGGCGGGCGTCGTCCGGGGCGCGCAGCCGGATCCATAGGGCCTTCGTCTCGCCGCCCTTGAGGCTGATCCGCGCCACACCGTCCCTCTGCGTCAACGGCACCAGGGGGTCGGGGGTGCGCGCGTGGCTCTTGTCCGCGGGCGTCGGCACGTAGCGGACCTCGAACAGCTCGATCCACTCGGGCCTCAGCCGCAGCCAGCCGTCGCGCTGCTGCCACGTGGGCACGGCGGCGACGCGCAGGTCCTGGAGGTCCTCCTCGGACCGGAGGACGAGCTGAAGGGCCTCGTACTCACCCAGGGCGAGGGAGACACGTCCCGGATAGGGAGCGTCGGGTCGCCGGCTGTCGGGGTAGACCTTCTCGCTGGCGGGAGCGAACCAATGCTGGGGTCCGTTGCTCTGCGGGACCATGCCGCCGCTCAGCGCAGCCCCCAGCAGCAGTGCCCAGGCCATCGGCGGTCACCTCGATGGACACGTGGTATAATGACCCTATTACTGCATTAGAGTTCCCCGGGCGTCCACCGGTTCCCTCGAGGCGTCCACGGGTGAGGAGGGCCCGATGAAGCTCGTCGTACTCAACGGCGACATGGCCAACTGGGAGTTCACCCTGGAAGGGCCGCAGATGGTCCTCGGCAGGCGGACGGACAACGCCATCACACTCCCCGCTGACCGGCGGATCTCGCGGGTGCACGCGCGCGTCTTCGACCGCGACGGGGCGTGGCACATCGAGGACACGGGTTCGGCGAACGGCACCTTCGTCAACGACCGGCGGGTGCACAGTCCCGTGCGCCTGAGGCCGGGGGACCGGATCCGCGTCGGTCGGACCTGGCTGGAGGTGCTGCCTGATCCGCTTTCACCCGAGGAGCGCCGTGCCGCCGAGGTCGTGTCGCTGGTCGAGCACGATCAGGCCGAGGCGGACCGCGAGGAGAGCATCGTGCTGCAGGTCAAGACGGCGCCGGGCGTGCCTGAGGAAGCCGAACCCGAGACGCTGCGCAGACAGCTCCTGATCCTCACGCAGGTCGCCGAGACGCTGGGCAGCACGCTGGACCTGGACCAACTCCTCGGCCGGGTGCTGGACTACGTGCTCGAAGTGATCCCGGCCGAGCGCGGGATCATCGTGCTGCGCGACGAGGGCGGGGGATGGACGCCGAAGGTGGCGCGTCTGCGCGGCGGCGGCGAGGAGACGCACGTGGCGGTGAGCATGCGCCTGGTCGAGCGGGCCCTGCGCGACGCCGCCACGATCCTGACCGAGGACGCGCTGAGCGACCAGAGGTTCCGCGACGCCAGCAGCATCCACGAGCTGCGAATTCGGTCAGCGCTGTGCTCGCCGCTTATCCACCGGGACGAGCATCTGGGCGCCGTGTATCTTGACACCACGTCGGACACCGAGATCTTCGGGCACAGCGCCGTGGAGCTGCTCAGCTCGATAGCGCCCCAGGCCGCCTCGGCCATCGCCAACGCCAAGCTGTACAGCCAACTGCGCGAGGCCTACGACGAGCTGCGCGAGGCCCAGGAGCAGCTTCTGCGGACCGAGAAGCTGTCCAGTATCGGCACTCTGGCCGCGACCATCGGCCACGACATGGGGAACATCGTGGGCCCCATGGGCTGGCTGGCCGAGCGCCTGGCCCGCAAGGGACAGCTTGACGAGCAAGGGCGTGAGGTGCTCGTGGCCCAGGTACAGCGGCTCAACGCCCTCCTGCGTCGCCTGCTGTCGCTGGCCCGGCCGCAGGAGACGGCGAAGCAGCCGCTGGACATCAACGAGGTGGTGCGGATCGTCGCCGGCCTGGTGAGCACCGAGGCCCGCCACCGGGCCATAGACCTGCGCCAGGAGCTCGCGGAGGTTCTGCCCCTGGTCGAGGGCGACGCCAGCCAGCTCGAGCAGGCGGTGCTGAACCTGGTCATCAACGCCCTGGAGGCCTGCGACCGAGACGACACGGTCGTCCTGCGCACCTGCGAGGACGAGGGGGACCTGGTCATCTCGGTCATTGACAACGGGCCCGGTGTGCCGGAGGAGGTGCAGCACAGGCTCTTCCAGCCCTTCTGCACCACCAAGGAGCAGGGCACCGGCCTGGGGCTCTTCTCCGCCCGGCGAATAGTGCAGGAGCACAACGGCGTCATCGAAGTGGACACGCGCGAGGGCGAGGGGACCACCGTGTCCATACGCCTGCTGCCCATGGGCCAGCAGGCCGAGGGCCAGGACGGGGAAGTACCGGAGGAGGTCTCCCGGACACCCCAGCCCACCACCGCCGAGGTGCTTGACCTCGACGAGGAGCCTCCGGACGCAGAGGACGACCCGAGCGGGCTGTGGGAGGAAGTATGAGCACTGCCGAACCCGGGGCCCCACCGGTCCCCCGCAGGGCCCCGGTCTGGATGCCCTGCGCCCTGGTGGCCGTCGTCGGCTGGCTCGTGGGAGTTCACCAGGTGGGCCCGCTGTCGGTGTACGCCGAGGCCGCCCGTCTGTCTCTGGTATGGTACGTGCTCGAGCAGGCGCTGGCTGTGGTCGTCACCGTGGCCGCTCTCGGCGCGGGAGCCATGCTCTTCGCCCGGGCCCTGCCGCGGCTGCGCGTGGTGGTCGAGGGCGTGTGTCAGGCCCGGTGGCCTCTGGCGCTGGCCGCGGCCCTGGCCTCCCGCGCGGCGCTGAGCAGCTTCATGCCCGAGCAGATACTGGACGTGGGCGACAGTGGGCTGAAGATGGACCTCGAGCCGTTGCAGTGGGCGTGGCTGATCGTGGTGACACTGGCGGTGGCGGGGCTCATGCTGCGGGCGGCCTGGCGCTACGCCATGGTTCTCCAGCTTGTCGTGCCGGCCGGCTGGCGCCTGATCGGGGCACTGCTCGTGGCGCTTATCAGCGGCGAGGTCGTGGCTCGCCCTCTAACGGGGTGGGCCTTCCGGTTGCTGGCGTGGCCGCCGTGATGAGGTGTCCGGCGGCTCGCGCCGCGGCCCCGGCTACTCGATGACCACCTTGGCCCCGTCTGCCTGCACGATCTCCCCGAGCTCCAGGACCTTGTGCTCCTGGGCCTCCAGGCACTCGACGAAGGCCATCAGCCGCTCGGGGGCCAGCACGGCGATCATGCCGATGCCCATGTTGAGGGTCCTCAGCATCTCGTCGTCGGCCACGCCACCCAACCGCTGGATGAGGGAGAAGATGGGGCCGCCCGGGATCGCGGACCGGCTCAGCCTGGCGGTCAGGCCATCGGGGACCAGGCGACACAGGTTGCCCGGGATCCCACCCCCGGTGACGTGGGCCAGGCCGGCAATGTGCACGCCGTCCTCGAGCGCGGCCAGCAGGGCGGGGGCGTAGATCATGGTCGGCTCGAGCAACTCGTCGCCCAGGGGCCGGCCGAGCTCGGGCACCCTCTGCGCCAGGTCCAGTCCCGCCCGCTCCAGCAGGACGTGGCGCACGAGGGAGAACCCGTTGCTGTGCAGGCCGCTGGAGGCGAGGCCGACCACGCGGAAGCCGGGCTGAATGCTCGCGCCCGTGATGATCTGATCCCTCTCGACGAGACCGACGGCGAAGCCGGCCAGGTCGTACTCGCCGGGGGCGTAAAGGCCCGGCAGCTCGGCTGTCTCGCCACCGATCAGCGCGCAGCCGGCCTTGCGGCAGGCCTCGGCCACGCCGGTGACGATGGCCGCCACCTTGGCCGGCTCGAGCACGGGGATACCGATGTAGTCAAGGAAGAACAGGGGATGGGCGCCGTGGCAGACGACGTCGTCCACGCACATCGCCACCAGGTCTTGCCCCACGGTGTCGTGGCGGTCGAGCAGGAAGGCGACCTTGAGCTTCGTGCCGACGCTGTCCGCCCCGGAGACGAGCACCGGATTCCGCCAGCCGCGCCCCAGGGAGAAGAGACCGCCGAACTCCGCCAGGCCGCTCAGCACCCGCTCGTCGTGGGTGCTGACGACCGCGGCCTTCATGAGCTCCACGGCTCGGTCGGCCGCGTCAAGGTCCACACCGGACTCGCGATAGGAAGCTCCTGAGCTCATATCACGGGCCATTGTAAGCGGTGTCTGCCCGGGCGGCAACTGGGCAGAAGCAGGCCGCCCGGCGCCCCATCCTGGGGCCACCGCGCGGCTCCTGGTCGAACGATTGGGCTCCGCTGGTGCTCGGCATCCCCGGCTAGTCTATGGTCACCTTGTGAGCTTCCGGTGCCCGGGCTTCCTGGGCCAGAGGCACAGTGACCTTCAAGATCCCGTTCTCGATGGTCGCCTTCGCCTCATTGTGGACGACGGGGATCGGCCAGTCCATGTAGCGATCGAAGACGCCATAGACGAACTCGGAGGCACAACACCCATCCTCGGGGCACGTGCACCCGGCGACCTTCCTCTCACCGTGTACCCTGAGTCCCTCGACGGTGGTCTCGACCTCGATGTCCTCCCTGACCACGCCCGGGATCTCAAGGCTGACCTCCAGAGCGTCCTCGGTCTGGTGCACCTCGGCCCGAGGCAGCCAGGTCCCGCCAGGCTGCTCAGACCTCGGCCTGATCTTCTGGGCCATCGTGCCCGAGAAGGTCTCCTCCAGGGGGCGCATGACCCGCTGTATCTCGGCGAGGATATCACTGGGCCACCACACCCTCGGCAACAAAGTCGGGCGTATCCGCATCGAGTGCCCCTCCTCGGTTGGTGTATGGAGTCCGCGGTGCAGGCGCCGCCCGACCCGCAGGCGGGCTGTGGGGCCCTGGCGCGTCGCCGACAGCTTCCCGCGCTCGCGTCTGGGCAGCTACCGCGCCTCTAACCTAAGGGGACGGCGGTTTTCCCCAGACTAGAGTATACCCACAGCGCGGGGCGCGGTCACGCTCTCCCGGACGGGACTGCGCGGCCTCGGGCGGCCGGGCCGAGGACAAGGCGGCAGGTCGCCAGCGTGGGAAAGAGACGAGGTCAGGCGTCACGCCGATGCCCGGCTGCGCCCGGTGACTCCCCAGGCAGAGGGAAATCCAGGCCGAGGCCGCTCAGTCGCGGCTGTCGTTGATGTACACGCGCGGCAAGCGGGGGCCGAAGGTCGCGACCACGTCCTGCACGATCGTTCCGGCCCGCCTGGCCAGCTCCTCGATGCCGATCTCCTCGTCTCCCTGACGGCCCACCAACACCGCCTCTTCGCCCACCTGTATGTCCCCCGCGCCGGTCACATCAACCAGCGTGGCGTCCATGGAAATGCGCCCCACCACGGGCACGCGCTTGCCGCGCACCAGCACCTCGGCGTTGCTCGACAACGCCCTCGGGTACCCATCGCAGTACCCCAGCGGCAGCAGCGCGATCCGTCGGCACGCGTCCGCCCGCCAGCACCGCCCATAGCCCGCGCTGTCCCCGGGGTGGAGGGTCTTCACGAGCACCACTTTGGCCCGCAGGGAGAGGGTGGGCAGAAGGCCGGCCATGTGCTCGGGCGGCAGCCCGGGGTTGAGCCCGCACCAGCCCACGCCGAGCCGCACCATGCTCTGCCGCGTCTCGGGGTACAGGACCGCGCCCGCCGTGTTGGAGCAGTGCTTGAAGGGGATCGGCCCCAGCACCGCCTCGACCCTCTGGGCGGCGCTGACGAAGTTGGCGAACTGCCACCGCGTGAAGTCAGCATCCGACTCCGCGACCGCGAAGTGGGTGAAGAGCCCGGACACGCGCAGGTGGTCAAGCTCGGCAATGCGCGCCGCCAGGCCGTCCACCTCGTCCCACCGCACGCCCTGCCGGCCCATGCCGCTGTCAATCTTGACGTGCACGTCGGCGATCCGGCCCGCGGCCTTCGCCGCCCCGTTGAGCGCCTCCGCCATCTCGCGCGTGGCTACCGCGGCCGTGGCTCCCAGGCTGACGATGCCGGGCGCCTCGTCGGCGCAGGACTCGCCCAGGACCAGGATCGGGGCGTCCAGGCCGGCCTCTCGCAGTTGCTGCGCCTCGCAGAGCATGGCGACGGCGAGGGTCTCGCACCCCGCCTCGAGCGCGGCGCGGGAGACGGGCACGGCGCCGTGGCCGTAGCCGTTGCCCTTCACCACAGCGCAGAGCTGGCAGTCGGGACCCATGAGCCTGCGGAAATGGGCTAGGTTGGACCTGATTCTGCCGAGGTCTATCTCAAGCCAGGCTGCTCGCACAGTAGTCGCCTTCTCTTCGCTAAGGAAAGGGATGATCCCGCAGAGGCGAGGTCGGAAGCCAAGGCAGGATGGTATTGCTCCCACCCGGGGCTGTCAACGCCGGCGGGGCGCCGGGGGCCGGCCCGGGCCGGGCCACAGCCTGGGGCTCAGTTTTCCCCGGCGCGCCTCACACCCTCGTGGGGGTCAACGCCTATGGACATGAGGTACTGGTCCACGGCCCGATGCTTGGCCACGGCGCAGGCCATGCTGAGCAGCTCGGCCGGCTCGATGGCCTCCAGGTCCACCATACCCAACTGGGAGATCTGGCTCAGGCACTCCCCGAAGTTCACGCGGCGGACGACCTTCTCGCCGCGCACTGTGTCCTCGATCTCTATCTCGATCTCTTCCGGGAAGTCCATCCTCGTCAGTATTGTCGCGTGTATGGGCATGTGCTTTGCCTCCGTGTCGGGGCCAGGCCCCGGCGCCTTCAGAGCTCCTCGTAGATGACGTGCATGAGCGTATCGCCCACCTGGCCCAGGGAGTCGGCCGAGCAGTGCTCGGGCGTGTCGTCCACCGTGTGCCAGGAGAGCGGGAATACCTCCAGGACGTCAATCACCGGTATCCCGGCCTCGATGAACGGAAGGTGGTCGTCGGTTATCGGGCCGCAGGACCGGCGGACGAAGGCCGCGTGTCCCAGTTGCTCGGCCGTGGACCACACAGTGTTGACGAGGGCCGGATTGGCGTCCAGCGAGTGGCCCTCGAGCTCGAGGTCGAAGGCCACGTCCCCGTGGAAGGACTGGGCCGGGATCCGCTCGATGTTACGGCCGTCGCCGCCCACCAAGTCCAGAAGCACTCCCTCGGGGGGCTTGGCCCATCCGTCGGGCCAGTGCGTCGCCAGGTAGTCCGACCCGAGGCAGAAGCCCAGGTAGGGCAGCCCCGAGCCCTGTCGGCCACTGTCCTCAGCGTCCACAAGGGCCATGATGATCGGCCGCGGTGGCGCGGTCTCGGCCATGAGGCGGGCCATCTCCAGCAGTACGGCCACGCCCGACCCGCCGTCGTTGGCCCCCAGGATCGGCTGATCCCTGTTCGCCGGGTCCGGGTCCTGGTCGGCCACGGGACGCGTGTCCCAGTGGGCCATCAGCAGGATCGGCTCACCCTCCTCGGGCCCGACCCAGGCCAGGACGTTGCAGAAGTCGTAGGGCCCGCCGAAGGCCGTGGTCGCCTGGAAGTCCTGCTGCAGGACCCGCCGGGCGAACTGCCCGATCCGCGCGACGAGCCAGGCCAGCATCTGCTCGTGGCCCTCCGAGCCCGGGTTGCGGGGCCCGAAGGCGCACTGGTCGCTCACGAGCTGCAGGGCGCGAGTGCCGTCAAACTGCGGCACGGTCGCCGGTGCCGGCGGCTCGGGCTGGTCCTGGGCCGGCGCCGCCGTGCTCCCCGAGCACCCGCAGCCGCACACCGCGGCCAGCACCGCCACCGCGCTCAGCATCAGCGCCAGTCTCGATTTCGTCCGCTCTGGCATGGGCAGGGACTCCTGGTGCCGGTCTGGTCTGGCGACGTCTTCCGTGTCGCCGCTGCGCCCGGGAGCCTAGAGTAACACCGCGGGGGCTACGCCTTCAACAGGCTCTCGGCGAAGGGGCTGGACAACCAATCCGGAAAGTTAGATAGTCTACCCGGCTCGCCCGGGAGGCGCGAGCCCTGGTGGCAACCGAGAGCCGTCCATCACGGCCCTTCGACTTTGGAGGGATTCAGGGATGCCAGCAAGTACGACCAGGAGCGGTTCGAGCTCGTCCCGCAGACGCAAGCCCACCGTCGGCTTCGCCATCGTGGGCTGCGGCGTTATCGGCCCGACCCACGCCGAGGCCATCGCCGCGGTGGGTCAGGCGAAGCTCGTGGCCTGCTGTGACATCGTGCCCGACAGGGCCCGGGGCTTCGCCGAGAAGTACGGGCCCGTGCCCTACTACACGGACTACGAGGAGATGCTGGCCAAGCAGGAGGACATCCAGGCGGTGTGCGTGTGCACGCCCTCGGGCCTGCACGCGCCCGTGGCCGTCGCGGCCGCCCAGGCGGGCAAGCACGTGCTGTGCGAGAAGCCGATGGACATAACCCTGCAGGCCATAGACCAGATGATCCAGGCCGCAGAGGAGAACCACGTGTGGCTCGCGGGGGTGTTCCAGAACCGGGCCCGCGCCTCCTCTCGCAAGCTGCGCGAGGCCGTGCGCAATGGCAAGCTGGGCAAGATCGTCCTGGGCGACTGCTACCAGAAGTACTTCCGCAGCCACGAGTACTACGCCAGCGGCGATTGGCGCGCGACCTGGGAGCTGGACGGCGGCGGCGCACTGATGAACCAGGGCGTCC
>CAZSOQ010000038.1:0-28813 GCA_964608495.1 uncultured Armatimonadia bacterium | reverse complement strand
GTGCATCGTCGTGCAGCGTCGCACCACCGAGAAGGACGGCTACGAGGCCGTTCAGGTCGGCTTCGAGGAGCTTCCCTTGCGCAAGAGCAACATGCCGATGACGGGCCACTTCAAGGCCCACGGCACCAATCCCACCCGCTACCTGCGCGAGTTCCGGATTTCCCCGGCGGACGACTACCGCGAAGGCCAGCAGTTGACGGTCGCGATGTTCCAGGCCGGCCAGGCGGTCGAGGTGGTGGGCTGGTCGAAGGGCCGGGGCTTCGCCGGCGGCGTCAAGCGCCATGGCTTCCGCGGCGGCCCCGCCAGCCACGGCTCCAAGGTGCATCGCGCCCCCATGTCCGGCGGTGCCACCGATGCCGCTCGCGTTTTCCCGGGCAAGCGCTCGCCCGGTCACATGGGCAACGAGCGCGTCACCGTCAAGGGCTTGACCGTGGTCGAGGTTGATCTCGAGAAGCATCTTATCCTCATCAGTGGTGCGGTGCCGGGGCCGCGCGGGGGCCTCGTCATCATCCGACCCGCCTGAGCCTTGCAGGGTGAGCTATCATGCCGCAGCTTGCTGTACGCAACATCGAGGGCGAGAAGGTAGGGCAGGTTGACATACCCGACGACCTGCTCGGCCTTCCCCTCAACCTTGACCTGGTCCACCAGGCCCTGCGCGTGGTGGAGAACCAGCGCCACGTCGGCCAGCATCGCGTTCTCCGTCGCGGCGAGATCGCGCTGACCACCGCCAAGTGGTACCGCCAGAAGGGCCTGGGCCGGGCCCGTCACGGGTCCCGCGCCGCCAACGTCTTCGTGGGCGGCTACAAGGCCCACGGCCCCCATGGGGCCAGGCGGCCTCTTCACCTGCCCCGCAAGATGCGCCGCAAGGCCTTGCTCTCGGCGCTTTCCGAGCAGGTGCGCGATGGTGTGGTGACCATCCTGGCCGGCTTCGACCTGCCCGAGATCAGCACCAAGGCCGTGGCCCGCGTTCTCGCCGGCCTGGGCTGTGAGGCCCGCACCCTCCTGATCCTCTCTCCCGACGAGTACCGGGACCAGGCCCTTTACCTGAGCTGCCGCAATCTGCCCGGCCTGCTCCGCCGGGAGGTGCCGCACTTCTCCGTGCGCGACGTGATCTGGGCTGACGACATTCTCATCACCCAGGCCGCTCTGGAGAGGCTGCAGGCACCGCAAGAGGAGGAGGGAGAGTAAATGCGGTCCGCCGACTACGGACGGTACCGCAGCATTCTCATCGCGCCGGTCGTGACTGAGAAGAGCATGCGGCTGATTGACGAGCAGAACACCTACACCTTCCGCGTGCATCCCGATGCGAACAAGGTCGAGATCCGCCGGGCCATCGAGGTCCTCTTTGGGGTGAGAGTCCTGAAGGTCTGCACCATGAGCGTGGGCGGCAAGACCCGCCGCTACGGCTGGCGCTACCCCCAGGGCCGCACCTCGGGCTGGAAGAAGGCCCTGGTCACTCTGGCTCCCGGCGACCGGATAGACGTGGTGGAGCGCGCTTAGACAGGGGAGAGCAGGTTATGGCAATCAAAACCCACAAGCCCACCTCTCCGGGTAGGCGTACCTACACCAGGGTGGACACGGCCAAGCTCGACCGCAAGCGCCCCGAGCGCGGTCTGGTACGCAGCAACGCCAAGTCGGCCGGGCGCAACAACTCGGGTCGAGTGACGGTGCGCCACCGCGGCGGCGGCGCGCGCAGGCTCATCCGGGTCGTGGACTTCAAGCGGGACAAGGACGGCGTGCCCGCCCGCGTGGCGGCGCTCGAATACGACCCGAACCGCTCGGCCTTCCTTGCGCTTTTGCACTACGCCGACGGCGAGAAGCGCTACATCCTTGCCCCCGAGGGCCTGGAGCGAGGGCAGACGGTCGCCAGTGGCGACTCGGCGCCGATCCGGGTCGGCTGCGCCATGGCCATCGAGCGCATCCCGCCGGACCGCCCGATTCACAACGTGGAGCTGCAGCCCGGGCGCGGTGGCCAGTTGGCCCGGTCCGCTGGGGCCAGCGTCCAGATCCTCGCCAAGGAGGGCGGCTACGCCCAGTTGCGGATGCCCTCGGGCGAGGTGCGCATGGTGTCTCTGCGCTGCAGGGCCACCATCGGCGTGGTAAGCAACTCCGATCACCAGAACGTCCGCGACGGCAAGGCGGGCCGCAAGCGACACCGCGGCATCCGCCCGACCGTGCGCGGCTCGGCGATGGGATCTCACGACCATCCCCACGGCGGCGGCGAGGGCAAGGCCCCCATCGGGCAGGCCGCCCCCCGCAGTCCCTGGGGCTGGAAGACGCTGGGTGTCCGCACCCGCAAAAAGCGGAAACCGACCTCGCGCTTCATCGTGCGCAGCCGTCACGCTACCAGGAAGCGCCGTTGAGTCGGCAGGGGGTAAGACGCTCTATGGCGCGCTCCAGAAAGAAAGGTCCGTTCTGCGAACCCAAGCTGCTCCGCCGCGTGGAGGAGATGAATGCCTCCGGCCAGCGAGGCCTGATCAGGACCTGGTCGCGGCGCTCGACCATCTACCCGGAGATGGTCGGCCACACCATCGCGGTGTACGACGGGCGCAAGCACGTGCCCATCTACATCAGCGAGAACATGGTCGGCCACAAGCTGGGCGAGTTCGCGCCCACGCGCACCTTCCGCGGCTTCCGGGGCCGCTCCGAGCGCACGACGGGCGTAACTTAGCACGAGAGGTAGGACCATGGACGTTCGCGCTTTGCACAAGTGGGTGAGGATCAGCCCGTACAAGGTTCGGCGTTACTGCCGGCTTGTGCGCGGCAAGCCGGCGAGCGAGGCCATCGGCATGCTCGGCCTGGACAGCAGTCCCTCGGCCTTTGAGCTGCGCCGCGCGCTGCTCTCCGCGGTGGCCAATGCCGAGAACAACCACGATCTGGACCCCGAGGACCTGGTCGTGAAGGACGCCCAGGCGGGCGACGCCACCCGTATGAGGCGCATGTTGCCCAGAGCCAGGGGCCGCGCCGACGTCATCCGCAAGCGGTCCTGTCACATCCTGGTGGTCGTCAGCGACGAGCAGGCTCAGGAGCGGGCTCGGCAAGCGGAGCCGCGGGGCCGCTCCCGCGCCGCTTCCTCGCGCGCCCGGCGTTAAGGAGGACAGTGCATGGGCCAGAAGGTGCACCCCTACGGCTTCCGACTGGGCATCATCCGCCAGTGTAAGGCTCGCTGGTTCGCCAGCGGCCGCGACTACACGCGCTGGCTGGTCGAGGATCTCAGGATCCGACGCCTGATCCGCCACCTCCATCGCAACGCGGGCATATCCGACATCATCATTGACCGCAGCCGCGACTCCATCACCGTGACCGTAGCCACGGCCAAGCCAGGGGTCGTCATCGGCCGTGGCGGCCGCGATGTGGACGCCCTGCGCCAGCGCCTCGAACGGGAGACCGGCAAGCGCACTCGCGTCAACGTCGAGGAGGCCCCCGAGCCCGACGTCAATGCCCAGCTCGTAGCCGAGAACATCGCCCGCCAGATGGAGCGTCGCGTCTCCCACCGCTGGGCCATGCGCCAGTCCATCGAGCGAGCCATGCGCCAGGGCGCCAAGGGCATCCGTATCAAGGTCGCCGGCCGCCTCAACGGCGCCGACATCGCCCGCACCGAGTCCATGGGCCCCGTGGGCCGCGTGCCCTTGCAGACCCTTCGTGCCGACATTGACTACGGGATCGAGACCGCTCACACGACCTATGGCCCCATCGGGGTGAAGGTCTGGATCTACCGCGGCGACGTCCTGCCTGCCCGCCGCGTCCGCTCCGAGGAGGAGGACGCCGAGCGCTTGGAGGCCGAGATCACGGCCGCCCAGCGCGAGCTGCACGGCGATGAGCAGGAGCAGCGCGGCGCCCCCGCGCCGGCGGTCGAGGCCGCTGCCACGGCCGCGGAGGAGACGCCGACCACCGTGGCTCCGGCCCCCAAGCCCGTCGTTGTCGAGCCGCCGGCCCTGGACGAGCCCAGCCCGGTCGAGGAGCTGGTGGGCCTGGACGAGCCCGTGGCCGCCGGCATGGACGCGGCGGACGAGGAAGAGGTCGCGCCCTCGGAGGCCGAGGAGGCTGACGAAGATGCTGATGCCTAAGCGCACCAAGTACCGCAAGACCCATCGCGGCCGCATGACCGGGCTGGCCCAGCGTGGCAGTTCCCTGGCCTTCGGCGACTACGGACTGCAGGCCCTCGAGCCCTGCTGGCTCACCGCCCGGCAGATCGAGGCCGCGCGTGTTGCCATGACCCGAGCCGCCAAGCGCGGCGGCAAGCTGTGGATCCGCGTGTTCCCCGACAAGCCCTTCACGGCCAAGCCGCCCGAGTCCCGTCAGGGCAAGGGCAAGGGCCAGGTGATGTACCACGTGGCCGTGGTCAAGCCCGGCCGTGTGCTCTTCGAGATGGCCGGCGTGGACAGGGAAGTGGCCGTCGAAGCCATGCGCCTGGCCGGCCACAAGCTGCCGATCAAGACACGGTTCGTGGAACGGGAGGAGCCGACCCATGCCTGACAGCTCCAAGAGCACCCGAGACCTTCTCGACCAGATCCATGCCGCCAGCGACGCGGAACTGCACGAGCGTCTCCGCCACATCGAGGAGGCGCTGAGCAATCTGCGCTTCCGCCTGGCCTCCGGCCAGGTTGACGACCCCAAGCGCGTGCGCAAGTACAGGAAGGCGATCGCGCGGATCAAGACTGAGCTGCGGGAGCGTCAGCTCGGACTGCGTTCCCCGCAGGCCTGAGTCTCCAGCCTCCGCGAGTGAGGGTTGAAGATGCCGAATAGCGAGACCACCGGACTGCGCAAGACGCGAGAGGGCATCGTCGTAAGCGACAGCATGGACAAGACCATCGTGGTGCGAGTCGAGCGCCTGGTGCGCCACCCGCTCTACGCCCGCGTCCTGCGCCGGCGGAAGAAGTACATGGTCCACGACGAGGACAACGAGGCCCGCCTGGGCGACATCGTGCGGATCGCGGAGTGCCGCCCCCACAGCCGCCGCAAGTCCTGGCGCATGGTGGCTGTCATCCGCCGGGCCGACACGCCGCAGGCCGGTGTCGAGGCGGTCACCGAGGCCGTCGAGGTCACCAACGAGGTGGCCGAGATCATCGCCGATGCCGAGCAGGCCGCGCCGGCCGCCGAGGATGCTCCTGATGAGCAGCCCGAGGCGCCCGCGCAGGAGGAGCCCGTGGACGACAGGGACGATGAGGAGGAGCAGGAGGACGAGGACTGAGCCCGGCCGCCTGCCGGTCGTTCGGTTTGGACGCCTGCCATGACCCGATAGAGGAGGGGCGAGAGAGTGCCCCCGCACACAACGGAGCAGATTCGCAATCTGGTACTTCTGGGCCACCGCGGCTGCGGCAAGACAAGCCTCGCCGAGGCCCTCCTCTATGACACCGGCGTGACGACGCGTCTGGGCGTGGTGGAGCAGGGCAATACCGTGTGCGACGCCGATCCGGAGGAGGCCGAGCGCGGCGTCTCCATCATGACGTCGCTGTGCTACGCCGAACGCGATGGCTACAAGGTCAACGTCCTCGACACGCCCGGCTATTCCGAGTTCATCACCGAGGTGACCTACGCCGTCTGGATCGCGGACCTCGGCGCTCTGGTCGTTGACGCCGCCGCCGGTGTCGAGGTGCATACCCGCCGTGTCTACGCCATGGCGCGGGAACGGTCCCTGCCTCTCATCGCCGTCGTCAACAAGATGGACCGCGAGCGGGCCGACTTCGCCGCGGCTGTCGCCAGCCTGCGCGAGGCTCTGCCCGACTGCCGGCCGGTGCCGGTCCAGTTGCCCCTGGGCGCCGAGGCCGGCTTCCGCGGGGTCGTGGACCTGCTCACCATGAAGGCCGTCACCGGCGCGGGCGCCAATGCGCAGGTCGTGGACCTTCCGGCGGAGTACGCCGAGCAGGCCCAGGAAGCGCGGACGGCTCTGGTCGAGGCGGTGGCCGAGAGCAACGACGATCTGCTCGAGGAGTACTTCGCCAACGAGGACCTGACGCCCGAGCAGCTGCTCTCCGGCCTGAAGGCGGCCATCCTGTCGGGCGCGCTCGTGCCCGTTCTGTGCTCGGCGGCCACGGCTGACCTCGGAGGCCTGCCCCTGCTGGACTTCGTCGTCGCGGCGGGCCCGAGCCCGGCCGACATGCCCACCGTGAAGGGCGCCCTGGCCGACGGCAGCGCCGAGGTCGAGCGCACGGCCGACCCGACCGAGCCCTTCTCGGCTGTGGTCTTCAAGACCCTTACCGACCCCTATGTCGGTCGGATCAGCTTCCTGCGGGTCATGAGCGGCACGGCTCGCGCCGACGCGTCCGTGGTGGTAAGCCAGAGCGGCGAACGCGAGAAGTGCTCGGGCCTCGCCGTCGTGCAGGGGCGCAAGACCACCCAGGTCGGTGAGCTGTGGCCCGGCGACCTGGGCTGTGTCACCCGGCTCGAGAACGCCCGCACCAGCGACACGCTGGCCGATCCCAAGTCCAGGATCGTCTACGCGAGCCCTCAGCTCATCGAGCCCATGCATTCCCTGGCCCTGCGGGGCGCCGGCCGCCAGGACGAGGACAAGCTGGGCCCCGCGCTGGGGCGCGCCGCCGACGAGGATGCCGGCTTCCGCTACCGCCGCAGCGACGATACCGGCGAGCTGGTGGTCTCGGGCATGGGCCCGCTGCACCTCGAGACGGTCATCGCGCGGCTGCAGCGCCAGTTCCAGCTGACGGTTGAGCTGAGCGAGCCCAAGGTGCCCTACCTGGAGACGGTCACCCAGTCCGTGCGCGTGCACGGCCGGCACAAGAAGCAGACCGGCGGCCGCGGCCAGTTCGGCGATGTGTGGATCCGCGTCGAGCCCCTGCCCAGGGGCCAGGGCTTCGAGTTCGTGGACGCCGTCGTCGGCGGCGCCATTCCCGGCACCTTCATCCCCTCCGTGGAGAAGGGCTGCCGCGCCGCCACGCAAAAGGGGCCCGTCACCGGCTACCCCGTCACCGACCTCCGCGTGACGGTGGACGACGGCCAGACCCACCCGGTGGACAGCTCGGACATCGCCTTCCAGTTGGCCGGCCAGATCGCCATGCGCGAGGCCCTAGCCCAGGCCGGGCCCATCCTCCTCGAGCCCATCATGCTCGTTGAGATCTCTGCTCCCGACGAGTTGACCGGCGACATCGTCTCCGACCTCAACGGCCGTCGCGCGCGGATCCAGGGCATGGACCAAGCCGGTGGCGGCATGACCATCGTGCGCACCAACGTGCCTCTGGCCGAGCTGCTGCGCTACGCGGCCGACCTGCGCTCGCTTTCCCAGGGCCGGGCGAGCTACATCATGGAGTTCGCCCACTACGAGCCCGTGCCGCAGCAGATCGCCGACCAGATCATCGCTCGCGCTCAGGAAGCGCAGCACGAGGAATCCTGAGTCCCGGGCCCGCCCGTAGCTTGTGCCAGTCAGGCAAGTGAGGTACCTACCGTGATCCAGACAGAGACCCGACTCAAGGTCGCAGACAACACCGGGGTCCAGGAGATCCTGTGCATCCGCGTGATGGGCCGCGGTGGCAGCACGCGCTACGGCTCCCTGGGCGACGTCATCATCGCCTCCACGAAGCAGGTCACGCCGCAGAGCGCGATCCCCAAGGGCACCGTGGTCAGGGCCGTCATCGTGCGGTGCCGCAAGACCGTGCGCCGCCCGGACGGGACGAGCATTCGCTTCGACGACAACGCCGCCGTGATTGTGGACGCGGCCGGCGCCCCCCGCGGCACCCGCGTCTTCGGGCCCGTGGCCCGCGAGCTGCGCGACAAGCAGTACATGAGAATTGTCTCGCTCGCCCCGGAGGTGGTCTAGATGAGAAGGGGATCCTCTACTCGCCGGCGTCCCGAGGCGCTGAAGATAAGGCAGGGCGACGAGGTCCAGATCATCGCCGGCAAGTACCGCTCGACTCGGGGCCGACCCCGACGCGGCCGGGTGGTGTCCGTGGACCCGCTCACGCGCCGGATCACCGTCGAGGGCATCAACATGGTGAAGAAGGCGGTGCGGGAGAGCGCCAAGATCCGGCAGGCCGGCATCATAGACATGCCGGCGCCGATGGACGTGTCCAACGTGATGCTTGTATGCCCGAACTGCGACGCTCCCACACGTGTGGGCCATCGAGTCCGGGACAACGGCACGAAGGTCCGCCAGTGCAAGAAGTGCGAGCAGGACATTGACGAATAGGGAGTGAAGCGGTCGCCGCTACCGAGGCGGTCGCGATCAGCCATGGCTCAAGAAGAAACCCTTTACGTACCGCGCCTCAAGGCGCACTACCTGGAGCAGGTAATCCCGGCTCTCATGGAGCGCTTTGGGTACACGAACATCTGGCAGGTGCCTCGCCTGGTGAAGGTGCCGGTCAACATGGGCGTGGGCCGCGCCAAAGAGGACTATCAGACGCTCGAGAAGGCCGTCGCCGAGGTGGCTCTGATCCTCGGCCAGCGCCCGGTCATCACCCGGGCCAGGAAGTCCATCTCGGCCTTCGGCGTGCGCAAGGACATGCCCGTGGGCCTTCGCGCCACCGTGCGCGGCGACCGGATGTGGGAGTTCCTGGACAAGCTGTTCAACCTGGCGCTCCCTCGCATCCGGGACTTCCGGGGCCTGCCTCGCGACGCCTTCGACGGCCGGGGCAATTACAGCCTGGGCCTCACCGATCACCTCATCTTCGCCGAGTTGGGCTACGACGACGTGGAGCGCCAGCGCGGCATGGACATCACCATCGTGACTACCGCCCGCACCGATGAGGAGGCCATGGCCCTCCTCCAGGAGTTGGGCATGCCCCTCGCCCACGAGTAGAGCCTGAGATCAGGGGGATGCTTGCAAGTGGCAACGAAAGCCTGGAAGGTCAAGCAACAGATGACGCCCAGGTTCAGGGTGCGTCAATACAACCGCTGCCAGATCTGCGGCCGTCGGCGCGGGTACATGCGCAAGTTCGGTATCTGCCGCATCTGCTTCCGTGAGAACGCGCTGGCTGGGAATATCCCAGGCGTCCGCAAGGCGAGCTGGTAGCGCGGGGCCCGGCCCCCTCTGCCATCGCGTCATGCTTGGGAGGAATTGTGCATATGGGTACGGTAACCGATCCTATCGGCGACATGCTGGCAAGAATACGTAACGCCGTGCTGGCCCGCCACAACAACGTGAAGATCCCGGTCTCCAAAGTCAAGCTGGAGATCGCCAAGATCCTCCACGAGGAAGGCTACATCCGTGGCTACCAGCTTGTTGGCAAGGGACGGGAGATGCGCATCCGCCTAAAGTACGACCAGCGCAACGACCCCGTGTTGCGCGGGCTCAAGCGCGTCAGCAAGCCCGGTCGTCGTGTCTACGTGGCCCGGGGCGAGCTGCCCCGCGTGCTCTCCGGCCTTGGCGTCGCCATCCTGTCCACCGACCAGGGCATCATGACCGCCCGGGAGGCCCGCCGTCGCGGAATCGGCGGGGAGGTCCTCGCCTACATCTGGTAGCAGCCGGAGGGCTGTGTTATGTCTCGTATCGGCAACGCACCCGTTCCTATACCCGACGGTGTCTCCGTCATCGTCGGACCCGACAACACGGTCGTCGTCAAGGCGAGCAAGGGCGAGCTTTCGCTGCGCGCCCACCCGGACCTGACCATCCGCGTCGAGGACGACCAGGTGGTCCTCGAACGGCCCAGCGACAGGAAGGGCCACAGGGCCATCCACGGCACCACCCGTGCCCTGATCGCCAACATGGTCCAGGGCGTGAGCGAGGGCTTCCTTCGCGTTCTGGAGCTGCACGGCTTGGGCTACCGCGCCGAGGTGCGCGGCCGGTCGCTGGCCCTCCAGGTGGGTCTGTCTCACGAGGTAGTCTATGAGCCGCCTGCGGGGGTCGAGATCCAGGTGGAGAACCGCAACCCGACGCCGCCTCACTACATGAGCGCCATCATCAGCGTTCGCGGTGCCGACAAGCAGCAGGTAGGCCAGGTGGCCGCGGAGATCCGGCGGGTCCGGCCGGTGGAGCCGTACAAGGGCAAGGGATTGCGGTACCGTGGCGAGCGCGTGCGGATCAAACCCGGCAAGGCGGGCCGCGCGGCCGGTTAGGCTGGCGGCCTGGCCCTACGAGGTGCCTTACTGTGGCTGACAAGAAGCGTCAAGATGCTAGAAGGCGCCGCCACCTGCGGGTGCGCGGCAAGGTGCAGGGCACGCCCGAGCGCCCGCGCCTGTGCGTGACGAAGACTTCCCGTCACATCTACGCTCAGATCATTGACGACTGGGCCGGCCGCTCGCTCGTGGCCTGCTCCACGCTCGATCCCGAGGTGCGGGGGCGCCTGGAGGGCAGCTCCACCAAGTGCGCTGCTGCCGCCCGGATTGTGGGGCTGGTCATCGCCGAGCGCGCCAAGGCCGGCGGCATCGAGCAGGTCGTCTTCGACCGCGGCGGATGGCAGTACCACGGGCGCGTCAAGGCGCTGGCCGACGGCGCCCGCGAGTCCGGCCTGCAGCTCTAGTCAAGGACAGCGTGAGGTCGCACGGTCATGTCTGACAGCAACCTGAAGATAACCCTTCGCCGCAGCCTCATCGGCTGCCACGTGAAGCGGCGCCGCACGCTCAAGGCGCTGGGGCTGCGTCGCATCGGCCAGAGCGTGGTCCAGCCCGACAACGACTCCATCCGCGGCATGTTGAGGGTCGTCCGCGACCTGGTCGAGGTCGAGCCGGCCACTGAAGCCTGAGGGGATTGGCAATGCGACTCGATGAGATAGCTTCGCAGTCACAGGTCAGGAAGGCGCGCAAGCGCAAGGGCCGGGGCCTCAGCGCGGGCCAGGGCAAGACGGCCGGGCGCGGCACCAAGGGCGAGAAGGCTCGGGGCAGCGTACGCCCCGGCTTCGCCGGTCGAGCCACGCCCATCTATCGCCGCCTTCCCAAGGTGCGCGGCCAGTCCAATAGGGCCCACAACATCGGGATCTTCCGCCGCGAGTTCGCCGTGGTGAACGTGGGTTCCCTCGACCGCTTCGAGGACGGCACCGTGGTCACGCCCGAGCTGCTGTGCGAGGCCAGACTGGTCAGGAAGCTGGGTGACGGCCTGAAGGTCCTGGGCCAGGGCGACCTCACGAGGCGGCTGCAGGTGCGCGCCCACGCCTTCAGTGCCACGGCCCGGGAGAAGATTGAGAGCGCCGGTGGCACCGCCGAGGTGATTGGCGAATGAAAGAGCGCCTGGCCGGCCTAGTCCAGGCCCTCAGGGTCCCCGATATACGCCGCCGCATCATGTTCGTGATGTGGGTGTTCACGGTGTACATCGCCTGCGCGCACGTCCCCCTGCCGGGCGTTGACAAGGCGGCCTTGGAGAGCCTGTTCCAGACCGGAGCCGGGCTGGGCGACATTCTCGACACCTTCGCCGGCGGCTCCCTGCGGCGCTTCTCCGTGCTCGCCCTGGGCATCATGCCCTACATCAACTCCTCCATCATCTTCCAGCTCCTCGTCATGGTCATCCCGTCCCTGGAGAAGGTATCCAAGGAGGAGGACGGCCCGAAGAGGATCGGCCAGTGGACCAAGTACTGGACCATCCCCCTCGCGGCCCTGCAGGCGGCCGGCATGATCGGCTGGTTCTCCGGCATGGGAGCCTTCCGCGCGGGCATAGGGATCAGGCTCTTTGACATCCTCATGATGACCTCCGGCAGCATGTTCCTCATGTGGCTGGGCGAGATGATCTCCGAGCGCGGCATCGGCCAGGGCATATCCCTGATCATCTTCGTCGGCATCATGACCAGCATGCCGCAGGACATTGCCCAGACCATCCTTCTGTGGCGCGGCGGCGAGCTCGGGCTGGCCAACATCCTGTTCCTGCTGCTCATCTTCCTCGCCACCATCTACTTCATCGTCCTCGTCCAGCAGGCCCAGCGCAAGATCCCGATCCAATACGCCAAGCAGGTCCGCGGCGGCAAGATCTACGGAGGCGGCTCCTCCTTCCTCCCCCTCAAGGTCAACCAGGCCGGCGTTATCCCCATCATCTTCGCCATCGCCGTGGCCATGTTCCCGGCCACCGTCGCCCAGCTCTTCGCCTCCCAGACCGTCATAGACTACGTCTCCCGCCTGGGCATCGAGGAGGGTACCGTCCGCAACGCCGTGCTCTCCATCGTCGAGTACACCACCCCGGGCCAGAACGGCTTCGCCAGCCTCCTGTACTTCGTGCTCGTCGTCGTCTTCACTTACTTCTACACCGCCGTCACCTTCAACCCGGAGCAGATCGCCGAGAACCTGCAGAAACAGGGGGGATCGGTCCCCGGCATTCGTCCGGGCGAACGCACGCGCGACTACCTTGACCGCGTGCTCTACCGCATCACCCTCGTCGGCGCGCTGTACCTGGGGCTCATCGCCATCATGCAGTTCTACGTCGGCGACATCACCGGCGTGAAGACCTTCGGCCTCGTGGGCGGCACGTCGCTGCTGATCGTCGTCGGCGTGGCCCTCGACACGATGCAGCAGATCGAGGCCCAGCTACTCATGCGCCACATGCGCGGGTTCCTTGTCTGAGGAGGTATGCGTGACGTCCAACGCGCCCGTCGTCATATTGCTCGGCCCGCCCGGTGCCGGTAAGGGCACCCAGGCGGACGCTCTGGTCGAGCGCTGGTGCCTGGTGCACGTCTCCACCGGCGACATCCTTCGCGCAGCCGTGGCCGAGGGCACGCCCCTCGGCCTCGAGGCCAAGCGCCACATGGACGCCGGCGAGCTCGTGCCCGACGAGGTCGTCATCGGCATCGCTCGCGAGCGGCTCGCCCGCGACGATGTCCAGACCGGCGGTGTACTGCTGGACGGCTTCCCGCGCACCATCGCCCAGGCCGAGGCCCTGGCCCAGGCCCTGGGGGAGCTCGGGATGCGCCCGCCCGTGGTTGTCAACCTGGAGGTGGACGACGACGTGGTGGTGCGCCGGCTCTCGACGCGACGGATGTGCCGCGGCTGCGGGGCCATCTTCAACCTGCAGACCGACGGCCTGGACGTCGGGGACCGGTGCCCGAAGTGCGGCGGGGAAGTCTACCAGCGCGATGATGACAAGGCCGAGGCCATCCGCGAGCGCCTGCGGGTCTACTATGCCCAGACGGCGCCGCTGATCGGCTTCTATGAGGAGCGGGGCCTGCTGCTGTCGGTCGCCGCGGCGGGGTCGGTGGAAGAGGTGTCCGGGCGAACGATCGAGGCGGTGGCGCAGGGGCTCGGTGGCTGATCCGATGTCGAGGATGCGACCATCCAAAGTGCCGCGCAAGACGCCGCCCGAGATGGCGTTGATGCGCCAGGCCGGTGCGATACTAGCGCGAACCTTGGACAAGCTGGCTGAGGCCATGCAGCCGGGGGTCACGACGGCCGAGCTGGACGCCCTGGCCGAGGAGCACCTCCGATCGGAGGGTGCCATCCCGTCCTTCAAGGGGTATAATGGGTACCCCGCGTCGATCTGCATCGAGGTAGAGGATGTGGTGGTGCACGGCATCCCGAGCCACGGAGAGCGTCTGAGGGAGGGCACGCTGGTGGGAGTGGACGTGGGGTGCGCATACGAGGGCTGGAATGCCGATGCGGCCTTCACCGTTGCCGTGGGCGAAGTGGACGACCTCCGCCGCCGGCTGATGGAGGCCACGAGGGAGGCGCTGGACGCCGCCATCGCTGTGGCCGCGCCGGGCCGGGTGGTGGGCGACATCAGCCGCGCCATTCAGCAGATCGCCGAGTCCGCCGGCTTCGGCGTCGTCAGGGCCCTGGTAGGCCACGGGATCGGTCGGCAGATGCACGAGCCGCCCGACATCCCGAACTACTATGAGCCGGGCGCTCTGGCGGACTACGAGCTGGCCCTGCGTCCCGGCATGGCCCTGGCTCTCGAGCCGATGGTGACGGCCGGGACTTACGAGGTGCGGCAGGACGCCGACGGCTGGACGACCCGCACGGCCGACGGGATGCCGGCCGCCCATTTCGAGCATACCGTAGCGATAGCGAAGAACGGGGCCGAGGTGCTTACCGCTTCCCGGCCACCCAATCGAACTGGCCCCGTCTCGGGTGACTAATGCGACCAGCCAAGAGGGGTAAGAAGCGCAGGAGGCGCCAGCAGCCCGAAGAGGAGCAGCACATGCGGGTGCTCCGCGTCCTGGGTCGGGTGGTGGAGAAGCTACCGAACGCCTTCTTCACGGTCGAGCTGGAGAACGGCCACACCATCCTGGCCCACGTGAGCGGCAAGATGCGCGAGCGGTCCATCCGCATCATGGCGGGCGACCGCGTGACCGTCGAGCTGCCCGTGGACGACATCAACCGCGGACGCATCGTCTGGCTGCACAAGAAGTAGAGCCTAAGGCTGTGGAGGCTTTGGCCATGAAGGTAAAACCGTCCGTACGCAGACGCTGTGAGAAGTGCAAGGTAATCCGCCGCCGTGGCGTGGTGCGCATCATCTGTGAGAACCCTCGCCACAAGCAGCGCCAGGGCTAAGGAGGTGCAGGCGTGCCACGTATCGCGGGCGTAGACCTGCCCAGAGACAAGCGGATAGTCGTCGCGCTGACCTACATCTACGGCATCGGGCACAGCAAGGCGGCCGAGATCGTTGAGGCCGCCGGCGTGGACCCGGGCAGGCGCACTCGGGACATCACCGAGGAAGACGCTGCGAGGCTGCGCGAGATCATAGACCGCGACCATGTGATCGAGGGCGACCTGCGGCGGGAGATCCAGTCCAACATCCAGCGACTGGTGGAGATCGGCTCCTACCGGGGCCTGCGCCACCGTCGCGGCCTGCCCGTCCGCGGTCAGCGGACGCGCACCAATGCCCGAACCCGTAAGGGTAAGCGCAAGACCGTCAAGGGCCGCAAGAGAGCGGCTGTGCACAAGTAATAGGGGGCGACCCGATGCGTCGAGCACGTCGTCAGCAAGCAGCGCGGCGGGCCCGAGTCACCCGACAGGTGCCTTTCGGCCATGCCCACATCAAGTCGAGCTTCAACAACACCATCGTGACCATCACGGACCCCGAGGGCAACTGCATCGCCTGGGCCAGCGGTGGGGCGGTGGGCCTGCAGCACACCCGCAAGGGCATGCCCTTCGCGGCCCAGCTCGCGGCCGAGCAGGCCGCTCGACGGGCTGTCGAGTACGGCATGAAGCGCGTGGACGTCTTCGTCAAGGGGCCCGGTCAGGGCCGCGAGACGGCCATTCGCGCCCTGCAGGCCGCTGGGCTGGAGGTCCGTGAGATCTACGATGTCACGCCGCTGCCCCACAACGGCTGTCGCCCGAAGAAGCGGCGACGCGTCTAGCCGCCGCAAGCGGCGGAGGTGAGCTTTTCCCATGGCACGTTATACTGGACCAGTCTGCCGGCTGTGCCGGCGTGAAGGCCGCAAGCTGTACCTGAAGGGGCAGCGCTGCACGTCGCCCAAGTGCGCCGTCGAGAAGCGCCCCTACCCGCCCGGCCAGCTGGGCGAGCACGGCCGACGGCGTCGCCGCCGCACGGACTATGCCGTGCAGCTTCGCACCAAGCAGGCCATCCGTACCTTCTACGGCCTCCTCGAGGGCCAGTTCCGCCGATACGTCAGTCAGGCCGAGCGCATGCCCGGCGTGCCCGGCGACAACCTGCTGGCGCTGCTGGAGACCCGGCTGGACAGTGTAGTCTCTCGCGCCGGGCTGGTGGCCAGCCGGGCACAGGCGCGCCAGCTCATCGGCCAGCGGCACTTCGAGGTCAACGGTCGCGTGGTGACCGTGGCCTCCTACCGCGTGCGCCCCGGTGAGGTGGTGGCCGTGCGCGAGAAGAGCCGGAACCTGCCCCCGATCGTCGAGGCCGTGGAAGTCGCTGCCCGTGTGGCCCCTCGCTGGCTCGAGGTGGACTACGAGAGGCGGACCGCCAAGGTCGTGAACCTGCCCGCCCGCGAGGACGTTGACGTGCCCGGCGACGAACAGGTGGTAGTGGAGTTCTACTCGCGCTGATCGTTGCTGTCGGAGCCTGACGGAGCGTGTCCTCACACGAGGGGGAATAGACGATATGATCGAGGGGCTGAACGCACAGATCAGGATAATGGAGATGACGGCGACTTACGGCAAGTTCGCCGTGGAGCCCCTGGAGAGGGGTTTCGGCCATACTCTGGGCAACGCGCTGCGGCGGGTGCTGCTGGCGCACATCGAGGGGGCGGCGACCACGGACGTGCGCATTGACGGCGCGCTGCATGAGTTCGCCACCCTCGAGGGCCTCCTCGAGGACAACACCGAGCTCATATTCAACCTGCGCGAGCTCGCCATCAAAGTCTATGCTCCCCCCGAGCCCGTGGCCGACCAGGAAGAGCGCGAGTGGGTCCTGCGCATCGAGGCCGAGGGCGAGTGCGAGGTGACGGGCGCGGACGTGATCTGCCCGCCCGACGTTGAGATCGTTAACCCGCATCTGCACATCGCCTCACTCACCAGCAAGACGGCCCGACTGTATGCCGAGATGTTCGTGGAGGTGGGCAAGGCCTATCTGCCCGTCGAGGCCCGCACGCGCGGCCGCCGCGGCGCCGACGTCGTCCCCGTGGACGCCGCCTTCTCGCCCATTCGCCGCTGCGCCTACCACGTCGAGCCGACTCGTGTCGGCTACCGGACCGACCTCGACCGCCTCACCCTCGAGCTGTGGGGCAACGGCACGCTCATGCCCGATGAGGCCCTGCGGCAGGCGGCCAGGAAGATCCAGCAGTACCTGGTCATGTTCGTGGGTGTCGAGGCTGAGGCCGGGCTGCCCGAGGAGATGGAGGCCGAGGAGGCCATGCGCGCCCGCGTCCTCGAGTACCCCATCGAGGACCTGGACTTTACCGTCCGCACCTACAACTGCCTGAAGAAGTCGAACATCAACACCCTGGGCGAGCTGGTACTCAGGACGCGGGAGGACCTGCTGGCTATCCGCAACTTCGGCCAGCGCTCCCTCGAAGAGGTCATATCCAAGCTGGCTCAGTTCGAGCTCTCCCTGCGCGAGCCGGAAGAGGCAGAGGACGAGTAGCGGCTCGCGCGAGCGCAGCAGCGGAGTGTTACTGATGCGGCATCGGAAGAGAACCCCAAAACTCAACAAGCCTACCGACCAGCGTGAAGCCATGCTTCGCTCGCTGGTCCGCAGCCTGATACTCCAGGAGTCCGTCAAGACGACTCTGGCCCGGGCCCGAGCCGCCGCCAGCTTGGCCGACCGGCTCGTGACGTGGGGCAAGCGTGGCGACGTGCATTCCCGCCGCCTCGCCCTGCGCGTGCTTCCCGAGCCCGAGGTGATCACCAAGCTTTTCGCCGACATCGCCCCGCGCTTCCAGGACGTGCAAGGCGGCTACACGCGGGTGGTCCGCGCCGGCCTGCGTCGCGG
Organism: uncultured Armatimonadia bacterium; assembly: GCA_964608495.1. GTDB lineage: Bacteria > Armatimonadota > Zipacnadia > Zipacnadales > FEN-943 > JAKORR01. The sequence continues at coordinate 11,607 of CAZSOQ010000038.1, read as the reverse complement.
CGATTCCGCCGAGATGGCTGTGCTACGCTGGAGTGGGTAGGCCCGGGCCATGGCCCATCAGGCCGAGGGCAACCGACGCCACATCCTGATCGTGGTCCAGTACGACGGCACCGACTACGCTGGCTTCCAGCGCCAGCCGGAGGTGCCGACCATTCAGGGCGAGCTGGAAGAGGCGCTGTCGCGGTTGTTGGGTGAACCTACACATCTGAAAGCGGCCAGTCGCACCGATGCTGGCGTGCACGCGCTGGGGCAGGTCGCCGTCTTCGACAGCGGCAATCCCATGCCGATCGAGAACGTCGCCCGTGCCCTCAACGGCTTGTTGCCCGTCGCCATCAGTGTGGTCCAGGCCCTCGAGGTCCCGGCGGACTTCCATCCGCGCTTCGACGCCGTGGGCAAGCAGTACACCTACCGCGTCCTCTGCCGGGAGACGCCCTCGCCTTTCCTCTGCCGGTACGCCTGGCACCTGGGGGAGGTGCTCGACGTCCCCGCCGTGCGGCGGGCCGCCGAGGCGCTCGTCGGCGAGCATGACTTCGCGGCCTTCTGCGCCTCGGGCGGCAGCGCTCGCAGCACGGTGCGCAATCTGTACCGTCTGGACCTAGACGAGAACGCGGACCTGCTGGAGGTCCGCCTGGCTGCCGACGGCTTCCTGTACATGATGGTGCGGATCATCGTGGGCACTCTGGTGCAGGTCGGCCGCGGGCAGCTCGTGCCGGAAGAGGTGGCCGCAATTCTAGAGAGTCGTGATCGTCGCCGCGCCGGCCCCACGGCCCCGCCTCAGGGGCTGTGCCTGGTGCGGGTGGATTACTGAGCCGCCGGGGAAGGTCTGGCGCTTCCGCGCCGGGCCGGCGACGCCAGGCAAGGCGGGTCCCGGTTTCAGACAGGGAGTAGAAGACATGACCGAGCTGAAGACTCGTTCCGCGAAGGCCGAGGAAGTAAAGCGTGACTGGTGGGTAGTGAGTGCCGAGGGCTTGCCCCTGGGCCGTCTGGCCGCGCGCGTCGCCGCGGTCCTGCGGGGCAAGCACAAGGCCTGTTTCACCCCGCACGTGGACTGTGGCGACTTCGTCATCATCACGGACGCGGAGCGGGTCATGCTGACGGGCAAGAAGATGCGCCAGAAGATCTACTACCACCACACGGGCTATCCGGGCCACCTCAAGTCCGAGGAGGCCGGGCAACTGCTGGCCCGGCGTCCCGAGCGGATGATCGAGCTGGCCGTCCGCGGCATGTTGCCCAAGGGGCCGCTGGGCCGCCGCATGTTGCGCAAGCTCAGGATCTACCGCGGCTCCGACCATCCCCACCAGGCCCAGCAGCCCAAGCAGCTCAAGATCTGACCGGTGTCCGGGAGGCATACACGTTGGCGACCGTAGAACGCTACTACGCAACCGGCAAGAGGAAGAACGCCGTGGCCCGGGTGTGGATCATGCCCGGCACGGGTCGCGTCCTTGTCAACGGCAGGGACCTGGACGAGTACCTGGAGCGTCCGCAGCTCACCGAGTGGGTGCTGCAGCCGCTGCACGCCGCCCAGAAGTTCGGCCAGGTTGACGTCAAGGCCAAGGTGCATGGCGGCGGCAAGGCCGGCCAGGCCGGGGCCCTCCGCCACGGCATCGCCCGTGCCCTCGTCGCCATGGACGAGAGCCTGCGCCCGGCCCTGGCTCAGTACCGCATGCTTACTCGCGACCCGCGGGTCAAGGAGCGCAAGCACGCGGGCTTCCGCAGCGCTCGCCGCGGCAAGCAGTTCTCAAAGCGCTAGTCTGCCCGGCAAGCCTGCGCGGACGACCGCCTTGGCGACCTTCGGCCGGCCTCGGATGCGTGCTGCCTTGCGCTCAGCCGCGGCCGGCCGTTCGCGCGCTCGCCCATGGGTCCGCGGGCCCTGGGCCGCCGACGCGGCGACAGGCTCCCCGCGAGAGCCCCACGCAGCTCCGCCGCCCGGCCTGCCGTCCCTCGTTGCCGGGCTGGGGCGGGCGATTCGCGCCGCGCCAGAAACCCCGGGCGGGTCGGACCGGTCCTAGAGGCCGGGGCCCGTCCTGGCCGATGAACGCCCGGGCCGGGGCAGTGGGTTGCGTCGGGCGCTTGGGGGATGCAATGATTACGCGTGACGCCCGGCGGGCGGGCCCGTCCAGGGGCCGCGCCGGGTCTTGCTGTCCGGGGCAACGGGAACGCTCCGCCTCGGGTTTGTGGCGGTGCGTGGGAGCCCGGCGCCCGGCGAGTCTCACCTGTCTTCCGTCGGGGTGATGCTGTGTCCATGAAGCGCGTCTTCTGGGCTTCGCTGCTACTTGCGCTCTGCGCCTTCAGCGCCAGGGCGGATAGCTTCCAGGACCTCTGCGCGGCACTGGCCGAGGCTGGCGCGGCGCGTCTGGACGCCCAGCTCAAGCTGGTGCTGGACGACCAGGGCAAACCGGACGTGGCCTGCCTGACGCCCACCTGGGCCCTCGCGTGTCTGTTGTCCGGTGACCACGTCGCGGCCGCGAACGAGGCGCTGGCGGCCATCGCCGCCCAGGTCGCCACCTCCGGCGGCGACTCGGGCCTCCTGCCCTGGCTTGCCGGCGACAAGCCGGCGCTCGCGGCCACCGAAGTGGCGGCTCCGCTCCTGGCTGCCGGTGCGCTGTGGGCCGGCGACCGGCTCGCCGCCTCGACGGCCCCCGCCCTGTCCGCCGCCCTTGGCGCCATGGGCAAGCGGCTACGCAGCGCCCAGCCCGCTTCGTCTGACGTGCGCACGCTCGTTCTCGCCGCGGCCTGTGCCGGGGTGGGCCGCGCCGGTGGCAACGAGGCCCTGCTGGCCCGCGCCGCTTCCCTGACCGATGCGTGGATGAAGAGCGTGGTCTCGGAGGGCTTGGCCGACGGCCACGGTCCCACGACCGAGGCCTACCGTCTCTCCGCTCTGGGGTGGCTTCGCGCCTTCCTGCCCGAGGGTCCGGAGTCCTGGTCGCGGGCCTGGGCTCTCGCCTGGACGGACCTGCTCCAGCGCCTGGCGGGCTCGGCCAACATCCTCGGCGGAGCCCAGCTCTACACCTACCGTCCGGACGCCGCCGATGCCCTGGGGCCGCTCGCGTCGCTGCTGGCGGCCGCCTTCGGTCGCCCCGTCCCCACGCCGGCTCTGAGCGCCGGCTGTTTCGCCCTGCCCTTCCGCGAGCCGGTCGCCTCCGGGCTGCCGGCGCTATCCCTGTCGCTGCCGGCGACCTACAGCTACGCCTGGGGATCGGAGCAGCCCTACCGGGAGACCTTGCACGTCGCCCCGAGCTTCTCGATCTCCACCATGACCGCCTACCTCAACGCGGCCAGCATCCCGCTGCTCATCACGCTGCCCGAGCGCGCTCCTCGGCCCACCAGCTACCTATACGTCTCGGGCGCCTGTCACGCCTCCGCCCTGCAGCGGGGGGGGATCGCCGTGCTGAATCTGGACTTCGACCAGATCGGCTGGCGGCCGCGCACGCGAGCCTGGGCCGAGATGGTCCTTGGGCCGCGGTCTTCGATCAGCCGGGTGTCGGTGCTGCGCCAGCCCTGGGAGGGCCAGCCCATCGCCGTTGACCGCATGTGGCCAGTGGCCGTCGAGACCGGAGGACACTACCTCGGCGTGGTTCCCCTCTGGTCCGGCCCCGCGGAGGCCAAGGAAGCCACCGAGCGCGTCAAGCCCGGTGTGCTCCAGTGGAGCGGCGAAGGCGAGCAGGCCGAACTCACCCTCCGTCTGTATGCCCGTCAGGCCGACTACGAGCTTGCCCGCCCCCAGGACAACTACGTGCTCGGCTGCATCGCCCTGGTGCGCCCGGCGACAGAGCTGAGCTTCGACAGCTTCTGCGACGAGCTCCGCGGGATCCGCTACAAGAAGTCCCTCGAGACGCGCACGTGGCGGGTTCCCGAGAAGGATGAGGGGCATCCCATCCTGGACAAGCACAAGCCCAAGCCCAAGCGCTCCTACTACGTGGACACCGCCGTGGACTACCGGCTGACGGCCACCATCGGCGGACAGGACTGGCTCCTCGCCGAGGACCTCTACCGGCAGGAGATCGTCGGCCTGAGCATCGGCGACGAGGTGCTATCCCTGGAGCCGGAGTTGCAGTTCGACACGCCCCTGCTCAAGCTGCCACCGCAGTGGACCGAGCTCTCGATCCCTGACGGGCTCTCGTCTCTTCTGCTCCCTCGGCCGTGAGACCCGCGCGCACCAGTGGCGCTGCCCGGCGCGCCTGCGTCAGGAGACTGCCCGGGCCCGACAGGCGCGGCCCGCGGGCCCAAAATTGACACTGCTTCTGGGCGGTGCGTATAATCGGGAAACCTTGCCTGTTGGGAGGGCTCTCCGATGGGCGCACGTGTGGCGCGTCATGCGGGCATGTGTCTGATTCTTCTTGCCGTTCTCGCGACCGGTCTGTGGGCTCAACCTCGGCCCCAGCCTGCCGCCCAGCCTCTGATACCCCCGCCGCCGCCTCCCCAGCTCGCCGCGACGGTGAACGGCCGGGACATGACGGAAGACGAGACCACGCGCTTCGCGTGGACTCAGATGGGGCGCTCGATTCTGGAGCGGGCCATTGACGGTGTGCTAGTCCGGCAGGCAGCGAGCGCGGCGGGTATCAGCGCCACTGACGCCGAGGTCTCCGCGCGTCTGTCGGCCCTCGCCGCCAAGGCGGGCAACACGGACAAGCTCATCGCCGCGCGTGGCGTGGCGGGCCTGCAGGCGCTGCGCTCTCAACTCGCGCACGAGGTCCTGCTCGAGAAGCTCGTGGACGCCGCCGGCAAGGTCAGCGACGAAAAGGCGCGCCAGTACTACGACTCCCACAAGCCCGACTACACGACCCCGACGCGCGTTCACCTCCTCGAGATCGTCGCCGACGAGGCCGAGACAGCCTACCAGAGCCGCCGCCGCATTGCTGACGGCGAAGCCTTCGGCGCCGTCGCCCGCGAGGTGTCCAGCGCCCCGTCGGCGGAGAAGGGCGGTGACCTGGGCTGGGTCGCCCTGGATGACGTCGCGTCGCCCGCGCTGCGTTCCATCGTCGCCACGCTCACGGTCGGCGAGGTGAGCACGCCCGTGCTCGTTGACGGCGCCTTCCACATCCTGATGGTCACCGAGAAGCAGGCGGGCGAGGTGAAGTCCTACGAGGCCGCCAAGGACGAGATAGTGGCCAAGCTGCGCCAGGAGAGTGGCGCCTCGGCCGAGAGCGTCCTGGTCTCCCTTCGCCGCGCCGCCAAGATCAAGGTGCACGCCGAGCCCTACAGGTACCTCGAGGACGAGTACGCCCGGCTCAGCCAGATCAAGGTCGTCGCCAACGGCAAGACTCTGGGTCTCCCCAAGCCGCCCGTCATTCTCCCCAGCGGCCGGATGATCGTGCCCGCCAAGGAAGTGTTCCGCGGCCTCGGCTGCCGCATCCAGTGGGTGCCCAGCACCAAGACCCTCGTCATCGCCACCAAGGACAAATCGGTTCGTGTCGCCGTCGGTTCGGATTCGGCGCAGGCGGACGGCCAGAGCCTTCCGCTGGGCGAGAAGACCCAGTTGCGTGACGGCATCGTCTGGGTAGCCCCGCGGCCCATCGCCGAGGCCCTGGGCTTCAAGGTCGCCTGGGACGCGACCAACTACGAGCTCACCATCGCCGCCCCGGGCGAGTAGCAGACCCACTGGCCCTCACGCCAGACAACCAGCCGCAGTAGCCGCAGCCGCGCGGAGTTGCAGATGCCGCAGCAACCGACAACGCCGGACCCCCTCCGTGTGCTCCACGAGCGCCCGCATGAGTGCGCTCGCCAGGTAGTGTCGCCATCCCAGGCCGTCGCCCTGGCGGCAGGCGCCGTCGCCCTCGTCCTCTTCCTGATCGCCCGCCCCATCGCCACCCTCCTCGTCCTCAATGCGGCCGCCACCCTCTTCTACCTCGCCCACATCCTCTACAAGGCCCGTCTGGTCTATCTCTCCCTGGAGCGTCCGGCCTGCGTGTCCGTCACGCCCGAGGAGATCCGGGACCTTCGGCCCGAGCTCCTGCCAACCTACACCGTCCTCGTTCCCCTGCACCGCGAGGCCGCCGTCCTGCCGCACCTGGTCGCCGGGCTCGCGGCTCTGGACTACCCCGACGACCGCTACACCGTCCTGCTGCTCCTGGAGGAGGACGACGACGAGACTTGCCAGGCCTGCCAGGCCCTGTCCCTGCCCGCCAACTTCCGGCCCATCGTCGTCCCGCACTCCCAGCCCAAGACCAAGCCCAAGGCCTGCAACTGGGCCCTCGAGCTCGCCGACAGCGATCTGCTGGTGATCTACGACGCCGAGGATCGTCCCGACCGCGACCAGCTCCTCAAGGCCGCTGCGGCCTTCCGCAAGCTGCCTCGCCGCGTGGCCTGCCTGCAGGCCAAGCTGAACTACTACAACCCCAGGCAGAACCTGCTCACCCGCCTGTTCACCGCCGAGTACACGTCATGGTTCGACCTGTTCCTGCCGGGGCTGACCTCGGTGGGCGGCCCGATACCTCTGGGCGGCACGTCCAACCACTTCAAGACGGGCGTGCTCAAGGCTCTCGGCGGCTGGGACCCCTTCAACGTCACCGAGGACTGCGACCTCGGCGTCCGTCTCCACAAGCACGGCTATCGCACCGCCATGTTCGACTCCACCACCTGGGAGGAGGCCAACAGCCGGTTGCGAAGCTGGATCCGCCAGCGCTCCCGGTGGGTCAAGGGCTACCTGCAGACCTACCTCGTCCACATGCGCTCTCCCTGGCGCCTCTTCCGCGAGCTCGGACTGGACGGCTTCATCAACTTCCAGATGATGATCGGCGGCTCGATCGCCTGCTTCCTGCTCAACCCCATCTACTGGGTCATGACCCTCCTCTGGCTCGCCCTGCGCCCGCCAGTGATCCAGCATCTCTTCGCGCCCCTGTGGGTCTACGAGATGGGCGTGGTATGCTTGTTCCTCGGCAACTTCCTCTTCATCTACCTCTCCGCCGCCGCCTGCGCCAGCCGCCATCAGTGGGACCTGGTGAAGTACTCTCTGCTAATGCCGCTCTACTGGGTCCTCATGAGCATCGGCGCCTACAAGGCCGCGGGTCAGCTTCTCTTCAGGCCCTTCTACTGGGAAAAGACCGACCATGGCTTCTTCCGACCTCAGTCTCCCAACTAGGCCTCGCTCGGGCGGCACGGCCTCCGCGCTGGTCGCCCTGGCCTTCGCCGTCCTGGCCTTGCTGCTCGGCCGCGGCGCGAGCCAGGCCAGCGGTGTGAGCAGCAGCGAGGTCAGGGGCGGGCGGGGTGGTGCACGGCCGGCCTGGCCCAGGTCGTCCTGGGCGCGGCGGCGCTGCTCCTGGCTGTCTGGTGGTACCTGTCCTGGATGGCCCGTCTGGGCCTGCCCCTGTGGGTCAGCGTGCTCTTCGGCCTGGCTGTCTTCCTTCACCCTCTCGTCCTCAGCCTCTACGCCGGCGGGTCGCCCGCGGCTGTGTTCTTCACCCTCGCCCTCATCGGCCTGGGCTCTCTGGCGAACTGGGCCTCTCGCCTGCTGCTGCGGGACCTGATCACGGCGTCCGTCTTCCTCGGGCTGGCGGCCCTGTGCGATCACCTCGGCGTTCTACTGGTCACGGCGGCGGTCCTGGTGGTCGCCCTCCGCGCGGCCTTCAGCCCTCTCCCTGCCGACGCGCCCTCAGCGCCTTCGCCGTGGGCCCGCGCCGAGGGCGCCGCCGTGCTCTTCGCCCTCATCCCGGGCTATCTGCTCTTCCTGTGGATCGGCGCAAGCTGGGCCATCATCGGCGATCCCTGGCAGAGCTGGCGCTACTGGGTCGCAACCTCCGCCCTCTACCTCGGCCATCGCGAGCTCTTCACCTGGCTCGGCCTCGGCTGCGGCGCCTGGGGTGCGGCCGTCCTCTTCGCCCTGCTTGCTCGCCGACCCGCCCTGCGCCCGGCGGCCCTGGCGGTGCTTGCCGTCGCCGTGCTCACCTTTGTGCTCACCTTGCTGTGGACGCCCGCGCGTGCCGGGGGCCCGTGGGACTGGGGTGTAGCCGCCGCGCCCATCCTCGCCGCCAAGGCCGCCGCCGTGGTCATCCTGGGCCTTGCCTGCGCCGAGCTGCTTGCCACCGGCCGCTCCTGGTGGACGGCCGCGCCGCTGCGCCTTGTCGCCGTGGGCCTGCTCCTCGCCGGAGCCCTTCTCTCGGTCTCGCGGGGGCTGGCCGGCGGCTGGCCCGCCAAGCCCGCCGAGTTCCTGCAGTCCCGCATCGGCGTCGCCGGTCGCGTCACCGGGGCCCGCAAGGCCGTTCATCTCGCCACTCGCCTGCTCGCCTCCATGCCGCCCGACGCCCGCATCGGCGTCTACACCGGCGACATCCCCGGCTTCGCTGTGGGCCTGCTCGCGGGCCTTCCCTGGCGCATCGGCGATGTCGGCGCCGCTCCCGAGCCCAGGCCGGGCGATCTGCATCTCCTGCTCGTGCCCGGTCCACCCTCCGACACCGTGCCTCCCTACCCTCTGGCGTCGCACTTCGAGGACGTCCGCCCCGTCTTCGTCCGTCACGAGGGCGACTTCCTCCTCTTCCGCTTTCAGCCCCTGGTCGTGCCCGGGTCGCGCCCGGCACCGGCAGCGGCCGGCCCCCCGGCGCCCCCTGGCGCGGCGCCCTCGGCTCTGCCATAATCCTGGGCAGTAACCGCTGGGAGTCGGGCGCCCATGGCCACGCCACAGACCTTCCTCGGAGTCGACATCGGCGGCACCCGGATGTCCGTCGGCGTGGTGTCGTCCCTGGGTGAGGTGCGGGCCCTGCGTCGCCTCGACACGCCTCGCTCGGCCGGCGCGGAGGCCTGCCTTGGTGAGCTCCTCGCCGCCGCGCGAGCGCTCATCGCCGAGGCCCCATCGGGCGAGCGTCCCCTGGCCGTCGGCGTGGGCTTCGGCGGGCCTGTGGACGCCGCGGCGGGCGAGGTGCGGCGCTCCCATCATGTCGCCGGATGGTCGGGTGCGCCCCTGGTCGGGCGGTTCTCTGAGGCCACGGGTCTGCCCGTGTTCCTCGAGAACGACGCCAACGCCGGCGCTCTCGCGGAGGCTCTCTTCGGCGCCGCGCGCGGGCACGGCCCGCTGCTCTACGTCAACGTGGGCACGGGCATCGGCGGCGGCATCGTCCTCAAGGGTCGCATCCACCAGGGCGCCCACTTCAACGCCGCCGAGATCGGTCACCTCGTGCTCCTGCCCGACGGACCCCCGTGCCCCTGCGGCAGGCGAGGGTGTCTGGAGGCCCTGGCCTCTGGCGACGCCCTGGGCCGCCGCGCCCGCGAGCTCCAGGCCGCCGGCTTGCTGGGCGACTCGCCCCTCGCGGGTCTCGGCAGCTTGACGGGCCGCGTCGTCGGGGAATATGCTGCCTGTGGCGACGAGGCAGCCGTCCGCATCGTCGCCCACGCGGGCACCTTCCTGGGTTGGGCGCTGGCTCTCGCTTCGAACCTTGTGGACCCCGACCTCATCCTGGTGGGCGGCGGCGTTGCCGCCCTCGGCGACCTCTACCTGGCGCCCGCCCGCGCACGCTTCCGGGACCTGGCCATGGATTTCCTGGCCGACGTCCCCATCCTGACTGCTGCGCTCGGCTACGATGCCGGCGTCATCGGCGCCGCCGCCGTGGCCATGACGGCTCTGAAAACCTGAGGAGGCGGCTTGATGGTAGATCTCGAGCCAGTCTGCGGCCTTCCCGTGGCCCTCGACACCGACACCTTCGCTCTAACCTCCACTCGCGACGGCTGGGAGCTGCCCGCGCCGGGCCTTCGCTCCGCCGACGCCATGCGCCCTGTGCTCCTCGACCCCGACGCCGGCCTGCACGACCCCCTCTACTGGATGTACCGTGACGTCTGCCTGCCCGGCCACGAGCACCTGCGCCGCGAGCTCGGCCTGCGCTACGACATCAGCGTCTTCCGTGGCGAGCCCATGGGGCGCGAGGTCTTCAAGACCGCCGGTCACTACCATCCCTACATCCAGTGGCGCTACCCGCTCAGCTACCCCGAGGTCTACGAGGTCCTGTACGGCGAGGCCGTCTACCTGCTGCAGGAGGTGGACGACATCTACCGCGACCCCCACTACGTCAAGGTCGAGGATTTCATCGTCGTGCACGCCCAAGCCGGCCAGAAGGTCATCATGCCCCCCAACTACGGCCACGTCACCCTCAACCCCAACCCCGACTCCGCGATGGTCATGAGCAACTGGGTCTGCGACTGGTTCAGGTCCACCTACGACGCCGTGGTGCAGGCCCGCGGCTTCGGCTACTACTGCCTGGGCGGCGACGGCGGCGAGGACCGGTGGGTCCCGAACCCGACCTACCGCCAGCCTCTTCCCGAGATCCGTCGGGCCCGGACCTGTGACGCTCCCGCCATCGGGCTGGTGCAGTACGAGCCCATGTACCCGGCGGCCGTCGAGGCGCCAGAGAAGTTCGAGTACGTCTGCCGGCCGCAGGAGTACCTGGCGGGGATCTGGGGTAGTCTCGACCCAATCACCTAGCGTCCCGACCTGGTCCGCCCAAGCCCTGCCTGTTACCCATCCCTATCCCAGTTGCCGGTCATCAACACCGGCCGAGGCCTTTGCCATCTAGCGGAAGGAGGCAACGCCGTGGCGGAAGATAGCGGGATGCCGACCGCACTGTCCTTCGATGATGTGCTGCTGGTGCCGGGGTACTCCGATGTACTCCCTGCCCACGTGGACGTCTCGACGCGTCTCACGGCCGGGATCTGCCTGAACATCCCCATCCTCAGCGCGGCCATGGACATGGTCACCGAAGGGCCGCTCGCCATCGCTCTCGCCCGCGAGGGTGGCATGGGTGTCATCCACCGCAACATGCCCATCGAGCAGCAGGCCACGGAGGTGGACCGCGTCAAGCGCTCCGAGAGCGGCATGATCGTTGACCCGGTCACCCTCGGCCCGGACGCCACCGTCCGCGAGGCCCTCGAGCTGATGGCCCACTTTCGCATCTCCGGCCTGCCCATCACGGTGGACCGCCGCCTCGTCGGCATCCTCACCAACCGCGACCTGCGCTTTGAGTCCAACCTGGACCGGAAGGTCTCCGAGTGCATGACGCCTGCCGACCGTCTGGTCGTGACGCGCGAGGGTACAACCCTCGACCAGGCCAAGGCCGTCCTGCACGAGCATCGCATCGAGAAGCTCCCCGTGGTGGACGAAGAGGGGCACCTGCTGGGCCTGATCACCATCAAGGACATCGAGAAAATCGCCAAGTACCCCAACGCCTGCAAGGACGACCTGGGTCGCCTGCGGGTGGGAGCCGCGGTCGGTGTGGGCGAGGAGGCGCTGGAGAGGGCGACGGCCCTGGTCGAGCGCGGCGTGGACGTGCTCGTGGTGGACTCGGCCCATGGCCACTCGCGCAACGTCCTCGAGGGCATCGCCAGGCTGAAGGAAGCCTTTGCCAACGTCGCGGTCATCGGCGGCAATGTGGCCACCGAACAGGGCGCTCGCGACCTCATCGCCGCCGGCGTGGACGCCGTCAAGGTCGGCGTCGGTCCCGGCTCGATCTGCACCACCCGGGTCGTGGCCGGCGCCGGTGTTCCCCAGCTCACCGCCATCATCGAAGCCGCCCGTGCCGCTGCCGAGCGCGGCATCCCGGTTATCTCCGACGGCGGCATCAAGTACTCCGGCGACGTGGCCAAGGCCCTGGCCGCCGGCGCCTCCTGCGTGATGGTGGGCGGGCTCTTGGC
>CAZSOQ010000037.1:0-28938 GCA_964608495.1 uncultured Armatimonadia bacterium | reverse complement strand
CTACGCGAATCTCGTGTCGGAGCGGGCGTACAGGGAGCGCTGAGGGCGGGCGCGGGGCGGGAGGCAGGGACGCGAGGCGGCGCGGGCATCGGTGCGGGGAGGAACGGGAACGGGCCTGGCCGGCGCGGGGGTCAGTCCTCCCTGAACAGCTCGGCGATCAGGAAGTCGTACTTGAGCTCATGGGACGCGGCGACCAGGCCCTCGGCGGTGGTAAGAGCCTTGCGGATCTCGCCAAGCGGGGCCTCGTCGGCCCGCCGGTCCAGCCGCTCGATCCGCCGCCACTGGCGCAGCAGGACACGAGCCTCGCCGGCGAACTCCTTGTCCCCCGCCGCCCTCCTCAGCGCGTCCTCGTACTCGTCGCCTCGCGCGGCCGCCGCGCGCAGCTCGGTCAGCACCGTGGCGCGGTAGTCGGCACTGAGGCGGTCGGTCAGCGCCGTGGCCGAGGCGGCGTCCAGCGTCTCCTCGAGGAAGACGAGGTCCGCGAAGTTTTCAGGCTCGAGGAATCGCCGCTGGAGGGCGGGCCAGTCCGTGAACTTGTCGCCGCCCGAGGTGGTAACGAAGATGTTGCGGCAGAAGGCGCCGCGCCAGGTGACCCCCGCGCGGGGCCGCTCGCACCTGAGCACCTCGTAGGGGACGCGGAGCTCGATGCTGTAGGAGTCGGCGCTGATGCGGGCCGCGGCGGCGCAGCGGAGGATGTCCGGTGCGCTCTCGCCGCTGCCTCTGGCACCGCCGGCGGTGACGCCGAACTGGTAGACGGGCCCCGCGTCGCGCGACTGGAGGAACACCTCGATGCTGTCCTCGCTCCAGGTCGGGCCCCAGTCCCTGATCGAGGGCGCCAGCGCCGCCGCGTCCGGCTCCTCGCAGACGAAGGCCACGTAGACGGCCTCGTCGTCCCAACAGGCCCGGGCCACGGTCTGCTTGGCGCGCGTGTAGCCCCCGCCGAGCACGCGGAAGCCGGTGACGGCGGGGACGGTGAGCCAGGCGGCATCCGCCTCGACGTCACCGTCCACCACGGGCGAGGCCGGGGCCCGGTAGCAGGGATAGCTCGGCTGCTGGGCCGCAACCGTCAGGCCCAGGACCAGCAGCGCGGCAAAGGCCGTGAGTGCCCTAAGTAGTCTCAGCGTCATCGTTCTCGCCTCCCTAGCGGGCCGTCAGCTCGACCTCGGCGGCGCCGGCGACGCCCGTCGCCACGTCCCGAGCCACCAGCCTCCACTTGCCCGGCGCGTCGTCGAGCGCGAAGGTCAACTCACCGCGGGCGCGTCCGCCCTCGGCCAGAAGATTGCGAGCGTAGTAGGGCCGCTCGTTGCCGTCGGGCCCCAGGACCTCAAGGCGCAGGACGTGGTGACTGCCGGGCTTCGCGCCCCGAACGGCGAGCGTGTACTCGACGGGATCGCCCTGCCGCGCCCGAGCCGGGGCCTGCGCCCTCACCTCGTCCACCCGCGCCGGGAGGAGCGCGTAGAGGCTCGCGATGCCGGGCGTCATGGCCGTGGCGATGCGATTCGTCTCGCCCAGGTACTTGCCGGCGCGCACGTCGTAGACGTGGGCCTTGCGCGGCAGGGACACCGTGACGGGGCGCGCGCTGGGCGCCGGCACCTTCTTGTTCGTATAGAGCTCGGGCGCGTAGGGCAGGCCCTGGACGATGCCCAGGTACTCGGCGTCGCCGGCGCGGAAGCGCGAGACCTCGACGCGCGGCGCGTCGGGCTCGACCGTGACCGAGGGAACGACCCCGGCCTCGGCCAGCAGCGCCAGCAGGAAGCGACGGTAGGGCTCGCCGGCCTGCCATCCGGCGAACTGCTCACCGGCGGCCGCCGGGGGCGACAGGCAGCCGTTGAGCGAGAAGTTGAGCAGGACCGCACGCCCCTTCGCCACGTCGTTGACGACGACCACGGGCGCCGGGCCGGCCTCGGCCCTGGGCTTGCCGGCGCGGACGGTGAGCGCGGTATCGCAGACCAGGCTGCCCAGGCCCAGCTCGTCGCCGGGCGTGTCGCCGGTCTGGAACTCGGGCCCCTGAGCCACGCCGAAGAGGTCGTCGAGGGCGGGCGTGTCGTAGGGCTTGCCGTGGTCGTCGGTGATGCCGGGGCGAAGGTCGGCAATCACCTGACCCCCGCCCGAGGCGAACCGCTTGATCGCAGCTACCTCGGCCGGGGAGAGCGCCTGGGCGCAGGGCAGCAGGAGAGCCTTGAACTCCTCGTTGGTGACCTTGCCCTCGGCGAGCTCGGCATAGGAGACGACGCGGCACTCGAGGCCGCAGTCGTGCAGCAGGCGGACGAGGGCGTCGAGGGTCTCGTTCATGGCGGGCAGACCGGCGGTGTAGGTGCCCACATGGACGCTGGAGGCGGAGTAGAGCAGGGCGATGCCGTCGTGCCGGCGCTGGGCCGTGACGAGCAGCTTGCCAGGGCCGGACTTGATCTCGTGGATCTCCTGGCAGGCCGCCTGGAAGAAGGGATACAGCGACACGTCGAAGGCCATGACCGAGCCCGCGCTGCCGTAGCCGCACCAGACCCAGAAGCTGTTGGCGCCCTTGAAGAAGGTGCGCCAGGGGAACCAGCGCATGAAGGGCTCGTTGCGGTTGCCGGCGTAGCCGCCGAACCAGCCGCCGCCCATGAGCATGTCGGGCGGCGCGAAGTCGTGCAGGGCCAGGGACAGGAAGTCGCGGTAGTAGATGTTGTTGAGGTCCATGGCGTGGGCGAGCTTCCAGTAGTCGGCGGCGTGGAAGCTGCCCACGTGCGTGTCGGAGCCCTCGTAGCCCACCCGGGCCTTGGGGACGATTTCCCGGATCACGTCGCGGCTGAAGGAGTGAAGGCCGGCCCAGACACTCTCCATGTGCAGGCGATGGTCCACCCAGGGGACGAAGTTGGCGGTCTTCTTGCACTCCTCGAGCGTGGCGGGGCGGACCTCGTCCCAGGTCTTGTAGTCCGAGCCCCAGGAGGCGTTGAGCTTGTCGAGGGTGCCGTATTGCTCCTGGGCCCAGCGGCGGAAATCGGCCACGCAGGTGTCGGAGAAGCACAGGTCCCAGTTGCCGGCGACGAAGTGGTTCTCGTCGCCCAGGGTGAAGTCGAGGGTTGAGCAGCGCAGGCCGACGGTGGCCTTGGCGGTGAGCGTCTTGGCGGCTTCCTCGCGGAAGGCGGGGTCGGTGATGCAGGGACTGCGGACCAGGTCGCCCTGCTCGCGCGTGGGCTTGGGCTGGTACCAGTCGGTCTTCGTGTCCACGTAGCGCGTGGCGTAGGGCAGCCACCACTGGTTGGCGAAGGGCGAGTAGCCCGGTGCGCCGCCGTACTGGGCGTCCACGCCGTTGCGCGTGAACTCCTCGGCCATGGCGGGGCCGACGAAGTCGTTGGGGTAGTCCATCCACATGACGAACTGGACATCGCGGCGGTCGGGGTAGAGGTCGTTGAGCGAGTAGTCCACGGTGCGAACGTCGAGGACCTGGTCGCCGCGCAGGAGACGCGCCTCGAGCCAGCCGACGATGGTCAGCGACGGGGGCAGGGGGAGGCTGAACTCGACCCGCTCGCCCGAGGCGGGGAAGTCGTTGCGGGCAAGGAGACGGCCGTGGAGATCGCGGGCACTGAGGCGGAGGATGGCGCCGGCGGGCGGGCTCTCAAGCACTACCTGGCCCACGAGCGGCTCGCCCAGGGCGAAGCTGTCGCGCGCGAGGGAGAGCTCGGCAAGGCCCGTGGGGGAACTGGCGTCGACGCCGACCGAGGCGAAGGTCAGGACGTTGCCGCCCGAGCGGATCCAGAGGTCCGCGAAGTAGGAGCCCCGTGGCAGAGCGGGCAGGTCGAAGCTCAGATCGTTGTCGCCCTGCTTGACCGGGGCGGCCTGCTCGGCGCGGTGCCAGAGGTTGTTGCGGCGGTCGCGGACGATGAACTCCGCGCGGGCGTCCTGGACGGCGCGCGGCGACCGCAGCGTGAAGGCTACCGGCGGCCCGCCCCCGGCGGCGGCGGGCACCTCGACCAGCGGACCGGCGGCGGACGCCAGGACGAACTCGGAGTCCTTGTTCGCGCCCCAGAGAAGGAGCTTGATCGCGAGTGCGAGGTAGTAGTCATAGTCGAGGCGGCAGTCCTGCACGCGGCCCTTCGGCCCGGGCGTCATCATCTGGTGGACAGGCACTCCACCGTAGGCGAAGAAGCCGACCCGGCCCTCGCCGAAGCGGGCGATCTGCAGGTTCGCGCGCAGGAAGCTGTCGGTGTCGGCGCCGGCCTGGAAGGCGGGCAGCGACCGGAAGGGGACGCCGGTGGCCAGGGTCCCGGGCACCGGGCCGGGGTCCTCGAAGCTCGGATTGGGCAGCAGGTTCGTGTCGTCACCGACCTTCTTGAGCTCCACGTCGTCGTACCATACCGTGCCGACGTTGTAGTTGAGCAGGTACACGCCCGTCTTCAGGTTCTTGTCGTCGGTGGTGAAGCGCGCCTCGGTGCGCGTCCACTCGGAGCCGGCGGGGATGCTGACGCCCTTGGGCTGGGGATGGAGACTGACCGAGGCGCCGCCATCCTGGAGGCCCTCGGTGCGCGACCAGATGGAGAAGACGTACTCGGTGTTGGGCTCCAGGTCAATCGCGCCCGGATGGTAGCCGCCGCGGGGCGCCTCTTTGCTGCCGCGGACGACCTGGGTGCCGGCGATCCGGACGGACGCCTCGCCCGAGTGAGCCACGGTGCGGTCCACGGAGCCGGTGAAGTCGCCGATGCCGAAGTAGTCCTCGACGCCCTGCGCGGCGCCGGACCACAGGGCCCAGGACCATTTGAACTCGCTGCGGGCGAGGATGCGGGCGATGTACTTGTCGCGGCCCTGGGGCATGTAGCCCACGAGGCCGGTGCCGGACTTGACCTTCTGCAGGATGAGGTAGCGGCAGTCAAGGGGGATCTCGTCCCACTTGAGGTTGCCGATGACGATAACGTCATAGGGGGCCGCGAGGGCCCCGCGCAGGCGGTCCGCCAACTCCTCGGCGGAATTGCCCTGGATGAGTCGCCAGCCCGCGTCCACCCCCACGCCGGTTTCGCCGAACTGGTTAGGCTTCTCGGCGGCGAAGACGGTGTAGTCGAGGCTCAGGCGCTGGGCGAGCTCGATGACCTCGCGCAGGGCATTGCGGTGGGTGATGAACAGGGCCCTGGGCGCGCCCTGGTAGTAGGGCTTGGCCCAGGCGATATGGGGCGTCACGACGTCCTCGCAGGGCTCGAAGAACACCCGATCGTAGATCGGCCTCTCGCGCTGGGCGAAAGCGGCGCTGGCGAGGAGACTGAAGGCCAGGAGGATCGCGAGGCGTCTGTGACCTGCCATTGCCGTTCCCTCCGCAAGGCCCGACAGGCGCGGCGAGAGCCCCACGCCCGGGGCCAAGGGGATCGTAAGAGTCGCCGGGGGAAGGGTTCGCAGGCCGCGGCGGGAGACCTTCGGGCGCGGGGCGCGGAGGAGTCGGCGGCAGGTCTCGGAAGTGGGACGGTGAGTCAGGGCCGAGGAGGGTTCTACATGCCAGAGGGTCTTGTGCTCTGTGCCGTGCTGCTGGTCCTGTCGGGGGCGGTCTTCGCGGCGCCGGAGGTGCAGATCGACTCGGACTTCGGGGCCGCGAGCCAGCCGATCCTGGGCCGCGGCGGCCAGCCCAACGAACCCGTCACCGGCGTCATGGTGGGTGAGTGGCGCGACGATTCGGGCTGGGCGCCTGACGTGCACGCCACGTGGACGCGCCTGGAGGAGGAAGGGCGGGGCTTCGCGCGCCTCGACTTCAGCGAGGCCGAGGATCACTGGTACCAGCTCGCGCACGCGCTGCCCGATGTCACCGAGGAGAGCTTCCTCCGACTGACCTTCACGGCGCGGAGCATCCCGGGGCACACCATCAGCATCGGGATTCGCGACTCGGCGCCGCCCTACCAATTCCACTGGGAGAGCAGTGTGGGCCTGGGAGCCGACTGGCGGGAGTATGACTACGACTTCCGGCTGACCAAGCTGGACGCGCCGGTGGGCCTGTGGATCGTGGTGAGCCGGGTGGGACAGGTGGACCTGGCGCGGCTGAAGCTGATGCGCCTGAGCCGGGCCGACTACATCGAGGAGCTGAAGGGCAAGTACGGCGAGCGCGGCCCCGGGAACCTGGTGAACGTATCGCGCTTCCCGCTGGGACTGCAGAGCGGATGGGCGCTGGGCAGGGACAACTCGGACGGGGATGACGTGCAGATCGAGCCCGATCCACAGACGCCGGGCCCCAGCGGCGCTCCCGCGCTGCGAGTCACGACGCAGGAGGCCATGACGCTCGTGTCGGCGCCCTTCGGGGTGCTGCTGGGCTTCCAGCCCCACGTCGCGAGCCTGTACGCGAAGGGCGCGGGTGAGCTGCGGATCACGGTGTTCTGCGACGGGCGGCAGATGGCGAGCCAGGCGACAGCGCTCACCGGCGGCGAGGACTGGCAGCGGGCGCAGGTCACCTTCGACCCCAACCTCATGGCCCGGGCCTACAGCCTGCGTATCGGGAACGACCAGACGTTCTGGATGGACGGGCTGCAGGTGGAGCCGGGGACGGAGCCGACGGCCTATCAGTCGCAGCGCCCGTGCGAGGTGTCGCTGGCGTGTCCGGCCTCGGACGCCGCGGCCGCGCGGGTGCAGTTCGAGGATGAGCCGGCACAGGTGGCGTACTGCGTGACCGGCGAGGCGGCGGGCGCCCGGCTGCGCTGCAGGGCCGTCAATGTGTACGGCGAGGAGAAGGAGCTGGAGGCGATCCCGCTCGCCGCCCTGCCGGCCACGGGGACGCTGCGTTACGACGTGTTCCCGGCCAGGCCCTTTGGGCCCTTCCGGGTCGAGGCGTGGGTCGAGGACGGCCAGGGCGAGCAGGTAAGCACGTACAACGAGATCGTGGTGTACCGGCTGCCGCGGCCGCGATACTGGGGCAAGGATGCGCCCGAGTCGCCCTTCGGGGTGCACACGAACTCGACGACGCGGCACAACCTGATGCTCAAGGCGATCGGGGCGAACTGGACGCGGCTGCACGACGCGGGGCTGGAGTACCTGGGATGGTGGTGGCTGGAGCGCGAGCCGGGGAAGTGGACCTTCCGCGACAAGGAGCTGCAGCGGTTCCGGCGGGACCACGTGAAGATCCTGGGCGAACTGGGGACGGCGCCGGAGTGGGCCAGCTACTACCCCGGGAAGGCGCACAACGGCTACTTCGACCGCTACTACCAGCCCAAGCGCATGGAGGACTACGCCAACTATGTGCGGACGGTGTGCGAGCGCTATCGCGGCGTCATTGATGCCTACGACGTCTGGAACGAGCCGTGGATCTATTCCTGGTGGGCCGTGGCCTACGACGAGACCAAGACGGACCGGGGAGGGTACGTGACCAGCGAACACCCGCAGGAGGACTTCGTTCGCCTGATGCGCACGGCCTTCGAGACCGCCAAGGCCGTGGACCCCGGCATCACGATTCTGGGCGTCAACTCCACCACCGGAGGCGGCGGGGCGACGAGTATCGGCGCGGCCGAGTGGACGCGCGGCGTCGTAGAGGGCGGCGGGATGGACTTCTGCCACGTCGTCTGTTACCACCAGTACATCGGCGGCAAGCCCGGCTACCCGGGGGACGTCGTCGAGCAGGGCTTCCAGACGGCGACCGGAGCCATCGCGGAGCGCTTCGGGAAGTTGCCCAAGCCCGTCTGGATGACCGAAGGCTCGGCCGCGCGGGATACCATCGGGCCGGGCTTCTACAAGCATACGCTGCCCTTCGAGAACACCGAGGACGTGGTCGAGACGGCCGACAGGCTGTGCCGGTACGTGGTCGCGGTGCTCGGGCAGGGCGTGCAGAAGCTGTTCCTGTACTCCATGCATGCGCAGCACTCGCTGGACGGCATGTCCAACTGGCGGGTGATTGTAACCCCCGAGGGGTATCTGCACCCGAGCGGCGCCGCGCACGGGATTCTGGCCTGGCACCTGGAGGATACGAGGTTCGTGAAGGGCGTCGCGGTGCGCGAGGACGTGTACGCGTACCTCTTCGAGGCGAAGGACGGGTCGCGGTCGGTGGCCGTGCTGTCGGGGAAGCCGGGGCACGGCGAGTATCGGGTCCCGCGAGCCGACGGCGTCGAGGCCAGGGACCTCTTTGGCAATGCCCTGGCCGAAGGCGAGGCCCTGGGCGACACGATGGTCTACCTCGTGTCCGGGCGGCCTGCGGGCGAGCTGGAGAAGCTGCTGCAGTGACAGGGGCGCGATGGGCTTGAAGAGCGCGAGCGCCAGCGGTGCGAGGCGCGAGGGCAGGGCCGCCAGGGCGGCCGGTGTGCTTCTCGCCGCCATAATGCTGGAAGGTGGGATAGCCGTGGCCGACCAAGAGAGCCTGAAGGTCCTGCACTCGGCGGTGGCCATTAGGGACGTCTGCGCGTGGCCGAATCTCACGCTGCTGCCCAGCAGCGACGTCGTGGCGACGATCTTCAACCAGCCCAGCCATGGGGGCCTGCCGGGCGATGTGGACTGCTGGGCGAGCAGCGACGGCGGCCGGACATGGGAGAAGCGCGGGATGGCCGCCGCGCGACCGGGCCCCGACTTCAACCGCATGAACGTCGCGGCGGGCCTCGCGGCCGATGGGGACCTGGTGGTAGTGGCCAGCGGCTACCGCGACCCGGGACGGTTCCGGGATTTCTTCCCCGCGCTCGTCTGCCGGTCGAGCGACGGCGCCCGGACGTGGCAAGCCACGAGTGAGCTTCCCGAGGCGCCGACAGGCCAGGTCTACATTCCCTACGGGGACATCGTGGCCGGAGGCGACGGGGCGCTGCGCATGGCGTGCTACGCGGCCGGCGGCGAGACACGGCGCACGTACCTCTTGCGCAGCGGGGATGACGGCAGGACGTGGGGAGAGCCCGTGGTCATCGGGGAAGGCATCAACGAGACGGCACTGCTGCACCTCGGCGGCGGAGCCTGGATCGCCGCGGCTCGGACCCACGGGGACGGGCGGCTGCTGCTCTGGCGCTCCGACGACGACGGGGCGACCTGGCGAGACGCGGGGCCCCTCAGCGAGGCGGGCCAGCATCCGGCGCATCTGCAACGCCTGGCCGACGGGCGGGTGCTGCTCACCTACGGCGACCGCCGGCCGGGCGAGCAGGGCGTCAGGGTCCTGTTCGGCTCCGAGGACGGCGAGGAGTGGGGCGGAGCGCTGCGGATCGTGGACCTGAGCGCCACGGGCGGGGACCTGGGCTACCCCAGTAGCGTGCAGCTTGCGGACGGCACGATCCTGACGGCGTACTACGCCAGCACGTCGGCCGGATACGCCGGGTACCAGATGGGTGTGGTGGTGTGGGAGCTACTGGGCGGGTAGGCGCGCGGGAAGGGCCGTCGGCCATCGCGGGGAAGGCACGCGCCACCCAGGACCGCGGGGAGCGGATCGAGCGATGAGTGACAGCCCTCAGGACCTGCGGCGGAAGGCCGCCGGCGGCACCTTGTGCATCGTGCCCTACTGCCACCCAGACTTCTCGTGGACCCATCACCGCGAGTGGCACGAGGAACGCTACGCGGTGAGCACCGCCGAGGCCCTGGACCTGATGCGCGACCACGAGGAGTTCCGCTTCTGCCTCGAGCCGTGGATAGACCAGGTGCAGCCCTTCCTGGAACGCTGCCCGGACCGCGCCGAGGAGCTGGGCCAGAGGCTGAACTCCGGCCAGATGGGCGTGAAGGCCTTCACGCTGACGAGCCCGCGACCCGTGGCCTGTGGCGACGAGAGCTTCCTGCGCAACATGATCCTGGGGCGCAAGGCGTACCGGCGGTTCGCGCCCGAGGCCGACCTGAGCGTCATGGCCTGCCCGGACGTGGGCCTGGGACACAGCCAGATGCCGCAGATCGTGCGGCTGGCCGGTGGGCTGATGTACCGGGGCTGGCGGTCGGACTCGGCCTTCTCGTACAAGGGCGTGCCGCGTGACTTTCTGTGGCGCGGGCTGGACGGCACGGAGCTGATGACCTCACGGGGGGTGTACGGCGGGCTGGTTGCGCCGCTGGGGGGCGTGATACTGGAGGACTTCGAGGAGCGCTGGGACGAGGCGGTCGAGCGCCTTCTGGGGGGCGAGGTGGGCCACTCGATGGACTGCTCTTCGACGCGGACCTGGTGGGTGGCGCAGGGGATGGACGACGCGCGCCCTCTGCGCGACTGGGGCCCGGAGCGGCTTTTGCCCATCGTGGACCTGGTGCGCGTGTGGAACGAGCGCGAGCAGAGCCGCATGGTCTTCGCCACGCCCAACGAGTACCGCGCGCGGCTGGAGCGGGAGGACCTGCCGGTCTGGGAGGGCGTGGTGGACCAGGTGGACGTGGCCTACAACAGCGGCTGGCACGGCGAGCGGGGGCTGTGGCGGCTGCGCCAGGAGCTGGACACGGCCCTGGTCATCGCCGAGCGCGCCTGTGCGCTGGCCGAACTGGCGGGCGTGGAGGACGTGGCGGGGCCGGAGCGGCTCGAGGAGCTGTGGACCGAGGCCGTGCGGGTGATCTCCCACGCGCAACAGTGGGCCTTCACGCGCGACTGGGACTGGCTGAATAGCAGGGCGCGGTACGCTCTGCGCGAGGCACGGGAAGAGACGGAGAAGGCCGTGGCGCGTCTGTCCGGCGTGGGGCGCCAGTGGGGGGACCTGCGCCCCCTGGTGCTCTTCAACCCTCTCCCCTATCCGCGAGAGGAGATCGTCGAGGTGCCGTGGGTGCAGCCTCGCCTGGACTCGGGCGGGCACCGGGTGTGGGACGGGGACGGCCGCGAGGTGCCCGTGCAACTGGGCGAGCCCATCGGCCCGCCGCACGCGGGAGCCATCTTCGAGGCGCCGCTGGTGTTCAAGGCCCGAGTACCGGCGATGGGGTGCGCCGTGTACCGCGTCGGTGACGGCCCACTGCCGGAACCGCTCCAGCCGCCGGAGGGCGACGTGATTGACAATGGGGCCCTCGTGCTGCGGCTGTCCGGGCGTGGCCTGCAGCACATCACGGACCTGGGCACGGGCCTGGAGTGGGAGGCGCCGCTGGGGTCCTGCGTGGGCGACTGCCGGCTCTTCGAGATGGGGCCGGGGGTGCTGCACGTCGGGCCGATCACCGGGGAGCTGTCGGGCCAGACGGGACAGGGACAGTGGGTGCTGACGGGCCCGGCGCGCTGGGTGTACCGCTGGGAGTGCGAGTTCCACGGGCATAGAGTGAGGCAGGATGTGACACTCGACAGCGGCGCGCGGCACGTGGACTTCCTGACGCGGGTCTTCTGCGCCGGGGCCAACGGCTTCTTCGCACTGTGCTTCGACCTGCCGCTGCGCGGGGAGATGCACGTGGACATACCCTTCGGCGTGGAGCCTCGCGACCTGCGCGACGAGCCCTACGCCATGGACCTGCCGGCGGGCTATCAGAACATCGAGCGGCTCCGCAAGCACCAGTTCTGGGCGCGGAGCTGGGCGTCGGTGAGCGACGGGGAGAAGGGCGTGGCGCTGATCACGGCCGACGGGGACAAGTACTGGACCTACGACGCCGAGCGGGGATGCCTGCGGCACCTGCTCTTCACGCCGCTGCGGGACGTGGAAGAGGGCTGGGAGCGCTGGGTCACCAAGGAGCGCATGGCCCTGGGCTGGCACGCGTTCCGCCATCGGCTGATCGTGCACGATGGAGACTGGAAGGCCGCGGACGTGTGCGGCCAGTCGGACCGCCTGCGGGTGCCCCTGCAGGCCGTGAAGCCCCTTGGGCCGAGCTCGGAGCGGGAGGTGGCGGGGGCAGATCAGGTGACCCTCGCGCCATCGTCCGTGCGCCTCTCGGCCTTCTACCGCCCGGCCGAGGGCTATGTGCTTCGGGTGTACGAGTCGGCGGGCGAGGCGACGGAGGCCGTCGTCGAGCTTCCCAGGGCCTTCAGCCGCGCGGCGCGCACCGACTTCAACCTCGAGCCCGCGGAGGGCGGGGCGGCCCTCAGCGGCGCGAGGCTGACCCTCGCCCTGAGGCCGTGGCAGATAGCCACGGTGCTGCTGGAGGCGTGAGGCAGTATAACCCCAGGACGGGGGGAGGGAACTTGCCCGGCGCCGCAAGTTCCCTCCCCCCGTCGCCCGCTGCGCGGCCTCCTCCCCCTTCCCTCAAAGGTGCTCTCGTCGCCGGTCACGAGAAGACCCCGCAAGGCCGGGACACGCCCCAGCACCGGGTAGCGGGCCCCTAGCCCGCCTCACGGGCTACGGCCAGCCTGCGGATCCAGAGGTTGCGGTCCATCTGCGCGGCCGGGTCGTAGTAATCGTTCGTGAAGCGCAGGCGCACAATGTGACGCCCCGCTGTGACGTCGAGCGGGAAGGCCAGGTCCTGCCAGCCCGCCGAGACGAGCTCCTGAGCGCTCACGACCGTCCCGTCCAGGGATACCTCGATCTCCGGGAAGGCACCGGCGGCCTCGGTGCCCCTGGCTTCGAGGACGATCGTGTATCGTCCGCTCTCAGCGAAGACGAGCGGGCCCTCGGCCCAAGCCGAGTCGCCCAGGTAGAGGCCGCCGGCGGGCTCGTGCCGGACATGCGTCGCCTCGGGGTCGAGCGTGAAGCCGGCCATGGAGACGATCGTGCCGCGCTTCGCGCCGCTCATCTCGACGCCGGCGTTGGTCAGAAGCGTGCAGACCAAGCGCGAGGCCCTGGCGGCATTGGGGCCCGGATTGTCCCAACTGACGCCGTCCACGAGGAAGGCCCCCTTGCCGCGCTGGACGAGGTAGAGCGCCGCCGGGTCGGTGAGGGGCACGATCTGCTCGGGCCAGGGCAGGGCCGGGGCAACCCAAGCGCCCGCGACCAGCGCGTTCCTGTCCTCCTCCGGCGATGAGGCATCGTTGACGAAGCTCACGCGTAGCTCGTGCTCGCCCGCGGGGAGCTCGCCGCTGACCGTGTAGAGGGCCGGCTCGCGGCCGCCTGCCATGAAGCCGCCGACGTAGGTATCGTCTACCGACACCGAGTAGGCGGGGTAGATGCCGCCCATGGGCGTGCCGCCGGCGAGGATACCGATGACATAGCGGCGGGCCGTGGGGATCGAGAGGGGCGCCGTAATAGTGCCGCGCGTCGCCAGCAGGATGCCCTCGGGCGTGCGTCGGGTGATGGCGACCTGTGAGTTGTCGAGCTGGTCCGCGGGGATCTCGATGGCGGTGGCCCTCGCCAGGCCCGGACGGAGGACATGGTTCGTGATGTCCGGCGCCAGCGCCCAGTTGGCGTAATCCTGCGGCCGAAGGGTGCTGAGCCAGTAGAGATCCTCGTTGCGCAGGCCCCCCACGAGCCCTTCGTTGCGGGCCGCGCGTACCGGCGCCGTGGCCTCGGGGGTCCAGACCGCTGCCTCGCGCGCCAGGCCCAGAGCCTCGAGGTACTGCGCGCTGGGGCCGTGCAGCCATACCAGGCCCCCGGACTCAACCCAGCGGGCGAGGGCGTCCTTCTGGCGGAGGGCCGCCGGATGGTCGCCCTGGACGAGCAGCGCGGCCAGGTCGGCCCAGGCCGCGCCGTCTTCGGCGACGGTCACGCCGAAGGCCTTGAGCAGGCCGGGGAGCTTGCCGTCCTCCGCGAGGACAGCCAGAGGCCGGGGCGCGGCGGACGGAAGGCCCACGCCATAGGCCAGCAGACGGTGCAGCGTGCGTCGCGCCAGGGGCGTCCGGCCGTACTTCTCGACCACCGGGAGCTGACAGAAGACGTAGGCGCCCGGGCCGGCCGGGACTTCCATGAGCAGCACGCGGTCCAGACCGGCGCCGCCGGCGTCCACGATGACCCTCGCCGGCCCGCGCTCGGGACGCACGATGTCCCTGTGGCTGACGAGGTGATCGGGGCCCCAAAGGCTGAAGTCGCCCGGTTCGGCCCCGGCCACCAGCGGGTGGATCGGACGGCGAAGGAAGGCGAGAGTGCTCCCGTCGTCCATCAGGGAGGCAGGCAGCCAGGCGGCGAAGTACTGCTGGGCGAGGACGACCACACGCCCGCCGCGGTTGAGCAAGGCCGCCACGGCCTCCAGGCCGTCGTCCACGGCGCCGATCACGGTCTCGCCGGCGTCGCCCGGGGCCTGGAAGGCCTTCTCGCCGATGACCAGACACCGGGCCGCGGCGGGAAGGTCGGTGAGGCCCTTCACGGCGGTGGCGGGAAGGCCGAGCTTGGCGAGGATCGGCGTGAGCCCGCCGTCGGGGTCGTAGACGCACAGGCCGGAGAAGTCGGCCGTGGGCGCGGGCTCGGCCGGTACCGCCCAGCAGGGCCTCACCTCACGGAACACCTCGCGGCCGCCCTCCTCGAGGGTGAAGACCATGTCGAAGGCTGTGCGCTCGGGCGCCTCGGGCACGGTCAGGCGGAGGGGCTCGTGCCGAATCTCGGCCGGGGCCATCTCCAGCAGCTTCTCGACGCGCGAGGATTCGCGCCCGCCGAGCGAGCAGAAGCACGAGGCCTTGAGCTTGGCGGGACGCAGCACGTCGTTGATGAAGGTGATGCTGCGCTCGACCGTCTGCCCGGGGTAGAAGGCCGTGTCCCACTCCCTGATGATGGCGCACTGAGGGCGATAGGCCAGGGTCGAGGCGCGGTACATGGCGTTGTCGGGCTCGGGGGCGAAGATGTTCCAGGGACACCCGCCACTCATGCCCTGGGCGCGGTAGCCCTCCATCTGGTACCGGTAGGCCGCGGCCTTGGCGGCCTCGCGGTAGCCGTCGAGGTCCGTGTAGGCCTCATCGCCGTGGAAGAGCGAATAGGGATCGGGCGTGTTGGAAGGCTCCCAGAGGTACTCGCCGATGTAGAGGGGCTTGCGGCGGCTCCAGAGCCACTCGCGGCGCGGCCAGCCCGTGACCGCCGTGGGTGTATCGAGCCACCAGCAGGTGTTGGGGTACAGGCGGTTGGCAGGGAACTCGTGCGGGTAGTGCAGGTTGATGATGTCGG
Organism: uncultured Armatimonadia bacterium; assembly: GCA_964608495.1. Lineage (GTDB taxonomy): Bacteria > Armatimonadota > Zipacnadia > Zipacnadales > FEN-943 > JAKORR01. Next base: position 14,146 of record CAZSOQ010000037.1, on the reverse strand, counting down.
CGGCGCCGCCCGGGTCCTCGTCGCCGTCGTAGTTGATGAGGCGCGAGGAGTCCACCTCGCGGGCCACGGCCGCCATTTGGGCGAGCCGCTCCTCGGTCTCGGGCACGCGCGAGCCTCCGCAGTGCAACACCTCGTTCTCGAGGCTCCAGGCGTAAAGGCTGGGGCGGTTGCGGTGAAGCTTGATCTGCGCCCGCACGTGGTCGGCGTAGTTCCGCCAGAAGCGCTCGTCGCCCAGGGCGTAGGAGTTGACGAAGCACCATACGGCGCTCTCGTGCATGATCAACATGCCGGTCTCGTCGGCCACGTCGTACCAGGCCTTGCCCCAGGGCTGGGCGTGGAGGCGGAAGGCGTTGACGTTGCCCTCGCGGCAGTACTGGTAGGTGCGCTCGGCGATCTCGCGCGTGTAGCCGAGCGGGTGGGTGGCGCTGGCGAGCATGTGCATGGGGACGCCGTTGAGGACGAAGAGCGGGCCGTCGGTCCACAGCTCGCGGAAGCCGAAGCTCTCGGTCTTGCGGTCGGCGAGGCCGCCCTCCCTCTGCAGGTCGCACTGGAACTGCAGCAGCACGGGATCGTGGGGCCACCACAGGGGCGGATCGTCCCACTTCGCCTCGCAGCGGAGGACGGCGGCGTCGCCCGCGGCTACCTCGCCCGCGCGCTCGGGCAGGGCCAGCAGGCTCTTGGCGTCGCGCAGGACCTGCTGGCGCAGGGAGAAGCGGGCGTTCTGGGGCGACAGGTTCCTGACCCTCGTCTCGACGGTGAGGGTGCGCTTGCGGAAGGACGGGACGATGTAGACATCCTCGATGTAAACCTCGGCGCGCGCCTCGAGGGAGACCGGTGCCCAGATGCCCATGGTGCTGTGCGAGCCGATGGGATAGAGGATCTGGTCGCGGGCGGCCTCGATGCCGTCGCGGCCGAGGCCGAGCTCGGCGACGGCCTCGGGGTCAGCGCAGAGCTGATGCCAGCTTCCCGCGAGGACCTCGACGGTGTTCTGGGCGCCGACCTTCGCGACGCGCGTGATCTCGCACTCGAAGGGCTCGTAGCCGCCCATGTGACGGCCCACTTCCTGGCCGTTGCACCGCACCGTGGCCGTGTACTTCACGCCCTCGAAGCGCAGGAAGAGCCGCTGTCCCGCGAGGGAGGCGGGAATCTCGAAGCTCCGCCTCTGGCACACCCAGGGGCGTGTGGCGACCGGGGCGATCACGTCCACCTCGGTCCAGCCCTCAGCGTCGGGCGAGGGGAAGTCCGGGGCGGTGAGGCCAAGGCTCAGCCAAGTGCCCCCCAGGTCCAGGGAAGTCGTGGGGGCCGAAAGGGCAAGCGGCGCGCAGACCAGGGCCGAGACCAGGAGCACCGGACCCAGGGATGCCGGACGTCTCATGGGGTTCACCACCGACGATGCTGATTGGGCCCGGATTCCCCCCGTCCCGGGCGGAATCCTCTGTTGGTGCGAGGAAGGGCCGCGCCGCACCTGGGGGCGCCCAGGCTGGGGGGGGCGGGCGACAGCGCGCAGGTGGTCCGGCTCGCGTAGGGAAGCAGTGCCGCGACGCCCAGGTTCCGCCGCCAGGGCGCGGCGGCCGGACCGGCACGCCAGAAGGGAGGCATGGGGCAATGGCCGCTCGACGGCTGGCTCTCCTCGCCCTGCTGCTGTGGCTGACGCCCCTGGCGGGAGCGCAGGCTGGAGGTGAGAGCGTGGTGCTCGACGGCGTGGACCAGTACCGCGTGGTGGACCCCTTGTTCGAGTGCGTGCGCGTGGTGCTCTCCTACCGCGGGGAGGGCTATTCGCCGGCATATGTGCAGGGGATCTCGGGAGCGGCCTTCCGCATCGCGGGCCCCTGTCCCTGCGCGCCGACCTGCAGCGCGGCCATGGAGACCCAGGACCTCGCGCGCCTGTTCGGCTACGAGGCCGTGCACCTGCCGCTGTACGGCGAGGGCATGGACGTGGAAAAGGAGACGCTGGCGGTGGTGGCCCGGGTGAAGGACGAGATTCGGGCCGGGCGACCAGCCATCGTGTGGCACGCCTTCACCACGGCGGAATGGGACGTGGTGTGCGGATTCGATGACGAGAAGCACCAGTTCCTGGGGCGCGGGTCCTACGCAGGGATCGAGGAATACGCCAGGGCCGATGAGAAGCGGGCGGGCACCTGCGACGTCTGCCCGGCGCTCGGGGCCATACTGGTGGGCGAGAAGACCGGGGAGTTCGAGGCCCGCGAGGCGGAGCTGGCGGCTCTGGAGGAGGCCGTGCGCCACGCGCACTCGCCCAGGGACCGGTTCGTGGCGGAGCTCGGGGATGGCGAGCTCCCGTGGCGGTTTCGGGAGGGCCTGGGCTGCTACGACGCCTGGATCGCCCGGTTCCGCACGGACCCGAGGAGGGTCCCGGACGGTCTCAGCGACCGGTACCCCCTGGGCGTATACCACAGCACGCACGGGGCCGCGTCGGAGTTCATGCGCGAACTGGCCCTCAGGTATCCCGAGACGCGGAACCGCTTCGAGCGGGCCGCGGAGCATTTCGCCGCCGAGGCGGACGCCCTGGACGAGCTCCATGCGGAGGTCTTCGAGTGCTGGGAAGGCTGGAAGGAACCCGACCCGGCGAAGGGCGCCAGGGCCGTGGAGCTGCTCACGGAGGCCCGCGACAGCTACGCCCGGGGGATCGAGATGATCGCCCGCGGCCTCGAAGCCGTGGCGCCCGAGCGCGCGGCACGGGCGAAGAGCCCCGCCGGGATCGAGCGGGGTGAGGGACGGCTGTCGCTAGGGATGAAGGGCCCGCAGAAGCTGGCCTGGGAGCAAGGCCGGGACTGCACCTTCGTGGGGGCCCTGGCGGCGGCCCTTTCGGTCACCGAGCACCCCTACACCTACACCGACCTGATGGGGCTGTCCGGGCTGGCCTTCCGCGTGCGATGGGCCAACGAGCAGGCGAAGACCAGGTGGTGCCCCTCGGCGGCGGTGGGCGAGATGCCCGATGAGCACCAGGCCCTCGCTGCGCTGACCGGCTGGGAGCTGCCATCCGAGTGGGTCGAGGCAGAGGGTCGGGACAACGAGGCCCTGCGAGAGCGGATCGTGGCGGACCTGGACGCCGGCAAGCCCGTGCTGAGCTACCCGGCCCACTACAACATGGCCCTGGTCTGTGGCTACGAGGACGGCGGGAGGACGCTGCTGGTGAGCGACTACATGGCGGAGGAGATGCCCGCGCGAGTGGCCGTGGAGGACCTGGGGCCGTTGCAGACCTACCTCGGTGAGTACACCGAGCCGCCGCCGCTGCGGGAAGCCCTCGCAGCGGCCTTGAGGATGGCCGTCGAGCACTGGCGGCGTGAGAGACACGACGGAGGGCTGCCGGGGCGGGAGTACTGGTATGGCGACGCGGCGTTCGGGGCGTGGATCGGGGACCTGGGAGGCTTCGAGGGGCTGTCCGACGACGCCCGGAAGGGCCTGGTAGGACTGGATCCGTGGGTGTGGACGACGCTGCGCGACGCACGCGCGGCGGGCGTGCAGTTTCTGAGGGACTGGGCGACGGTCGTGGACGGCGAGGCGCGCGAGGCCCTTGGGCGAGCCGCAGGGCTGTACGACGAAGAGGTGAAGGTCCTCGACGCTCTGCTGGGGGAGAAGAGGAAGGCCGAAGCCGAGCAGGACTGGTCCGAGGCCGCTCGACAGGGGGAGATCGAGGCGCTGAGCCAGGCGCGGGAGCTGGAAGGCAAGGCGGTCGCGGAACTGGGGGCCGCGCTGGCCGCGATGGGCGCTGACGGGTAGGCCCTTGGGCGACGGGCGTGCAGGGCGTGGCCAAGCGCAGCGCGCGGGCCGGATGGGGACCCCGGCGCTCCCTCCGGCCCTCGCGGGCCTACGGGATCGCCCTCCCCATGCGGCCCCTCCGCGGGGACCGACCACCACGTGCCACCACCGCGGGCTGAAGCCCGCGGCTAGGATGCGCCGGGGTCTCTGTGGGGGCGAGGCGGCGCTCTCTGCCCCGAGTTGGCCTGGAGGTGGACTGGAGCCAGCTCCAGGCCAACTCCCCGCGACACCAGGGAACATCCCTCCGGCCTCGTCAACAGCAGAGCAGTCTCTAAGGCCGCCCTGGTGCGTGGACCGCGCCACGCCTCACACAGAGGGCACAGACAGCGCACCAGGCCTCTTACAAAGGGCGCGGTGCCACACCAGGCTTCCGACAAAGCGCCAAGAGACCGCGCCAGGGCTCCCGCAGGGGTGATCCCGTGGCGGTGGGTGGGCGACGGCAAGCCGCTACTCGGCGATCACGGTAAGGCGCAGCTTCTGCCCGAAGGAGATGTCCGGCAGGGCGCGCATCTCGAGCGTGACCTCGGCTCGCCCGGCCGCCGTCTCGATCAGCACGCCCTCGATCGGAGCCGTGCCCATGAAGGGCACGTCCTCGACCACCGGCAGGAAGACGTCCCCGGCGCTCAGGCCCACCTGACCGTCGCCGGCGCGGGCAAGCCACGTCGCGTCCGCCAGGTTGCCCACCGCCGCCCGGATGCGCACTTCCTCTCCCCTGTTGACACGCACCTCGGCGCCGTCGGTCACCTCCTCCCACTCGCCGCCCGCGTTGAGGATCCCGACCACGTCGAACTCGGCGTTGAGGTACTTGTGCGGGTTGCGGCCGGGCCGGTAGGGCACGTTCCCCACGGCCCTGCGCGGAGCCGTCGCAGAGTCCAAGCCGTAACCGTCGGTCCTCAGGCCGGGGTTCTCGCCCTCCTCGACGAGCTTCCAATAGCGCTCCTGGACGGCCTCGTAGACGCGCACGATGCCGCCCACGTGCGCGTCGCGGTCCACGACTATCCACTCGTCCACGGGCGGGCGCTCGCGGGGCGTCGTGATCCTCTCGGCCCACTCGGCGATGGCGTGGCTGTTGGGCCGCCAGGTGCCGTCCGCGTTGCTGACACCGTAGTCGCTGTTCTCGCCGTAGCGGAAGCAGCCCGGCCAGTACCAGCAGACCGTGCCGTTGGCCGCGGCCTCGAGGGTCATTCGGTAGAAGCGCCGGTAGTAGTCACCCACCCACTCCTCCATGGCCGGGTCGCGGTCCATGGTCTCGCGGTTCCAGCTCGAGCGGCCGAACTCGGCCCACATCACGGGTCGGCCCGGCGCCATGCAGCGAGCGTAGTCCACCGTGAAGCGCCCGGCCTTGACGCGGTCCCAGTCGCCGGTGCGCCCGTAGCCCTCCGGCTCCATGATGTCCACGCTGCGCGCCAGGCCGCGGAAGTCGTAGCCCAGCCACTCCGGCCCGTGGGTCGGGTCGCCCGCGCTGGACATGCGGAAGCTCGTGAGGTGGTAGGGGTCAACGGTCTTGACGAGCCAGTTGGCGCGGCCATAGGCGTGGGCGAGTAGGTCGTCCAGGAAGCGCCAGTAGGCCGCGACCATCACGCGGTGCGGGCCGTCCTGTGAGAGCTGGGCGTCCAGGGGATTCGTGACCTTCCCGTCCTCGCGGGGCACGGGCACGCCCCAGTCGGCCTCGGCTTCCTCGACGCTGCCGTACCGCTCCGCGATCCACTGCTCCCAGGCCTGGTCGTAGGGCTTGCGCCTGTCGTGGTTGCCCCAGTGGGGCTCCCAGGCCAGGTCGTAGGCGAAGATCGTGTCGTTCTGGGCCAGGCGGTAGGTCTCGATGAGCGCGCGCATTTCGTCCCAGCGGAAGTCCAGGCCCGTGCCCGGCCGCAGCGAGAGGTTCACCATCAGCCCGTGGCGCCGGCAGCGCTCGAGGATGTCCAGCAGGTTGCGGCTGTCCAGCGAGCGGTAGTAGCAGAAGATGCTGACCATGTTCATGCCCATGGCCTTGATGCGGGTCAGGTCGCGCTCGATGACCACCGGGTCGTAAGGCTGCTTGTCCATCCAGAATTCGAAGTACTCGCCGTCCTCGATGCCAACCTCGCTCGAGGGCATGTAGTTCACGCCGTGGGCGTACCACGGGCGGCCGTGGAGGTAAAAGTCGCCGTCGCGGACCTGGAGGTAGTCCGGTTTCGCCGGGGCGCGCCAGACGACGACGGGGTGGCTGAGCACGTCAAGCTGCTTGCCCTCCGCGTCAAGGAGGGCGCAGGTAACCTGGTAGGTATCGTGCTTCAAGCCGCCCGGCGACCAGCGGCACTGGGCGCGGCCGTCGGCCACGGGCACCGTCTGCTCGAACTCGACGCCGGCCTCGGAGTGGACGGTCAGCTCGACGGAGCACGGTGGATCTGGGCGGTCGGTCAGGCTAAGGGTCCGCGCGCCGAGGGTGACCTGCTCGTCGTCGGCGAAGTAGGCGTAGTGCTCGGCGCCGCCCTCGAAGAGGAAGAAGCCGTCGCGCAGGCGAGCGGCGAGGGTTGCGACCAGGTCGAGGACGCGGGGGTCGGCGTAGGCGGACTGGGGCAGGGCGAAGGACGCCACGCAGGCCCGGCTGAAGCGGCCCGTGCGGTTGATGACGAGACAGGCCGGGGTGCCGCAGACCTCGCCCTTGTCGTCGAAGGCCTCCAGCAGAGGTATCCAGCGCCACTTGCGGTCTTTGTTGTAGCCCGTCCCCTGGGGCCTGGGCTGGACCGACATCAGGCCCTGGGGCACGGGCAGGTCGGCTGGGCTCAGCAGGCACTGCTTGTCGCTCACCTGCAGGCGGGCGGCGCTGGCGACACGGTGGAACTTGTAGGTGGGAGTGAGCATCTCGATGGGGGCCAGGTCGAAGGAGGACGGGACGCCGGCTTCGCCGAGGGGACTCGACGCCACACCGATCTGGTCCACCCAGAACTCGTGGCGGCCCGCGTCCAGGCGCGTGTGGGTCGTGGCGAGGCCCACGGTGAACTTGGCGGCGTTGTCGAGACGGACGTGGTCATCGGCCCCACCGCGTCCCTGGCTGGGGTTGTCCTGCCAGTACTTGAACTCGCCAGGGGTGAGGACGTAGTACTGCCAGTCCGTGGTCAACGGGATCGTGGCGATCCAGCGTGAGCCGTCCTGCTCAACCCACTCGAGGGCCAGGGAGGTGGTCTGGGGCCCGCCTCGCGCCCACAGGCACGTGAGGGACTGGTCGGGTGAAGGGGGCGGGCCGAAGTCCGGGGCCCCCAGGGTGTTCCAGTTGCGGAAGTCGGGCACCACGCAGTGCAGAGCGTGGCCGGTGCCGGCGGCGCCGCCGTCCGCGAAGTCCCAGTCGGCGGGCGAGGCGGCGTGGCTGCCGTAGGTCCAGTCCTCAGGCGCGCCGGTCTCGAAGTCGAAGAGGATCCGCTGCGGCTGCTGGCCGCGCAGGGCCTGGCGCACCTCGGCCTCGCCCATCCAGCGGCCTGCCACCTTGCGGACCGGTTCGCGGAAGGCGGGCGCGCCCAGGGCGATCAGGTCGCCGCCCTGGGCCAGGAAGCGCTCCAGCGCGCGAGTGGCGTCGAGGGGGAAGACGGCCGAGGAGGTGAGGATGAGGGTATGGAGGTTGGCCGGCGCGAGGATCGTGGGATTGGCCACCTCCTCACCGCTGAGCGGCAGCACCGTGAGGCCCCGGGCCTCCAGGGCAGCCTTCACCCTATCGGCCAGCTCACGGTCGAAGCCCGGGAAGTCGTCCATGAGGAGCGCCACCGCGCCGCCCTCCGGTATCCGCGCGTTCATCGCGTCGCACCACCTTTGCCCGTCGGCCTCGCGTGCCGCCAGCTCGCGCGCTTGCTCCGCGGACAGGATGGCGACGGGCTCGGTATGGATGATCGGCACCAGGGCCGCGGTCCAGACTTCCCCGTACCAGACGGCGAAGCGGATCTCGGACTCGTCGGCGCGCGAGGGCACGTCGAAGGTGAACTCGCGGGCTCCCTTGCCCGACACATCAGCTGTCTGGCCGGCCAGCACGATGTTGCCCGGGTTTTTCAGCTCCACGTGCAGCCGCACCTGGCCGAGGTCCGCGGCGACGTCGTGTTGTACCGTCAGCGAGAGCCGGCTCTTCTCGACGACCTCGTAGGGAAGGCCCGTGATGGTGGTGGTGATCTTCTCGGCCGCGGCAGCGCCGAGGCCCAGGGTCAGGAAAGCGCCCAGCAGCAGCCCTGAGGCGAAGCGTGTCATCATGGCGTCACCGCCGGGTACTGTAATGGTTTGCGCGAGGCGGGTCAAAGCCCCGTCGGCCAAGAGCAGCGGGCCACCGCGAAGTTCTTGCGGTGCGGGACGCCCCCCTGCGGTATAATCCACCGTGCGCCCACAGCGGCCCAGGCGCTCGCCGGCGTGACCGCAACGATGGGAGGCGCTCACTCACATGACTCTATCCTGCGTGGGGGTGCTAGTGATGGTCCTATCGGCGGCTGACAATGCCCCGGCCCGAGGGCCCCTCAGTGTGTGCCCCGAGAACCCCAGGTACTTCACCGACGGCACCGGGAGGGCCATCTACCTCACAGGCTCTCACACGTGGAACAACCTGCGGGACATGGGGCCCACCGACCCGCCCCCGGCCTTCGACTACGAGGCCTACCTGGACACCCTCGTGCGGCTGAACCACAACTTCATCCGCCTGTGGACGTGGGACCTGACGCGCTACGAGTACAAGGGCGACTCCGGGCCGCGATACGCCGCTCCCTTCCCCTGGCCGCGCATAGGTCCCGGCGAGGCCCTGGACGGCAAGCCGCGCTTCGACCTGAGCAAACTCGACCAGAGCTACTTCGACCGCCTGCGCGCGCGGGTGGTCGCGGCGGGAGAGCGCGGGATCTACGTGTCGGTGATGCTGTTCGAGGGACACGGGGTCCAGCACTCGCTAGCCCCCTGGAGATGGGACGGGCACCCGTTCAACGTCGCCAACAACATCAATGGGGTCAACGGCGACCCGGACGGCGATGGCAAGGGGATCGAGGTCTGTACGCTGGCGGTGCCGGAGGTGACACGCGCCCAGGAAGCTTACGTGACGAGGGTCCTCGAGACCCTCAACGATCTGGACAACGTGCTCTACGAGATAGCGAACGAGGCGGGGCCCCACTCGACCGACTGGCAGTACCACATGGTCCGCTTCATCCACGAGTACGAGAGCGGCAAGCCCAAACAGCACCCGGTGGGGATGACCTTTCAGTACCAGGGCGGGAGCAACGAGACGCTTTTCGGCAGCCCGGCGGAGTGGGTCTCGCCCAATCCCGACGGCGGGTGGCGGGACGATCCGCCGCCCGGGGACGGGCGGAAGGTGGTGCTGAGCGACACGGATCACCTGTGGGGCATCGGGGGCAACCAGGCCTGGGTATGGAAGAGCTTCCTGAGCGGGCTGAACCCGATCTTCATGGACCCCTACCTGGAGATTGGGCTGTTCACGCCGGCGCACCCGCAGGGCGCGCTGGACCCCAAGTGGGACCCGGTTCGCAGGAGCATGGGGTACACGCGCCGGTTCGCCGAGCGGATGGACCTGGTGAGGATGGCCCCCGCGCCCGACATGGCGTCCACGGGCTACTGCCTCGCGAACCCCGGCCGTGAGTACCTCGTGTACCTGCCCAAGGGCGGCGAGGCGACCGTGGACCTGTCAGCGGCCGCGGGACCCCTGGCCGTGGAGTGGTTCGATCCGACGCGCGGCGCGACGATCCGTGCGCCGCAGGCGACGGCGGGCGCGAGGACAGCCCTCACGGCGCCCTTCGAGGGCGACGCGGTGCTGTATGTGAGGGCCGTGAGGGGCGAGGAAGCGGCCGTGGCCCCCGAGGCTTTGACCTTCGTGACGCCCTCCGCGATCCCTGACGACTTCCGGCTGAGCGTGAGCCCCAAGGGGCGATATCTGGTGGATCAGCGCGGCGAACCCTTCTTCTGGCTGGGGGATACGGGCTGGGCGCTGTTCAGCACGCTCACGGTCGAGGAGGCGGAGAAGTACCTGGAGAACCGGCGGCAGAAGGGCTTCAACGTCGTGCAGTGCATCATCGCGCACTGGAGCCGCGGGTACTTCCGCGCCAGCCCGGACGGGCACAAGCCGTGGCTCAACGACGATCCCACGACCCCGGATGAGGCCTACTTCCAGCGCGTGGACGCGATTCTGGAGATAGCGCGGCAGAAGGGGATCGTGCTGGGCCTGCTTCCGGCCTGGGGCGATCTGGTCGTGGACCGCAAGACCGTGACGACGGCCAACGCGCGGGCCTACGGGAAGTGGCTGGGATCGCGCTACCGGGACGTGCCGAACATCGTGTGGATCCTCGGGGGCGATCAGCCGCCCACGGGCGTTGAGGACGTGTATCGGGAGCTGGCCGCAGGGCTGGATGAGGGGGACGGCGGGCGTCACCTGATGACCTACCACCCGCGGGGCGGGCAGCAGTCGTCGCAGTTCTGGCACACCGAGGCCTGGCTGGACCTGAACATGATGCAGTCGGGGCATGGCTTCGACCTGGCGAACTACCAGCGCGTGCTGGAGGACTACGCGCGGCGGCCCGCCAAGCCGACGGTGGACGGCGAGCCGCGCTACGAGAACATCATCAACGGGCTGAGGAAGGAAGGCCCGCGGATCACGGCCCATCAGGTGCGCAAGGCGGCCTACAATGCTGTGCTTTCCGGCGCGGCGGGGCATACCTACGGCTGCAACGGGGTCTTCCAGTTCTGGGTGCCGGACGGCGAGGCGACATGGCAGCCGGGCATCCCGTGGACCGAGGCGATAGACCTGCCCGGAGCCTTCAACATGGGGCTGCTGAAGGCGCTGATGCTGGCCCGGCCGTGGCACGAGCTGGCGCCTGACCCGGGGCTGGTGGTGGGTGGGCAGGGCGCCGGAGGCCATTACGTCCCGGCGGCGCGGTCGGTCGGCGGCGACTTCGCCTACCTGTATGTGCCGGAGGGCCAGACCGTCGCCGCCAACCTCGCCAGGATGGGGGGCGAGGCCCTGGACGCCTGCTGGTTCAACCCGCGGCAGGGGGACTACATGGCGGCCGGACGATTCCCAGCCGAGGGCGTGGTGAGCTTCGCGCCGCCGCCGGGAGACCCGGACCCCGACTACGTCCTGGTGTTGGCAAGCACGGGCCCGGAGCGCAAGCCGCCCGACGTGGTTGCGGCGATCGCGCTGCGCGACCCGGAGCGCGTGGTGGTCCTGTTCTCAGAGCCACTGGACGGGAAGACCGCTACGGATGTGGCCAACTATGGCCTGGATCGGGGCGTCAAGGTGGAAGGAGCGGTACTCTCGGCGGACGGGACTAGTGTGTGGCTGCGCACGAGCGCGCTGGCGGATGGCGGGAAGTACACGCTGTCCGTGAAGGGCGTGGCGGACCGGGCGTCCGTGCCGAACGTGATGGCGGGCACGCAGACGCGCGAGCTCACCTTCGTGGCCGAGCCGGCCGTGGATCGGGAGGCGCTGCAGGCGCTGTACACCTTCGGCGAAGGCCAGGGCGCGACCGTGGGCGACACGTCGGGGAGCAAGCAGCCGACACCGCTGAGAATCACTGACGAGACGGCCGTGGAGTGGACGGAGGGCGGGCTTCGGGTCACCAAGCCCACGCTGATCGCCTCCGAGGGGCCGGCGGCAGCACTCGCGGACGCGTGTCAGGCCGCGCAGGCCATCACGCTGGAGGCCTGGGTGCGGCCAGCGAGCGCGGACCAGGACGGCCCCGCGCGGATCGTGACGCTCTCAGCCAGTCCGGGCGAGCGGGACTTCACGCTGGGGCAATCGCGGACGGCCTACATCGCGCGGCTGCGGACGACGGTGACCGGAGCCAACGGAGTGCCGGACGTGGGCGCGCCTGACACGCTGCGGGCGGGCGAGCCGGCGCACGTGGTCTACGTGAGGGGCGAGAGCGGGCTGGCGACGATCTACGTGGACGGCGTCGAGGCCGTGGTGAGCGCGGTGGGCGGCGACCTGTCCAACTGGAGCCAGGAGTTCAGGCTGGCCTTGGCGAACGAGCTGACCAGTGACCGACCGTGGCTCGGGGAGTACCGCCTGGTGGCGATCTATAGCCGCGCGCTGTCGCGAGCGGCCGTGCTGGAGCACTTCCTGGCCGGTTCCGAGGCGAAGTAGCGGAGGCCGAGGCGGGCGGTCCGGGGCCCCTTGCCCGCCCCGAGCTCCAGTAAGCGCAACCGCCGCGGGCAGCCAATCGGGGCTTAGCGAAAGGACAATACCCGGCGGCAGCCGGAGGTGACGAGATGCGGACATCGGCATGGGTGGCACTCGGTGCGGCGCTCTGGGTGGCGACGGGAGTGCTTGCCGCCGAAGTGAGGGTGCTGGACGACTTCGAGTATGCGGACGAGACGGCGGCACAGGCGGCGTGGGTGCCTGATGAGGCTTCGGATCCCGTGGGGCTGATGCCGTCGGATCGCGGCGGCGGGAAGACCGCCCTGAAGATGCCGTGCAACTTCACGCGCGAGGACCTGAGGCGGTCGGTCTACGACAAGGCGGTGTCGCTGGACCTGACGGCCTACGGGACGATCTGCTTCGACCTGTATGTGGACGCGCGGGGGCCGGTGGGAAGCTTCACGCTGTATATGCACTCGGGCAACGGCTGGTACCGGGCCCATGCCGAGGGGGCGAGGAAGGGATGGCAGGAGGTGCGGCTGCCCAAGGCGGGCTTCGGCATCGAGGATGAGCCGGCCGGGTGGGATCAGGTTGACCGGATTCGGCTGTCCGCGTGGAAGGCCAACGCGGGCGACACCTTCTGTGCAGTGGACAACCTGCGCGTTGAGCGGGACACGATCGTGGTGGTCTTCGGGTCGAACACCCCCGGGTCTGAGCAGCGGGGTGCTCTGTCGGCGGCGCAGCTTGTGCACGGTCTGCTGACGTCGGCGGGGGTGCCGGCGGGGCTGATAGACGAGGGGGACGTGGAGCGCGGGGCGCTGGAGGGGCGCAAGATGGCGATCTTCGCCTACAGCACCAGCCCCAGCGACGAGGAGCTGTCGCAGGTGGAGGCCTTCGTGGACGGGGGCGGCAAGATCATGGCCTTCTACTCGCTGCACTCGCGGCTGGCGACGCTGCTGGGCGTGAATGCCGGGCCCTGGAAGCAGGCGGACCCACCGGACGAGTTCCGGGACGTGGTCTTCGAGGCGCCGGACGTAGCCGGGCTGCCGGCGACCATGCTCCAGCAGTCCTGGAACGCCAATCTGCCCGTGCCGGAAGGGAAGGGGGCGCGGGTGATCGGCTACTGGCAGGACGGACAGGGCAACCGGACAGGCCCGGCGGTGGTGCTGAGCGACACCGGGGCCTACATGGGACACATCCTGACGGGCGGCGACTCGGAGGGCAAGCGGCTGTTCCTGCTGGCCGTGGTGGGGCATCTGGTGCCCGAGGCGTGGGAGGAAGTGGCGTCGAAGGCCCTGGAGGCGACCGTGGAGATCGGGCGGTTCCGGGACCGGAAGTCTCTCGAGGAGTTCCTGAGGACGACGGCACCGGCGACGGGGCGCGAGGCTGACGTGAAGGCGCGTCTGGCCGAGGCGGAAGCGGCGGAGGCCCGCGCTCGTCGGTTCTTGGGCGAGAAGAGCTACCCGCAGGTGTTGACGGCAGCGGCAGAGCTGCGCCGCGCGCTGGGCGAGGCCTACGCCCTGTGCCACGCGCCCCGGGACGGGGAGTTCAGGGCCGTGTGGAACCACTCGGGCACCGGCGACTGCGGCACCTGGGACGAGGCTATGCGGCGGCTGGCCGCGGCGAACTTCAACGCCGTGGTGCCGAACATGTGGTGGGGCGGGCTGGCCTACTATGACAGCAAGCTCCTCCCCCACTCGCGGGTCGTCGAGGAGCGCGGTGACCAGATAGCCCAGGCCGTCGAGGCGGGCAGGAAGTACGGGATTGAGGTGCACCCGTGGAAGGTGAACTGGAACCTGGGCAACGCGCCGCAGGAGTTCAAGGACCGGATGCGGGCCGAGGGCAGGACCCAGAAGACCCACACGGGCGAGGATATTGACTGGCTGTGCCCGTCCCACCCGGAGAACCTGAAGCTCGAGCTGGACACGATGCTCGAGGTGGCGCTGAACTACGACGTGGACGGCGTGCACTTCGACTACATCCGCTACCCGCACGGCGATAGCTGCTACTGCGACGGCTGCCGGCAGCGATTCGAGCAGCAGCGGGGGGCGAAGGTGGCCAACTGGCCCGACGACTGCTTCTCGGGGCCGCTGCGCCAGGAGTACCGGGATTGGCGGTGCGAGCAGATCAGCCGGCTGGTGAAGGCCACGGCCGAGGGCGTGCGCAAGGTCAAGCCGTGGGTGAGGATCTCGGCGGCTGTGTTCAGCGACTACCCGGGCTGCCGAGAGGGCGTGGGCCAGGACTGGGTGGTCTGGGTACCGCGCCGCTGGCCTGCACCTGCATCGCCGG
>CAZSOQ010000036.1:22767-29954 GCA_964608495.1 uncultured Armatimonadia bacterium | reverse complement strand
GGCACGCCCGGCGCGGCCGCGAAGTTCATCGAGCGATCAATGCGCTCGTAGTGCTCGCGGATAAGCCCCAGCAGCGTCCCGTACCTCGAGTAGGCGCTCGGCTCGTCGAGGGGTTCCTCGCGTCCCAGGCTGCGGAAGCTGTTGTCGGCCAGGACGAAGCCCTCGGTGGCCCTCCGCACGACCAGGTCCCGGTGGTCGAACTCGACCATGGCGGCATCCGGCGGGTCACCGCCGGCGATGAGCAGGTTGGTGCCGCAGGCGCGGGGCGTGGTCTCGACGACCCGCACGCCCTCCTCAACCGTCGCGGCAAACTGGGCAACCGTGCGCACCATGAAGCACGTGGAGAGCCCGTGGAGCGAGTCCTCGCCGCCATAAGCGGAGTTGTTCGAGCAGAACACGCCGTGGTCGTTGAGGGCGGTCCAGCCATTGATGATGCCGGCCCAGGAGCAGGTGAGGAACTCGTGGCCGTCGGCGGGCTTGCAGTGCAGAAGGATGGCGGCGTACTCGCTGGCGCCGTAGTCCCAGTAGTCCATGTTGCGGCCGCAGATGCATTCACCAGTCGCCGTCGCCGGGCCGAAGACCGCGTAGGAGGTACAGAACTGTGCCCGCCGCACGTCGCCGAAGAGCTGGAGCGCCACGAGCTGGACGTAGTCAACCCCGGCGGCGTCGGCCAGGGCGCGCAGCTCCTGGCGATAGGCGTCGGGAAGGTAGCGCTCCATGACGAGGGCGCCGTCGAGGAGCTCGTCGAGGCCATAGGCCCCCGCGCCCTCGACGACGACGTCCCTGACCACGCGGCGCACGGTGTCCCTGAGCAGCTCGCCGTGCTGGCGGCCCATCTCGGCGGGCGAGCCGCTCACGCTCAGGACCCGGTAGCCGTTGATCTCGCGCAGCTCGCCGCGCGGGCCGTCCTGGGCCCGGCAGGCGACTGTGAGGGCCATCGCCAGGACAAGCCAGGCCCGCCCGGCAGGGAAGCGCCGCGCCGGCAAGCCGGTCGAGGCTTTGCGTGCTAGCGTACGCTGAGGGTCTCGCACAGGAACCCCCTGGTGACGTCGAGGGCTTCCTTTTCCCACGGCACGCGGGAGAAGACGTGGTCGCAGCCCTGGATCAGGTGCAGTCGCGCCGTGTCGCCCAGCGTCTTCCGGTACAGGTGCGCGTGGGAGACGTTCACCGACTGGTCCTCGGTGCCGTGCACGATGAGGCAGGGCTTCGGGAAGCCGGCCACCTCCGCGAGGGGCTTGGCCGCGCCGATCGTGTCAGCGAAGCCCTGGCCGAGGGCCAGGCCGCCGAGGTCGTAGGTGCCGTCGGGCAGCTTCTGCGGCCCGTGCTCGTCGGCGAACCTGTGGCTCAGCGGGTCCAGCTCCGCCACGGCCGACCACAGCACCAGCGCCGTGACCCGCTCCTGGCGACCCGCCACGCAGGCCGCCACGGCACCGCCCAGGCTCAGGCCCAGCACCGCCACGCGATCGGCGTCCACCTCCCGGCGCCCGGCCAGGTAGTCGAAGGCCACCAGGGCGTCCGCCACCTCCGCCTCGAAGGTCATGTCGCGGAACTCGCCCGAGCTCTCGCCCGAGCCGCGGAAGTCGAAACGCAGCACGGCGACCCCGGCCCGGGCGAAGGCCCGCGCGGCGTGCACGAAGAGGAAGTGGGCCTCCTGGCGCTGGCCCGTGAAACCGTGGCACATTAGGACTGCCGGGGACGGTGCGCCGCCCTCGACAGGGTGGAAGCTGGCGGCCAGGTGTCCGCCCGGGGTTTCTATCCACAGCAGTTCGTGGGGTGTCGGCACTGTCGGAGTCTCCCTTGCGATAGCGGTAGGATGCACCGTCGCGCGGGCGCGGCCGCTTCCGAAGGCGCGGCGGGCGTCGGCCACGCGCTATTCTACCTCCCCGGGTCGCCAGCCGTCTCGGCGGCTCGCGGTCGGGTGGCGGGACGCGACCAGAAGGAGAGTGGCATGCCCAGAGCGAACCCCAGGCGCGGTCCCTCATGCCCTTCAGACCGCCTGCCCCCGCGGAGGCATCAAGATGAAGCGCACGATCGCCGTCCTGGCTCTCTTCCTGCTGGTCGCCACGGCCCCGGCCCAGCAGACGCTGGTGTTCGAGGCCGAGGAGTGGTCCACGCCCGTGGAGGCGTGGGGCAAGGACATTACGCCGGTGGACCAGTGGAACCTGTGGAGCAAGGACAAGGACGCGGAGAAGAAGTGGTCGGGCGGAGTGGTGCTGCAGTCGCCGCCGGTGATGGAGGACCGTGAGAAGCCGGAGGACGGCGCACCGGTGCTGCACACGGCGACCACGGGGATACCCAAGGGCACTTGGGAGGTCACGATCAAGTACGGCCGGGCCCTGGCCGTCTCGCTCGACGGCAAGGAATGGGTGAACCTGGCGACCCTCGGGGGGCGGCTGGGCAAGTTCGAGGTGGCGGACGGCCGATTCGAGCTGTGGGTGGACGATCGGTACGCCCAGAAGGACAGCCCGGGCTTCTCCTACTACGACACCATCATCTTCACCGCCGCCCTGCCGGAGAAGATGGGAGTGGTGAACGGCGACTTCGAGCTGGGCGAGGAGATGCCGGGCAGCGGGTGGGGATGGTTCTCGCGCGAGAACGTCGGCTCGGCGGCCTTCTCGGGCGACGCCAAGTCGGGCAAGCGCTGCGTGCGCATCAGCCACGACGGCGAGCGCGACTGGGCGCTGTCGAACAGCGGTCGGCTGGACGTGCAGCCCGGCCAGGTCTGGACGGCGTCGGCATGGATGAGATGCCGGGAGACGCAGGGCGCCGCGCTGGCGATCGTGGCCCTGGCCGGCGGGAAGACGCTGAGCTGGGACATCGGCTCCGAGGGCCTCTACGGCACGCAGGACTGGACGAAGATCGAGGCCCAAGCCCTCATCCCGCCCGACTGCGACCAGATCTACGTGCGATTCGTGGGCGGGGCGAAGACCCGCGTGTGGGTAGACGACGTGGCCCTGCGCCAGGGCGAGGCCGCCGTGAAGCATCCGCCCAAGCCCAAGATCACGGGCTGGGCGACGCAGCGGGTCGAGGAGAGGCTGGGGCGGGGCGTGGTCGCCCTGCCCGTCGAGGGCGGCAAGGTCTACGTCGGCTGGCGGCTGCTCAAGAGCGACCCCGCCGACATCGCCTTCAATGTCTACCGGGCGACGGGGCGAGGGCGACCGGTGAAGCTGACCGACAAGGCCGTGACGCAGACGACGGACTTCGTTGACGAGGCACCCACGCTGGACCTCGACTCGAGCTACTGGGTGCGAGCCGTGGTGGGCGGCGAGGAGCTGGCCCCGTCGGACCAGGCCTTGCTGCCGGCGAACCCGGAGGTCAAGCCCTACCTGTCCATGAAGCTGGACGGCGAATACTCCTTCCAGAAGGTGGGCGTGGCCGACCTGGACGGCGACGGGCGCTATGACTACGTGATCAAGCAGCCCGGGGACAACATTGACCCCTATCGGCTCTACTGGCAGCCCAGCCCGGACACCTACAGGATCGAGGCCTATCTGAGTGACGGCACCTTCCTGTGGCGCAAGGACCTGGGCTGGGCCATCGAGCGCGGCATCTGGTACTCGCCCTACGTGGTCTACGATCTGGACGGCGACGGGACAGCCGAGGTGGTGGCCAAGACCGGCGAGGGCGACCCGCGCGACCCCGACGGTCGGGTGACGGGGGGACCCGAGTATGTGTCGGTGTGGGACGGGATGACGGGCGAGGAGAAGGCTCGCGCCGACTGGCCCTCGCGGGACGGCTTCGGCGGCGCCTCGGGGTACAACTACGCCTCGCGCAACCAGCTCGGCATCGGCTTCCTGGACGGGAAGACGCCGTGCCTGATGGTCGCCCGCGGCACCTATACGACGATGAAGCTGGTGGCCTACCAGTACCACGACGGCAAGCTCGAGCAGCTCTGGAGCTGGGACAGCCGCGACGAGCGCGGGCTGTACCGCGGGCAGGGAGCGCACTTCATGCACGCCGCGGACGTGGACGGTGACGGCCGGGACGAGGTGATCCTGGGCTCGTGCGTGATAGACGACAACGGCGACGGGCTGTGGTCCACGGGCAAGGGCCATCCCGACCACTGCTACGTGGGCGACATTGACCCGTCGCGGCCGGGCCTGGAGATCTACTACGGCATGGAGACTGGGCAGCTCAGGCAGGGGGTGTGCCTCGTGGACGCACGGACCGGCGAGGTGATCTGGGGCATTGACGAGCGCACCTGGCACGTCCACGCGTCCGGCCTGTGCTCCGACTTCGACCCGCTGCACCCGGGCATGGAGTGCTACAGCGGCGAGAAGGAGATGCCCAGCGACAAGCCGCACCGCTGGCTGCACACGGCCCGGGGGGAACTGCTGGCGAAGGAGGACACCTGGGACGTGGGCCTGAGCCCGCGCGCGGTGTACTGGGACGCCGACCCCCAGCGCGAGCTGGTGCTGGGCAGCCGGATCGTTGACTTCATGGGCGCGACGCACACCGACCAGGTGCAGGGCGGCCAGGTCGTGTGGGCCGATATCCTGGGCGACTGGCGCGAGGAGATCATCGCCTCCGTCGCGGGCGAGCTGCGCATCTACACGACCACGATCCCCGCCACGGACCGGCGCGTGTGCCTCATGCAGGACCCGATCTACCGCCTGGACGTGGCCCACCTGGCCATGGGCTACAACCAGCCGCCGATGACGAGCTACTGTCCGGGCGGCACCGAGGCGGCGATGGGCCTGTGGCTGGCGCCCGGCCCGCCGCGGGTGGGCGAGGCCGTGGAGGGCAAGGTGCTCCTGGCGGCGCCGCAGGGGCGCGAGGTGACCGGCGAGGTGCGGCTGGACGGCGGTGAGTACCTTGCGGTCGAGCCGGCCAGCCTGCGGATCCGGGCCCCGGCCGGCGGTCTGGGTGAGGCCGTCTTCCGCCTGTCCCTGCGCCAGCAGCCCGGCCTGCTCGCCGGTGTGCACGAGGCCCAGCTCGCGGCGTCCTTCGCCGGCGGCGGCCTCACCCTCGCCAGCTCAGCCTCCGTCCGCCTTGAGGACCCGCCCCTCAAGGACGTGCCCACCGTCCAGGCCGAGGACTTCAGCGGGCAGGGCGGCGGCGAGGTGCAGGTGCGGGACGACAAGGTCGGCGCCGTGGGGAAGGCCTTCTCCCACTGGGATGCCCAGGGCCACTGGCTCACGTGGAAGATCACCGCGCCCACCGCGGGCAGGTACCTGCTGGTCGTGCGTTACTGCTGTCCGAAGGACACGAGGCGAGAGGGGGTCGTGGACGACGGAGCGCCCGTCGCGCAGGTGTT
Organism: uncultured Armatimonadia bacterium; assembly: GCA_964608495.1. Taxonomy (GTDB): domain Bacteria; phylum Armatimonadota; class Zipacnadia; order Zipacnadales; family FEN-943; genus JAKORR01. The sequence continues at coordinate 24,697 of CAZSOQ010000036.1, read as the reverse complement.
CCCGGCGAGCGGCGGATTCGCGGCCACGGCCGACGACTGGCGGCACGAAGCCGTGCGTGGGGCTGACGGCAAGCCGCTCGTGCTGGACCTGAGCGCTGGTGAGCACACCGTCAAGATGACGAACACCGACGGCCAGGGGCTGAACCTGGACTACCTGGCGCTGGTGCCCGCGCCGTGAGCCGCGGGGCGGCAGTGACCGCGCCGGGTGGCCCGGTTCATCACGGCGGCCGACCAGGAGTTCGGCCTGGGCACCAGCGACCCGCTCAAGATCCGCCTCGCGAGGTCCGGCCAGGCGGAAGGGTGGCTGATCTGAGGACCGCTAACCGTTCCCATCCCCGTCGTCGAGGGGCTCCGCGCGCAGCTGCCGCAGACAGGGCCGGCAGACGCGTCGGCCCTCGAAGGCCGTGAGCGCCGATTCCATCGTCGCCTCGCCGCACTCCGCGCAGGGCACGGACGGCAGGATCTGGGCCCTGGGAGACAGGGGCTCGGCCGGCGGGCCGACGGCCAGAAGGTCCTCGGTGGGCGCTTCGAGGATCGCCCTCACCAGCTCCGGCCTGTCGAGCTGCCGCAGGCTCTCGGGCAGGCTGAAGAAGAACCGCCGGCCGTCGCCCGAGGCGCGCAGGTAGATTGTGTACCCGTGCTTGCCCCAGTCCTCGATGAGCAGGTTCCCCTTGCCCAGCGTGGTGCCCAGGACGTACTGCAGCGCGTCCACGGCGCAGGAGCGGTTCTCGGCGATGGCCACGATCTCCTCATCCGGCGCCCGGTCCGTGCGCAGCCACTCGAGAGCGGCCAGGGCCACGCGGTAGCCCATCGCCAGGCCGGGGCAGGTGTGGCCGTGGAAGGCCGCCACCTCACTGAAGTCAGGGACTCGATCCGGCACAAGCATCGTCTCCTTGGGTCGGGCGCTGGGGGCCCGTGCGCCCGGCGCCGCGACCTCGTGATGCCCAGGCCACCAAGCCCGGCAGAGGCCGCGCCTGGCGCCGCGGGGCCCATCGGCGCCCGCGGTCACTGATCGCGATCAAAACCGGCCTCGCCCGGCGCAGGCGGGACACCGCACTCGACCGTCGCCGCCGCACTGGGTGCAGCGGCCCGTGCCCGAACAGAGGCTACAGGGCCTCGCGCCCGTCCCGTTGCACTGCGTACACAGCCGCCCGTCCGGGGTGGTGCCTCGCCCCTGGCAGGAGTAGCAGGGCTGCAGGCCGCTGCCCCTACAGGTCTCGCACACCTGCCACCCCGTCCCCGAGCAGGCCTGACAGCGCGCGCCGTCCCGCGTCATCCCATAGCCCCCGCACTGGGAGCAGCGCGTGTACCCCGTGCCCGCGCACCCAAAGCACCGGGTCTTCCCGGTGCCTCGGCACCACGTGCAAGCCCCTGTTCCCGAGCAGCCCGAGCACTGTGCCGACCCGCTGCCCCCGCAGTAAGGGCAGACGCGGTCGCCGGCTGACGGTGGCGAGCCGTAGGGGTAGGACGGGCCGGGCTCTTGGTAGGGCGGCGAGCCGGAGCCCGGGTGACGCGTGGCAACGCTCAGCAGGGCCTCGCAGCCCCACATCAGGACCATCAAGATGCCGAGCATCGTCAGGCAGCTGCAGCAGCCGTTGGTCCGGCAGGCAGCCTGGAGGGGAACCGGGACCTGGGGCGGGTTCCTGGGCTCGGTGGGGCCTGTCTCCACGACGGGGGGAAAGGGCTGGAAGGCACGGTCGTCGCCCCGCTGTTCGGGCCGGTTCGCCCCGGGCGCCCCGTGGCATCCGTAGACGGCACAGCCGCCGTTCTCGCGCCAGCAGTCGGCATGGTAGCGGGCTCGGCAGGCGGGACAGGTGACGAGGGGGTCGCCGCGCCTCACGGGGAAGCTACAGTAGGGACACAGGTGTGGGTTTGCCATGGACTCCCGCCAGGCGCGGCCCTCCGCCGCGGTCAGCCGGCGTTCCGCCGC
>CAZSOQ010000036.1:0-22667 GCA_964608495.1 uncultured Armatimonadia bacterium | reverse complement strand
GGCGTTCCGCCGCAGTCAGCCGGCGTTCCGCCGCAGTCAGCCGGCGTTCCGCCGCGGTCAGCCGGCGTTCCGCCGCAGTCAGCCGGCGTTCCGCCGCAACCGGCCGGCCCCACGAGCCCTGAGGAGGACGACGGCGCGGGCTCCCCGTGGCGGCCTACTCGGTGACAGGCGAGCGGAGGTCCGGCGGCTCGATGCCGAAGTCGCGGATGGTGAAGAGGCTGCGCAGCGAATAGCCCTCGGCGGCCAGGCTCTCGCCGCCGCCCTGCAGGCGGTCCACCATGGCCAGGACGCACAGCACCTCGGCCTGCACCTCGTGCCGCAGGGCCCGGATGGCGTCCAGGGAAGAGCCGCCCGTGGTGATGGTGTCCTCGAGGACGACGACCCGCGCTCCCTCCGCCACCGGCCCCTCCACCTGCTGGCGCGTGCCGCGCTGCTTGGGCTCCTTGCGGACGATGAAGGCGTCCAGCTCGCGGCCCTGCTCGCCGGCCAGCGCGGCCATCGCCCCGGCTATGGGGTCGGCCCCCACGCTCATGCCGCCCACCGCGTCCACGGGCAGGTCCTCGATCTCGGCGAGCATCAGGACGGCCAGCAGGTACACGCCGCGACTGTGCAGGGTCACCTGCTTGCCGTCTATGTAGTAGCTGCTGCGCTGACCGGAGGCGAGCGTGAAGTCGCCGAACCTGAGTGCGCGCGTCCTGATCAGATCGCGCAGCTCGTCACGGGCGGCGGGAAGGTCCGGTGGCTGCGGACCGGCCTGCCTGCCCATCTACTGCTGGCCCCCCTCGGGCCGCGGGTTCGCTTGCGCGCCGGCCGCGGTCACCAGGAGGTCACACAGGTCTTGCCACGTGTAGAGTTCGTTGCCGGTGGGCCGGAAGGGCAAGGCGTCGCGGAGCAGACCGATGCCCTCTGCCAGCCTGGTGGCATACTCCACCCCCAAGCCCGACTCCCAGGCCGGCAGCTCGATGCCACGGGCATCGGTGATCAGCTCTAGCGTGAAGTCCATGGCCCGCTGGAAGGGCGGCGTGTCCCGGCGATAGAACTGCGAGACGTAGTCCAGCGAGAACTGCACCTTCTTCTTTGGGTACTCGCTGCCCGTCGTGTACTTGATGCTGTTGATGAAGTCCAGAGCGCCACCGATGATGCCGGCCTGCTCGCGCAGTCCCTCGGCCAGGCGGATCGGCGGGACCAGCCTTTGCACGTCGCCCGGTGGCGTCCAGTCCACCAGGTCTCTCTGGGCCGGGCCCAGAATCCGCCGCACCTGAGACAGGTAGCGGACCATCGCCACCTTCAGGCCCGCGCTGATCTTGCCATCCTCCTCGAGGAGGGCCTGAAGCCCATCAGCGGTCTGGACGTCGAGGGGCTGGCCCGAGGTGAGCGCCTGTCTGACCTTGGCCACCAGGGGCAGCGCCTTCTCGCCCAAGCCGGCCACGTCCTGCTTGTAGGCGGCGATCCCCCGCTGCATCTCGGCAATGATCTGGCCGAGGGCCGCGGCCTGCTCGGGGCCGAGCTGCAGGTCGCTGGTGAAGGCGATGAGCCCGATCTGGCCCAGGGCGCTTTCGAGTTCCTGGGGAAGGAGGGCCACTGCCGGCGGGGTCGTTCCGGCGAGGGCGTGGAGCACCTGGAGCAGTTGCGGGCTCTTCAGGCAGGCCATGAGCTGGTCCCAGTCCACGGCTGGCTGGACCACGGCGTCGAGCTGCAGGCCGAACCGCCGGCCGATCTCGGTCAGAACCCCGGCCCGCCCATCCACGAGGACCTGCGGGGCGACGTTCATCAGGTCATCGAGGGTCCGCAGCACGCCGCCTACGAGGGGCTGAGGCGGCGGGCCCGGCGTGTTGGCCATGCCGCGGGCAATCCGCTGGGCCTCCGAGAACCGCACGAGTTGGTAGTCATCGGGCATGAGCAACCTGAGAACTTCGGCGGCGGAGAGGATGAACTCGGCGGCGTTGCGGGCCCCCCCGAAGTGGCGCTCGGCATCCTTCCTGGCCAGGGCCGCCTGACGGCTCTCGGCCAGCTCCGGCCCGGCCCCTATCGCCGTCAGCAGCGCCGTGCCTGCCGCCGCCGCCGACTCGTCCAGGGCCTCGCGGGCGGCCAGGTGCTCGCGAAAGACCATCATCGCGGCCTGCATCTGCTGCTCGCCCGGCTGGGTGCCGCCCATCCAGGCCTTGATGGCTGCCTGGATCTGCTCGCCCGAGGTCGCCCAGGTATCGCCGGCCCACTTGGCGTACGCGGCCTGCTGCTTGCCCAGGTCGGCCATACTCCCTATGATACCGGGAGCCTGTTCCTTCGTGATCTGCAGGGCCGTCAGGGTCCGCAGACAGCGTAATTCGGCGAGAGCGTCGAGGCCGGGGTCGGGTTTCGCCGCCGGCTGAGACCAGCCGGGGAGAACAGGGACCAAGGCGATCAGCGCACAGAAGGCTATCGGGCGCATGTGGCAGCCCCCTAGTCAGACGTGCCGGGGTCAATGGTATTCCATGAAGAGAAACCCGGTCAACGCGGCGATTGTTCCCTTGTTGGCCGGGTCCGCCGCGAGGACGGACGAGACGGCGTCGAACCCGTGCAACTGCGGTGAGGAGGCCGGACGACCATGGCTCGCGACAACTTCGCCGACCGCCTGATGGCCTTCATAGCGGAGAAGAACAGCCGCGTCTGCGTAGGTCTGGACCCCCGTCCCGACGACCTCCCCGAGTGCATCGCGCCTGAGGACGGCAGGCCCGGTCCCGTCGTCGAGGCCGTCGTGCGCTTGTGTGCCCGAGTGCTGTTCTCCACTGCCGAGTATGCGGCGGCGGTCAAGCTGCAGTCGGCCTTCTTCGAGCAGCTCGGCATGGCGGGACTGGTGGCCTTCTTCCGTCTGGCCGAGGCCGCCCGCGACCACGGCCTGATCACCATCGCCGATGTGAAGCGCTGCGACGTCGGCTCGACCGCCGAGGCCTACGCCGAGGCTTACCTGGCCTGCGGCTGCGGCGGCCCGGCCTTCGATGCCGTGACCGTGACGCCCTACCTGGGTAGCGACTCGATGGCCCCCTTCCTCCGCCAGGCGGAGGAGTGGGGACGCGGCCTCTTCGTCGTCGTCCGGGCCTCGAATCCCTCCGCCGCCGAGCTGCAGGACCTGCGGCTCGACGACGGGCGTCTGGTCCACGAGGCGGTGGCGGACCTGGTCGTGGACTGGGGCGCGGACCTGGTGGGGGACAGCGGCTATTCGTCGGTGGGCGCCGTGGTCGGTGCCACGGCCCGCGAGCACCTGGCCGCCCTCCGCGAGAGGATGCCCCTGCAGCCCTTCCTCGTCCCCGGCTACGGCGCCCAGGGGGGCGCTGCGGAGGACGTGGTCGAGGCCTTCGACGGCGCCGGCCTCGGCGCGGTGGTCAACTCCTCGCGCGGCATCATGTATGCCTACAAGGGCGAGCCCTACGCCGAGCGCTACGGGTCTGACGGCTTCGCCGCGGCGGCCGGCGCGGCTGCGCGCGACATGCGCGATGCCATCAACGGCGCCCTGGAAGGCGCCGGCAAGCTGCCCTGATCGGCCGCCATTCTGGCACGGGAGGAAGGCCCCAGTGTCTATCGCCGGGCGGAGCCTGATAAGCCTCAAGGACTTCACTACGGAGCAGATTCAGGCCATCCTCGCGCTGGCCAGCCGCATGGCTGAGGCCATCGGCCTGGACGGCACCGAGGGCCGGGGCGCTCTCGCGCCCATGGACCGCATCCTCGCCACTCTCTTCTTCGAGCCCAGCACCCGCACGCGCCTGTCCTTCGAGTCGGCCATGCTGCGGCTGGGCGGCCAGGTTCTGGGCTTCGCCGACGCCAAGGCCTCCTCCGCCAGCAAGGGCGAATCCCTCGCCGACACCGTCCTCATCGTCAGCGGCTACTGCGACATCATCGTCATCCGCCACCCGCTCATGGGCGCCGCCAAGGTAGCGACCGACGCCGTCGCGGTGCCGGTGATCAACGCCGGGGACGGCCCTCACGAGCATCCCACCCAGACCCTCACGGACCTCTTCGCCCTGACCCAGGTGCGCGGCACCCTCGCCGGCCTGCGCGTGGGTCTCTGCGGCGACCTGAAGTACGGCCGCACCGTCCACTCCCTGGCGCCTGTCCTGGCCCGCTTCGGAAGCGAAGTCGTCTGCATCGCGCCCCAGGCCCTCCAGATGCCCGAGGAGGTGCTCGCGGACGTCGAGAGCATCAGCGGCAAGAGGCCCGTGCTGACCGAGGACCTGGCGGGCTCCCTCGAGGGCCTCGACGCCCTCTACATGACGCGCATCCAGCAGGAGCGCTTCGCCTCGGCGAGCGAGTATGAGCAGTGGCGGGGCGTGTACGTGCTGACCCCGGAGCTGATGGAGCGGGCGCCCGAGGACATGATCGTCCTGCATCCCCTGCCCCGGGTGGACGAGATTCACCCCGACGTGGACCGCGACCCCCGCGCCTGGTACTTCCGCCAGGCCCACGGCGGCGTGCCGGTGCGCATGGCCCTGATCTCACTGCTCCTGGGCCTGGAGCCCTGGCAGCCCAAGGGGCGCAAGTACGGGCTGGACGTGGGACCCGCGGTCCAGTCGGGCGAGGCAGCGGCGGACGCCGGGACACCGCGCGAGGTGATCCAGGACGCGCCCTCGTGCGGCCGGACGGGGTGTGTGACCAGCGTCTATCCGCACCTGGCGGCCCAGGCCTACCGGCTGGCGGACGGTCGCCTGACCTGCGCCTACTGCGAGAACGTGCTGCCCGGGCAGTAGGCACGGCGCGGCGGCCGGACGGCCGCGCCGGTGGGGCCCGTCAGGCCGCCTTGAGCAGCTCGTCTATCGTCGCGGCCAGCTCGCGGCCGGAAAAGGGCTTCGCCAGCACACTGGCGCCATAGCGCGCCGCGGCGCGGTAGACACCGTCCTCGGGCAGGCCCGTCACGGCCAGCAGCTTGACCCGCGGCAGCCGGCCCGCCAGCCGGGACAGCAGCTCCAGCCCGTCCATGTCCGGGATCCCCAGGTCCTGCACGACTACGTGGATCCCTTCGCGCTCGGCCATCTCCAGGGCCTCGCGCGCCGAGCGGGCCTCCACAACCTCGAAGCCGTACCGGGCGAGAAGTTGACTCAGGCCCGCCAGGACGGCGGGGTCGTCCTCCACCAGCAGCACCGTCCGCCCGGTTGCCTGCCTGGGGCTGGCGGGCCGTGCCAGCGCCGCGGTCGTGGCCGCCCTCGGGGCCACCGGCAGGACCAGGGTGAAGGCCGTGCCCGCGCCGGGGCTGGACAGCACGCGCACCTCGCCTCCCGCGGCCTCGATCAGCCGCTTCACGATGGCCAACCCCAACCCGCGTCCGTGGGCCTTGCTGGACACGAAGGGGTCGAAGACCGCGCCGGCCAGCTTCGCGGGTAGGCCCGGGCCGGTGTCCGCGACCTGCACCTCGATGCGTACGCCGGCGCCGGTCGAGGCGGCCGAGGCCCTGACGGACAGGGTGCCCTGGCCCTCCATGGCCTCCGCCGCGTTGAGCACGAGGTTGAGCAGCGCCTGGTGCAGGACGTCCCGGGCCACCGCCGCCGGCGGCAGGAAGGCCGGCAGCGACCTGCGCAGGCTGACCCCGGGCCCCAGAGCCGGGCCCGCCAGTGAGGCCACGTCCGTCATCACCTGCCCCACGTCCGTCGCCGCCGGCTCTTCGGGCGATTGGTGCCCGGCCACCAGCGATCGGGCTATCCTGCCGCCCAACTCGGCGGCGCGCAGCACGGCACGGGCGCGGGCCGTCAGCCCCGAGGAGCGCGCTTGCTCCGCCAGCAGCTCCGCCTGGCTCACGATGGCGGCAAACAGGTTGCACAGCTCGTGGGCTATCTCGGCTTGCGACAGGGGTAGAGATGGGCCGGCCGCGCGCGCGGGGGGCGTTGCCCGGTCGGTCTGAGTGCCGCGCGCCTCCTGCCCCCGCGGGGTGTCCGCGGCGTCGTTAGTGGGACATGCCAAGGGTGGTCGCCTCCCGGCGAGCGGATCGGTCCTGCGACTGTGTTCACCGTGTGAGAACAGCAACTACCGTGCCTGCGGGCCCCCGGCCTGTGGGGCTGAGGCGGCCGTCTCGGGCCGCGCGGCCGCCGCTGCCCTTTAGCTTAGGGACCCCCTGGGGTATCATGTAGGGCAGAGGGCCACACACCTCACGCGGTGGCGGCGCCTGCTTGTGCGGGATGGGCATGCAGGCGCGTGCTTGCCGGGCGGATAAGGAAGCTCGGCCGGGGGTGGTGGCCCCCAAGGGGAGTAGTGCGAATGAAGTGGATGGTGGGCGGCGTTTTTGTCGCCCTCGCCCTGGCGGCGGGTCTGGTCCAGGCGCGTGCCGAGTCCGGCGCGGTCAGTGTGGACCACGACATCAGCAGGGCGATAGTGGCGGGGAACTGGCAGCGCGTGCTGGCGCTGGCCCGCGACCTGCAGGCACGGGAGCCGGACAGCTTGGTCGCCGCGCTGCTGGCGGTGGAGGCCCACCGTAGGCTCGGCGACGATGACGAGGCCTGGCGAGGGGCTGCCCTTCTGCGGGACGCGCGGCGCCGGGGGATGGCGGCCTTGAGCCCCGTCACGCGATGGGCGGACTCGCTCACCGGCGCCAACCCGGAGAGCCCCGCCGCATGGGTACTCTCGGCCCACAGCCAGTGGTGGCAGGAGCGCTACGGCGTCGCCATCCAGGACGCCGGCCACGCCCTGCGCCTCGACCCCGAGGACCCCTGGGCCTACCTGGCCCGCGCCCTGGCCCACAGGAGCCGTGGGGCGGACGACGAGGCGATAGCCGACCTCGGTCGCCTGCTGAGCGTCAAGCCCGACTGCGCGGAGGCCCGCACGGCGCGGGGCGCTATCTACGCCTCCGACGCCAAGTACGACCGCGCCCTGGCGGACTACGGCGCCGCTCTCGCCCGGGACCCCGGCTACGTTCCGGCCTACTGCGCGCGGGGCGACGCCCGGCGGGCGACCGGCGACCACGACGGCGCGATCAAGGACTACAGCGAGGCGGCGCGGCTGGACCCGGAGTGTACGAGCGCCTACATCGGCCGCGGCCTGACCCACTCAGCCGCGCGCGACTACGATGCGGCGATCGAGGACTACAGGAAAGCCCTTGACGTGAGCCCGGGCGACTACCTGGTCTACTATCACCGCGCTGTGGCGTACGGCAACACGAAGGACTACAGCCGTGCGGTAAGGGACTTCACCGAGGCCCTGCGCCTCAACCCGGCCCACGCCAAGTCCTACAGGTACCGCGGCCGCGCCTACGCTGCCCTGGGCGAGCAGGACAAGGCCGAGCAGGACTACGCGCGGGCCGAGGACCTCGAGGCTAACCCCTCGGATCCCCGATATGCGGGCGGCGAGAGCGCCGGCGAAGAGACGGACACGGAGGAGGACACCGGCGCGCGGGCCCGGGCCGGCGAGTATGCCGAGCGGGGGCGCGTGCTGCTGGAGCAGGGCCGGTACGACGAGGCCCTCCAGGCCCTGTCTGAAGCCCTGGAGCTGGACCCGGCGTACGCCTCCGCCTACAACAACCGGGGCATCGCCTACGCCGCCAAGCGCGACTACGACCGCGCCATCCAGGACTACAGCCGGGCCCTGGAGCTTGACCCCGCCATGGCTATGGCCTACCTCAACCGGGGCAATGCCCACTACGGCAAGGGCGACTACGACGCAGCGGTGGCGGACTACACGCAGGCCGTGGCGCTGGATGAGGGGTACGCCAAGGCCTACTACGGCCGCGGTCTGGCCTACCTGCAGAGGAAGGACCAGGATCGGGCGCTGCGGGACCTGGACCGGGCCCTGGAGCTGGACCCCGGATTGGCCTCCGCCTATAGCTGCCGGGGCACGATCCGCTACCAGAGGGGCGAGTACGACCAGGCCCTGGCGAACTACACGAAGGCGGTGGAGCTGGCCCCCAACAGGCAGCGCCCCTACCTGAACCGGGCCATGGTGTACCAGCGGCAGGGCGAGCTGGAGCGGGCCATCGAGGACTACAGCAGGGCCATCGAGCTGGCCCTGGACAACGCTACGGCCTACAACCTGCGGGGCGAGTGCCATGCCGCCCGGGGCGAGCAGGAACGTGCCCTGGGTGACTACGACGCGGCCCTGAAGGCCGACCCCCGTTACGCCGTGGCCTGGTACAACAAGGGCCTGGCCTGCCAGGCCCTGAACCGGCGCGACGAGGCGGTCAGCGCCTTCCGGCGGTTCCTGGAGGTCGTCCCGGAGAAGGGGATGAGCAACCTGGCGGAGGAGGCCCGAGGGCGCCTGAAGCTCCTGGGAGCGCCCGAGTAGGCGCGGAGAGACGGTCCGCGGGTCGGCTCGCGCCTGCCGGTCATTCTCCCCGGGTGGGCCGGGATGCCCGATCCTCGCTGGCACCGTGGCGGCGCGCGTGCTCCTCGAGGGCCTGGCTGTAGGCCTCGAGGAGGCGATCGGCGGCCTCGGTGATGTGGTAGCGACGGGCCGAGGACCGGGCCTGGCGGCTCATCCGGTCGCGAAGTTGCGGGTCGCCGGCCAGACGCAGGACGGTCTCGGCCATCGCCTCCGCGGCCCCCTCGCGGTTGACGAGGAAGCCGTTGACCCCGTCCTCGATCATGTCCACAGCGCCCAGGCCGACGACGGCGATGACGGGCGTGCCCACGGCCAGGGCCTCGGCGTAAGCCAGGGGCTGGGTCTCGCCCAGGCTGGCCGTGAGGAAGACGTCGAAGGCCGCCTGGTATTCGGGCACCTGCTCGTGGGGTACGGGCCCCACGAGGGTCGAACGGCCCTCCAGCCCCAGCTCGCGCACCGCCGCCTGCACCTCCTGCCGGACCGTGCCGCCGCCTACGATCACCAGGTGGGCGTCCTGACGCCGGCGACACACCAGGGCCGCCGCCTGGACGACCACGCGGAGCTTCTTCTCCGGCGAGAGGCGCCCGAGGTAGCCCAGGACGAACTTGCCCTGCAGCCCCAGGCGCTCGCGTACCGGGCCGCCGTCGGCGTGCTCGAAGAGGCCGAGGTCCACCGGGTTGGGCACGACCACGACCGGACGGACGACCCCCGACTGCTCGAGGCGGGTCTGGTTCGACGCCGCGGGGGTGGTGACCAGGTCGCAGCCGTTGCAGTAGCGCCTAACCTTGGCTCGCAGGTAGTGCTCGACCAGGGACCGAGGCAGCGGCACCATCGGCGCGAAGAGCTCGTAGTGGGTATGGATGGTAGTGACGAGCGGCCTTCCGGCGCGCCTGGCGTAGCGGGCCCCCCAGTGGCCCACCCACAGGGGATGGTGGGTATGGATCAGATCGAAGCTCACCTGCCGCAGGACACGTGAGACGGTCCGCGAGAAGGGCAGGGCCAGGGCGTAGTCCAGGTTGGGCAGGGGAAGCGACGGGAATCGCACGACCAGGGGGTCGTCCCGCGGACCGGCCGTCCCCTGCCGCGGCGGGTTCTGGCCCCTGGGAGCGGGAGCGAATACGTATACTTCCAGCCCGCGGCGCTGCAGCTCCTGACGGAAAGCCTTGACGACGTGGGCGACACCGTTGACGTCGGGGGCGAAGGTGTTGGTGAAGAAGGCGACGCGCCTGGGCTCGCCGGGCATGGCCCCACCTACCTGCCCTGGGCTGCCTTCTTGTCCTGAAGCAGGGAGGTCAGGCGGGGATTGCCCAGCAGGTCCAGGATCATCTGGGTCTGGGCTCCCTCAGAGAGCGCGTAGGCCGGGAGGAGCTTCTCGGCCAGGGCCTCGCGCTGGTTGCCGAAGGCCGCGTCGTCGAGGCCGCGCGCCTGATCCAGGATCTTGCGCACTTCCTCGGCGGGCAGGCCCGCGTCGGGCGCCTCCAGCTCCTCCGCCGCGGCGTCCGCCTCGTCCTCATACTGATCCTCATCCAGCCCGCGCACCCAGTCCAGCAGTCCCAGAGCGCTCTCCCGCGCCTCGTACCGCCCCGTGATGACGGCTAGCTGGTCCTGGGACAGCAGTCCGCGAAGGTCCGCGACCAGCTTGCGGGCCTGATCCACCTCGGCGTAGTCCAGCGCCGATAGCTCGGTGTTGAGCTTCGCGATCCGGTCGTCCATCTCCTCGGGCACCGGCTCGTCGCGCAGCAGTAGCTGCCTCTTCTGGCGGAGAGCGCTGGCCAGGGCGTTGAACACCTGCTCTCGCTTCGGTGCCAGGGACTCTGCCACGGCCTGCCGGCGCCCGGCCAAGAGCACCAGCCCGTCAATCTGCTGCGGGCTGAGCTGCAGACGGTTCAACTCCTGCAACAGCTCCACGTCCGCCGACAGCGCCTGCACCTCGACCTCGTAAGCCGCGGGCGCGCCCGCCGGCTCACCTGGAGCACCGAGCACCGCCGAGACCAGAGCCGCCAGAAGCCACACGGGGGTAAGGGTCATCCATGCACCACCGCGGCGGATTGTACAGTGGGCGTGGGGGACCGTCAAACGCCCGGACGTGACGGGGCAGGACAGCCCCGTCGGGCCACAGACAAGGTGTCCAGCCCTCGGCCCCGAATCCCCCGGCACCGGCCGGCCGGCGACAGGCCCGGCAGGTCACACCTTCACACCGGGGGATCCACCAGCCATGTCCGGAGCACCACTGGGGCCGACCCGCGAAGCCGAGAGCCCGGCAGCGCTTGACCTGGTCACGGCCGGCGAGTGCATGGTCGAGCTGTACGGCGAGGAAGCCCTGGCGGCGGGCCCGACCCTGCAGTGCACCGTGGGCGGCGACACGCTCAACGTGGCCGCCGCCGCGGCGCGCCTGGGTGCTCGGGTCGCCTTCATCACGCGCGTGGGCGACGACATCTTCCGCGACCTGCTGCTGAGCAAGTGGAGCGCCGAGGGCGTGGACCTGTCCCAGGTGCGCGTCGTCCCGGGCTTCAACGGCGTCTATGTCATCACCATCCAGCCCGACGGCGAGCGCTCCTTCACCTACTACCGCGCCGGCGACGCCGCGGCGACGATGGAGCCCGCGGACCTGCGCCCCGACTTTTTGGCCCGGGCCCGCCTGGCCCACGCCTCAGGGATCAGCCAGGCGATCTCGGCCAGCTCCCGCGCGGCGTCGCGCTACCTGGTGGAGCTGTGCGTGGACCTGGGCGTTGAGATCAGCTTCGACCCCAACTTCCGCCCGAAGCTGTGGCCCGCCTGCCAGGCGCGGGCGGAGCTGGAGGCGATTCTGCCCCACGTGACGGTGGCCCTGCCCTCGATCAACGCCGATGAGGCGCTGCTGTGGGGCACGCAGGACCCGGAGAGGATAGCCGGCAGGTGCCTGGAGGCGGGATGTCGGGTGGTGGCCGTGAAGCTGGGGGCCGAGGGCTGCCTGGTGGCCGACGCCGAGGAGCGGCTGCGTCTGCCCGCCGTGAAGCGCTGGCCGGTGCGTGATACCACCGGCGCGGGGGATGCCTTCGACGGCGCGCTGCTCTTCGGCGTGCTGCGCCATGCCCCCCTGGGCGACGCCGCGCGACTGGCCAATCTCGTGGCGGCGACTAAGTGCGGCGGGCGGGGCGCGCTGGGCAATCTGCCCTACGCCGCCGACGCCGCGCGGGGATGGCGGGAAGCCTACGGCGAGGACCCGCCCGCCTGGCTCGTCCAGGGCTCGTGACAGGCACCTTGGGGGCGCGGTAGCGGCCCGTGGCGGGCCCCTCCGGGCCCTTGCGGAGGCCGGCGCGGGGGCCCTCAGCAGGGCGGACCACGCCCCTTCGGCGGAAGCTTGACGCTCCCTAGCGGCAGGAGTAAGATTGCCGGCGATGCGTATAGGGTCCGACGGGGGCCGGTTGACCGACGCGCTGAACCTGGCAACGCTGGGGCTTGTGATGGGGTTCTGCGTCGGTATCGGGGCTGGGGCCGGGATCCTTCTCGACAGGCACTTTGAAACTGGCCCCTGGTTCGCCTTGGCTGGCGCAATCCTTGGCAGCATCGCCGCCTTCCACCAACTCATCCGTATGGTGAGTTCCCTGGGTCGAGGCAAGGACGGATGAGCCCCTCTTCAGCCTCAGCGCGGGTATCCAGCGCGAGTCGCGTTGCGGCGGGCCTGGCATTGCTGGGCGCGGGGCCGCTGTGGTGGCTCAGCGGATGGCGAAGCGCGGCGGGGCTGGTGGCTGGGGCGGCGGTGATGACGGCCATGGTGTACCTGACGACCTGGCGCGTGGCGGCCCTGGTGGGCTCCGGGCCCCCCGGCGGTGCCCGCGGGCTGCTGATCCTCGCGCAGATAGCCGCTTACCTGGCGATCATCGGCCTGTTCTGGCTGATGGTATACGTCTTGCAGGCTCCGGGGTGGAGCCTGGCCGCCGGTGTCACCATCGGCGTGGTCGCCCTTGTCGTAGGCTTCGCCGCGCGGCCCGGGACCGGAGGCAGCTGAGCACAGGATCGGGCGAGGCACAATGCACGAAGTCGTAACGCCCTTCCTCGAACTGGTCGCACATCACCTGCCGGCCGCGCTCAAGCCTTGGGTGGACGTGGGCGTGCTGCACTGCAGCGCCGTGATCGCCCTCATGAGCCTGCTGGCCTACCTGGGCACCCGGCGGCTGGCGGACCCGCCTGAGGCCTCGCGGCTCCAGATGTTCTGGGAATGGGTCTACGAGGCCCTGGCCAACTACTTCGGGAACATAATCGGCCCCAAAGGCCGCGACTTTGTCCCCCTCCTGGGCACCTTCTTCCTGTACATCCTGTTCATGAACCTGCTGGTGATGCTGCCCGGGTTCAGCTCGCCCACCGCCAGGCTCGGGGTGACCGCCTCGTTGGGCGTGGTGGCCTTCTTCGCCGTGCAGTACTACGGGTTCAAGCACCAGGGCACCAAGTACCTGATGCACTTCGTGGGCTACCCGCTGTGGCTTGCGCCCCTGAATATCATTATCCATGTCATTGGCGAACTCTCTCGACCGCTTTCGCTCTCCGTTCGTCTGTTCGGCAACATTTTCGGCGAAGACGCGATGGTAATGCAGTTCCTCTTCCTCAGCGCCCTGGTCGCGTCCTACATCTACATACCGGTACCCTTCCAGTTGCTGATGGTGGTCTTCGCGATCTTCGGAGGCTTCGTGCAGGCCCTGGTTTTCACTTCGCTGACCGCCGCGTACCTTGCTGGCGCGACCGAGGATCACTCGGAGCACTGAGACCCGGCTTACCTTAGCGACGGGGATTGCCCTGTCCGCAGACCCTAAGGGGGTAAGAAGATGCTGTACGGTGCAATGTTCGCTCTCGGCGTCAGTCTGGGCGTGCCGCTGGCGGCCATCGGCTGCGCTCTGGCCCAGGGGCGCGCGGCGGTGGCCGCGCTGGACGCCATCGGCCGCAACCCCGAGGCGGCTCGCGACATCCAGACCAGCATGATCATCGGCCTGGCCATGATCGAGTCCCTGGCCATCTACGCCCTGCTGGTCTTCATCATCCTACAGGGCCGTCTGGCGCCGCTGGCCGAGGTGCTGCGGCAGGTGGGCCAGTAGCCGGCGATGAGCCATGGACGCTGAGACTCTCGGACTGCTGGGCTTCTCGGTTACTGTCTGGGTCGTCAACATCGTGGGCTTCCTGCTGTTGCTGGCGATGTTGAGCACCTGGCTGTGGCGTCCGATCCGCAGGACGGTCGAGGCACGGGCCCAGCGCGTGGAGGAGCAATTGCGCAGCGCCTCGGAGCGGCTTGCGGAGGCTGAGCGTCTGCGCGAGGAGGCGCGCGAGCAAGCCGCCGCGCAGCAGTCGGAGCTGGCGCGCGAGCGCCAGGCCCTACTGGCCGAGGCCCAGGCCGAGGCCGACGAGCTCCGGCAGAAGGCGCGCGAGGAGGCCAACGAGATCCGCCGCCAGGGCCGTCAGGCCGCCGTCGAGATGCAGGCTCAGGCTCTTGAGGGGGCCAAGGCCGAGATGGCGGGGCTCGCGGGCGCGATGGCCGGGCGCCTGCTCACCGGGGTACTCGACGAAGACCGCCAGCGGGCCGTCCTCGAGGCCGCCCTGGGCGACCTGGAGAGCCTGGCGGCCGAGGAGGAGAGCAACTAGACGTGTCCTCCGCGCGACCGGCCCTCGCTCGCCGCTACGCCGAGGCTCTCTTCGACCAGTTCCCGAGCCCCGAGGAGCGTCAGTCCGCGCTCGGCGTGCTGACCAGGCTGGCCGAGCTGTGGGCGGGCGAGCGCGACGTGCGCAGGCTTCTCACCACTCCGTCGCTCACGCTGGACGAGCGGCTCGAGGCCCTGGCGGTGCTGCTGCACGGGCAGCCGCCGGTTCCGGTGCTGGACCTGGTGCGGATGATCCTGCAGCGCCGGCGCCACAGTCTGATTCCGCTCCTGCCGCGGGCCTTCCGGGACACGATGGACGCGCGAGAGGGCGTCCTGCGGGGCACCGTCACCTCCGCCGCGCCCCTGAGCGCCGACCAGCGGGCTGCCGTGCAGGCCCTGGCGGAGCGCCTGGCAGGCGGACCCGTGCGCGTGGACGAGCAGGTTGACGAAGCGCTTATCGGCGGGCTGCGGCTTCGCCTGGGCGATCGTCTGGTGGACGCGAGCCTGCGGACCCAGCTTGACCGGCTGGTCCAGGCCGTCGCCGCCGTGCCCCTGGCCCGCAAGTCCGTCGAGGAAGGTGATTAGGGTGTCTGTGCGCCCTGACGAGGTCACCGAGGTGATGCGGCGCGAGCTCGAACGCTACCGCACCCAGATTGACACGGCCACGGTCGGCGCCGTCATCGAGGTGGGCGACGGCATCGCCCGCGTCTACGGCCTGGATCAGGTCATGGCCTCCGAGCTGGTCGAGTTCCCCCGCGGCGTCATGGGCATCGCCCTGGACCTGCAGGAGGACAACGTCGGCTGCATCCTGCTGGGGTCGGACGAGCACGTCCGCGAGGGCGACCAGGTGCGCTGCACGGGGCGGATCCTGTCCACCCGGGTCGGCCTAGCCCTGTTTGGCCGAGTGGTGGACCCCCTGGGCCAGCCGCTGGACGACAAGGGTCCCGTGGAGTCCGAGACCCTCCGGCTGATTGACGTGAAGGCCCCGGGCGTCATAGACCGCCAGCCCGTGCGCGAGCCGCTCCACACGGGGCTGAAGTGCATTGACTCGATGACGCCCATCGGCCGTGGCCAGCGCGAGCTCATCATCGGCGACCGTCAGACGGGCAAGACCGCCATCGCGATTGACACGATCATCAACCAGCGCGACACGGACGTGTACTGCGTTTACGTGGCCGTGGGACAGAAGCTCTCGTCGGTGCGTCGCATCGCGGCGACCCTCGAGGAATTCGGGGCGATGAAGTACACCTGCATCGTCTCGGCCTCGGCGGCCGACCCGGCGGCGCTGCAGTACATAGCGCCTTACGCGGGGTGCGCGATCGGCGAGGAGATGCGGGACGCGGGCAAGCACGCGCTGGTGGTGTACGACGACCTGAGCAAGCACGCGCAGGCCTACCGCCAGGTGGCGTTGCTGCTGCGGCGTCCGCCGGGGCGCGAGGCGTACCCGGGCGACATCTTCAATCTGCACTCCCGGCTGCTGGAGCGCGCGGCCAAGATGTCCGACGCCGAGGGGGGCGGGTCGCTGACGGCCCTGCCCATCGTGGAGACCCAGGAGGGCGACTACTCGGCCTACATCCCGACCAACGTGATCTCGATCACCGACGGGCAGATCTACCTGGAGCCGGACCTGTTCTTCCAGGGCCAGCGGCCGGCGATGAACGTGGGCGCGAGCGTGTCGCGCGTGGGCAGCTCGGCGCAGACGCGGATGATGCGCGCGGTGGCCAAGAGCCTGCGGCTGGACCTGTCGGGCTACCGCGAGTACGCCGCCTTCGCCCAGTTCGCCGCCGACCTGGACGCCGATACGCGGGCGATCCTGGAGCGCGGGCACCGGATGATGCAGGTCCTCAAGCAGGACCAGTACCGCCCCATGGCCGCCGTGGATCAGGTGATAGCCGTCTACGCCGGCACGCGGGGCCATCTGGACGACGTCGCGGTCGAGGACATCCCGTCCTTCGAGGCGGACCTGATCGCCTACGTCCACGAGCAGCACGGGGACCTGGTGCAGGAGATGGTCACCAGCGGGGACCTGACCGACGCCAACGCCCAGAGGCTCGCGGACATCATCAAGGAGTTCAAGGAGAAGCGCCGGGGCCAGGCCGGCTAGGCGGGCGCAGAGGTAACCGATGCCCGAGGACCTTCGGACAATCCGCCGCAAGATCCGCACCGTCACCAGCGTGGCCCAGATCACCCGGGCCATGAAGATGGTGGCGGCCGCGCGCCTGAGGCGCTCTCAGCAGGTGGTGGCCAACAGCCGGCCCTACTGGGAGGGCATCAGGGAGCTGGCGCGGCACCTGGTGGGGAGTCTGGAGGAAGCCAGCCACCCCTTCCTGTCCCAGGAGGAGCCTCAGCGCGTCGCCCTGGTCGTGGTCGCGGGCGACCGGGGCCTCTGCGGCAGCTACAACTCCCTGGTGTTCCGCCGCGCCGACCAGGCGCTGCGCGAGCTGCCCGTGGCCCTCATCATCGGCGTGGGGGAGAAGGTGGCGTCCTGGGCCGCCGCCAAGGGCAAGCCCCTGCACACCCTCCTGCCCGGCTACGGAGGCAAGTCCGTCGGGCAGGTGCATCTGCGAGTGGCCAACCTGCTTCGGGCCTGTCTGGACGAGGGCCTGTGCGACGGCGCCTACGCCGTGCACACGCCCTTTCGGTCGTCGCTGCAGAACATCGCGGACGTGGTCCGCCTGCTGCCCATGGAGCGGGAGGAACTGCGGGCCGGGGAACGGGTGCCCTACCTGTTCGAGCCGCGGGCGGCCGAGGTGCTGGACGCCCTGCTGCCGCGAGCCCTGGAAGCCCACGTGGCGCAGTTGGTGATCGAGGGCGCGGCGGCGGAGCAGGCGGCGAGGGTGGCGGCAATGACGGCGGCCAGCGACAACGCGGAGGAGCTGATGGACGAGCTCACCCGCCTGCGCAATCGCATCCGCCAGCAGGAGATAACCACGGAGATTATGGAAGTTATCGGCGGCGCCGAGGCGATCTCCGCCGATTAGGTCATGGAGTGATCCGCAATGGCAGTTGGCAAGGTAATCCAGGTGCGCGGGCCGGTGGTGGACATCGAGTTCGCCGAGGGCGAGCTACCCGAACTGCTCAACGCCATCCTCATCCGTGACCCCAAGCGGGACGACCCGCTGGTCGTTGAGGTGGCCCAACACCTGGGTGACCGGGCCGTTCGCTGCATCGCCATGGACACCACGGACGGGCTCAGCCGCGGCGTGGAGGCCGAGGACGCGGGGCACCCCATCTCCGTGCCCGTCGGCCGGGCGACCCTGGGACGGCTCTTCGATGTCCTCGGGCGACCCGTGGACGGTCTTGGCGACGTCGAGACCGACCGCCACGAGCCCATCCACAAGACGCCCCCGGGCTTCGAGCAGCAGCGGGTGTCCGTCGAGCAATTCGAGACGGGGATCAAGGTCGTAGACCTGCTGTGCCCCTTCCCGAGGGGAGGCAAGATCGGGCTCTTCGGCGGCGCCGGCGTGGGCAAGACAGTCCTCATCATGGAGCTGATCCACACCGTCGCCACCCAGCACCAGGGGGTTTCGGTCTTCGCCGGCGTGGGGGAGCGCACGCGCGAGGGCAACGACCTGTGGCTCGAGATGCGCGAGTCCGGCGTGTTGGGCAGCACGGCGCTGGTCTTCGGCCAGATGAACGAGCCGCCCGGCGCCCGACTGCGCATCGGTCTGACGGCCCTGACGATGGCCGAGTACTTCCGGGACGTCGAGCAGCAGGACGTGCTGCTCTTCATTGACAACATCTTCCGGTTCACACAGGCGGGGTCGGAGGTGTCGGCGCTGCTGGGGCGGATGCCCTCCGCGGTAGGGTATCAGCCCACGCTGGCGACCGAGATGGGCCAACTGCAGGAGCGAATCACCTCGACCAGCGAGGGCTCGATCACCTCCGTGCAGGCGGTGTACGTGCCGGCGGACGACTACACCGACCCCGCGCCCGCCACCACCTTCGCCCACCTGGACGCGAGCATCGCCCTCAGCCGCGAGCTCTTCGAGCAGGGCATCTACCCCGCCGTGGACCCCCTGGGGTCCTTCTCCCGACTGCTCGACCCGCGGACCGTGGGCGAGGAGCACTACAATGTCGCCCGGGACGTCCAGAGCACGCTGCAGCGCTACAAGGACCTGCGGGACATCATCGCCATCCTGGGGATCGAGGAGCTCGGCGACGAGGACAAGCTCGTGGTGCACCGCGCACGCCGCCTGCAGCAGTTCCTGACGCAGCCCTTCTTCGTGGCCGAGGTCTTCACCGGCATGTCCGGGGTCTACGTGTCGGTGGAGGAGTCAGTGCGGGGCTTCCGCGCGATTCTGGACGGCAAGCATGACGACCTGCCGGAGGGGGCCTTCCGGATGGTCGCGACGATAGACGACGCCGTGACCAAGTCCAGGGGAGGGTAGCCGCGCCGTGGCCCGTCCCCCCTTCAGCCTGCTGATCGTGAAGCGCGACGGCACCCTCTTCGAGGGCCAGGCCGAGCATGTGCGCGCGCCGGTCCAGGACGGGACTGTGGGAATCCTGGCGCACCACGCGCCCATGATGGCCCAGCTCGCCTATGGGGCCATCACGGTCCGCAAGCCCGGCGAAGAGGAGCAGGACTTCTTCTCCTGCACCGGCGGGGTACTGCACGTGCAGCCCGACGGGAAGGTGTGCCTCTATCTGGACGCGGGCGAGAGGGCCGAGTCCATAGACATTCGCCGGGCCATGGAGGCTGAGCAGCGGGCTCGGGACCTCATCGGCCGCGCGGCGGCGGACTCCGCGGTGGACGTGGACCGCGCGATGGCCGCGCTTCACCGCGCCCTGGCCCGCGAGAGGGTCTATCGGCGGGTCAGGCTGCCCGGCGGCGGGCGGCCTCCTCGTGGGTGAGGAGCCGGCTCTCGGCGACCTCAGGCCAGGGCCCGGCAGGGACTGCCCGGGCCGTGGCAGGGGCTGCCCGGGGCGTGGGCCATTTGACCCTCCCCAGCTCGACACCCTAGAATGCCCCGGATAGCACGATGCAAGCACAAGCTCGCGTTCCGTTCTGGGCAGTGGGCCTGCTGGTGCTGATTGCGCTGGGCGCCTGGCAGGCGGCCTTTGTCGTGATCGGCATGGGCAGCGAGGGGCCCGTGGTGCAGAAGGTGCCGCCACCGCCCTACGTCACCCTCGTGCCCCCGGACACCAGTTGGGTTGACCTGGACGCCTACCTGCGGAATGACCCCTTCTGGCGTCTGTGAATCGGGACTCGCGTCCGGGCCGGCCGGCGACTCGGGCGCCGCGGGGCGACTGGGGAACCAGGAGAAGCAGCTTTCGACGCAGCAACGGAGGTGGCCGCAGTGGCCGCGGCAGCTCTCGACGATTTCCTGCGTTACCTGACACAGGTTCGTGGCCTCAGCCCCAAGACGGCCGAGGCCTACGCCGGAGACGCGCAGACCTTCGTCGCCTTTCTCGCCAGCCAGCTCGGGGAGGAGAGGGCCTTCGACTGGGCGGCTGTGGACTACCGCGTCGTGCGGAGCTGGGTGGCGCATCTGCGCCGTTCGCGCTACGCCCAGAGCACGATCGCGCGAAGGCTTGCGTCGCTGCGCAGCTTCTTCCGTTTCCTGGTCAACGAGGGGCAGCTCCAGCAGAATCCGGCGGTGCTGGTGGGGATGTCGGGCCAGCGGCAGAGGCTGCCCGAGGTGCTCTATCGCGGCGAGCTGGAGCAGTTGCTCGCCGCTCCTTCCGAGGCCACGCCGCTGGGCCTGCGGGACCGGGCCATCCTGGAGTTCTTCTATGCCAGCGGCGTGAGGGTCTCGGAGCTGTCCGGCCTGGACCTGGAGGCGGTGAAGCTCGACCAGCGCTCGGCCTGGGTCATCGGCAAGGGGGACAAGGAGCGGGTGGTGTTCTTCGGCGAGCCGGCCGAGGAGGCCCTGCGGCGATATCTGGTCGAGGCGCGGCCGCATCTGCTGGCTCGGGCGCCCCTGCGCAAGCCCCAGCCGGCGCTGTTCCTTAACTGGCGGGGCGGCAGGCTCAGGGTGCGAGGGATTCAGCGCATGGTCCACAAGTACGTTCTGCAGACCGCGCTGGGGCAGCGGGTCAGCCCGCATGTCTTCCGCCACACCTTCGCCACGCATCTGCTGGACAACGGCGCGGACCTGCGCTCCATCCAGGAGCTGCTGGGCCATGCCGCGCTCGCCACGACCCAGGTCTACACGCACGTGAGCGCCGAGCGCCTGCGGCAGAGCTACCAGGACGCCCATCCGCTGGCCCGCGCCGGCGCGGCCGAGGACCCGCAGCTCGGGGACTCCGGCAGCCCGCGGGGCTTGCAGGGCCTCCCCGATGACGTTGAGGAGGCGGACTATGAGCAGATCCCAGGCTGAATGGCGCGGCACGACGGTCCTGGCGGTCGTGCGCGACGGCGTAGTGGCCATGGGCGGCGACGGCCAGGTGAGCCTGGGCGACGTGGTGGTCAAGCACGGCGCTCAGAAGGTGCGCACGATGCGGGACGGCGCCGTGCTGGCGGGCTACGCAGGGGCGGCGGCCGATGCCCTGGCCCTTTTCGAGCGCCTCGAGGCCAGGCTGGACGAGTACTCGGGCAACCTGCCGCGCGCGGCGGTCGAGCTGGTGAAGCAGTGGCGGACGGACCGGGTCCTGCGCCATCTCGACGCCCTGCTGCTGGTGGCCGATCGCGAGAACGTGCTGCTCGTGTCTGGGCGGGGCGAGCTGATCCGCCCCGACGACGATGTGCTGGGGATAGGGTCGGGCGGCGCCTACGCCGAAGCCGCGGCCCGCGCGCTGCTGGCGCACACCCAGATGGGCGCGGAGGAGATCTGCCGCGCGGCGATGGAGATCGCCGCGCGCCTGTGCATCTACACCAACGACAGAATCGTCGTGCACACACTGGAGTGAAGGCCATGGCGGAAGATGGTTTCGACCTGCAGCGCGCTCTGGAAGAGGGACGGCGCGGCCTCAGGCGCGAGCCGGAGGACGAGCTTACGCCTCGCCAGATCGTGGCGGAGCTGGACAAGTACATCGTGGGGCAAGAAGAAGCCAAGCGCGCGGTGGCCATAGCCCTGCGCAATCGCGTGCGCCGGCGCAGAGTGCCCGAGCCCCTGCGGGAGGAGATCTCGCCCAAGAACATCCTGATGATGGGGCCGACGGGAGTGGGCAAGACCGAGATCGCGCGGCGCCTGGCGCGGCTCGCCAACGCCCCCTTCGTGAAGGTCGAGGCCACCAAGTTCACCGAGGTCGGCTACGTGGGTCGCGACGTGGACAGCATGATCCGCGACCTGGCAGACGTCTCCTACAACATGGTGTACGCCGAGGCCATGGCGGCCGTATGGCAGAAGGCCCGGGCCAACGGCGAAGAGCGCCTGCTCG
The DNA here is from genome assembly GCA_964608495.1 of uncultured Armatimonadia bacterium. GTDB lineage: Bacteria > Armatimonadota > Zipacnadia > Zipacnadales > FEN-943 > JAKORR01. Next base: position 1,473 of record CAZSOQ010000036.1, on the reverse strand, counting down.
ACGTGCTGACAGGTGAGCCGCCTGGCCAGCAGCCCGCCTCGCCTTTGGGCCAGCTCTTCGGTGCCTCTCAGCCCGTGGACACCCAGGCCCTGGCCGACCAGCGCCGGCAGTGGGAGCGCCGCCGCGAGGACCTGCGCGGCCGGCTTGCCCGCGGCGAGCTCGAGGACCTGGAGGTAACCATCGAGGTTGAGGAGCCCATGATCCAGAACCTGCAGGTCTTCTCGCAGGCGGGTCTGGAGGAGATGGGCATCAACATGCAGGACATGCTCGGCAGCATGTTCCCCGGCCGCCGCACCACGCGTCGCGTCAAGGTCGGCGAGGCGCGCGAGATGCTCACCCAGCAGGAAGCCGAGAAGCTGCTGGACACCCAGCAGATCGCGCGCGAGGCCGTGCGCCGCGCCGAGGAGACGGGCATAGTCTTCGTGGACGAGCTGGACAAGATAGCGGGCCGCGAGGTCGCCGGCGTGGGGCCCGACGTGTCGCGCGAGGGCGTGCAGCGCGACATTCTGCCCATCATCGAGGGCTCGACGGTCGTCACCAAGCACGGCCCCGTCCGCACCGACCACGTCCTCTTCATCGCGGCGGGCGCCTTCCACGAAACCAGCCCCTCGGACCTCATCCCGGAGCTGCAGGGGCGGCTGCCGATTCGCGTGAAGCTGCACAGCCTGACGGAAGAGCACTTCCGGCGGATTCTGGTCGAGCCGGAGAACTCCCTGGTGCGGCAGTACACGGCCCTGCTGGCCACGGAGGACGTGGAGCTGGAGTTCACCGAGGACGCCATCGCCGAGGTCGCTCGCATCGCCCGCTACGTGAACGAGCAGGACGAGAACATCGGCGCCCGGCGGCTGTACACGATCCTGGAGCGGGCCCTGGAGGAGATCAGCTTCCACGCGCCGGAGATCGGCGGGCAGAAGGTGCCGGTGACGGCGGAGTATCTGCGCGCCCAACTCTCCGACCTGCTCGACGACCGCGACCTCAGCCGCCACATGCTCTAAGCGCACCGCCTTCCCACGCGGCGACGCGCGCCTGGATTCGGCGGGCCGCGCGGCGTCGGGCCACACTCTCCCGCAGGGGGCGCCCGTGCGCCACAAGGTTCGGCCTCGTGGGTGGTGAACAGTAGTCCCGACCGGGGCCCGGCGTCCCAGCGCGAGCGGCCCCCTGCCCTGGGTCAGTGAGGGTGAGAGGCATGGCCAGCTACAGTGCCTTCGACGACAGCCCTGTCCGCGTGGTCGCCGGCGACGGCGCCGCGGCGGAACTGTGGGACCTGGTGGGGCGGCTGGGGACGGGGCCAGCCTTCCTGGTGTGCGGTGCAAGCGTGGCGCGGCGCGACTGGCTCTCCCGGCTCGTGCAGGCCGCCCCGGTCCCGCTGGAGGTCTTCGCGGAGGTTGAGCCCGACCCATCGGACGACACGGTGACCCGGGCGGCCTGCACGAGCCGGGAGAGCCAGTCGCGCCGCGCCACGCTTGCACCGCA
>CAZSOQ010000035.1:9869-29980 GCA_964608495.1 uncultured Armatimonadia bacterium | reverse complement strand
GATCGGGCAGCAGCTCGGCATAGTCCCCCAGGTCTTCCCTGTCGAAACCCTTGACGACGACCCACTGCCCCTTGCCTTCCGCGACCTTCGCCGGTAGCCGCGCGGCGCGCCTCGCGATCTCCTTGGGACACAGCCGCACCGACGCGAAGCACGTGGCGCCTTCCCTCACCCGACGCGACACAGCCTCCAGCGTCGCCTCGGACACCGTCACGCCGCACAGGAAGATCGTGTCCACCGTCGCCAGCGGCTCATAGCCCACCAGATGGTCGTACACGGCCACCGGCGGCGAGGGGAAGGCAAACCGCCATGCCCCCCGGGGGTATACCCCGCTGTTGGCGTTGACGGCCTCCGGGTGAGTGGCGGCCCCGGTGAGCAGGTGCCACACCCTGAGCCACTCTCCCGTCTCCTCGGTGGGTGGCAGGTTCTCGGCCCCGTACAGAATATCCCAGTAGTAGCAAGACGCCTGGCCCCAGTCGCTGTCCGGGAAGCGCACGATGGCCACCTCGGGCTCGTAGTCGCGGTACGTATAGGCCCGCTCCTGCGCCGGCAGGTAGTCGCGCACGAATTCCCTCAGCGCCAGGCCGTAGTCCGAGAGGTCATAGGTGGTCCCGCGCCTGCGGATCATGCCTGTCACGTATTCGGTGTACACGTGGTCCACCCCGGCCGCGTGGGCCATCCGCAGCGCCGCGCGGTACTCGGCCACCGGATGGCCGGGAAAGTGCCCGTGGCACCAGAAGTCCGGGCTGAACCACAGCTCGGCGTCGTATTCCTTCGCCGCCCCCAGGGCCATCGCCAGTACCACCGGGTGCACGTCCTCCTTCAGCAGCTTGGGCACCAGCCTCACGCCCGCCCGCGCCAGCGGATGCCACAGCGCGGGGAACACGCTCTCCACCATCATCCGCGACCCATGCTCCTGGTTGTACTCCCTCACCTTCCGCGCCGCCTCCACGAAGGCCTCGTAGGCCTCGGGCAGCGCCATCCCGGTCGTCTCCACCAGGTAGGGCGCGCGCGGGCCCACCTTCGTCCGGTCCGAGTAGGCGTTCCGGCAAAGCTGCATGTGCTCGCCCTCGTCATACACCACGCCCTCGAACAGCCCCGTCGCCGCGGCGCGGTCCAGCACCTCCGGCTCCAGGTCCCACCGGTGGCAGCCGCCCTCCGCCGCGAACCGATCCCTTCCCTGCGGGTCCAGCGCCGACGGCCCCCAGTTCGCGCTCTCGTTGTTCAGCGCGAACCGCAGCCCCGTGGCCTTGCAGAAAGCCAGCAGCTCATCATACTGCCCGTTGTCTATCTGTCCCGGGCCGACATGGAACTGCAGGAAGTTGATCCCCAGGTCCCGCAGCGCGAACATCAGCCCCGGGCTGTCCTCGTACTGCAAATCTATCCCGTTGGTGCCCTGGCCGCGCGGCAGCGGCGTAAGGGTATCGAAGACCTCGCTGGCGCGCTCCTCCTCCGGTCCCAGGACCGCCAGCGCGGTCGCCCGTGCCGGCGGCGTCTCGTCGCCGAAGCGCGAGGTGAATCGGTACAGCCCGCGAGGCAGAGCGGGCACATCGAAGCGCGCGATCCCTTCGCCCCTGGCCCACTCGGGCGCAAGCGCCGCCTCGAAGACCGCTCGCCCCTGCCAGTCCTCGCCCACGACGGACACCTTCCCACCCGGGCTCTCTTCCACCGCCCACAGCCTCACCTCGCCCGCCAGCGGCTCCCCGGCCTTGACCCTATCCGCCCCGCCGAAGTCCACGAGGCTCACCACCGCTGTGGCAGGCGTCACCTCGTCCTCCGGCCCGCCTAGCTCCAGGGGGAACCAGGACAGCCTGTCCAGCGGCGAGCCGATGACCTTGACCCCGTCATCGCCCTCGCGCACCTGCGGCCCCGACGTGACCCGCCCGATCTCCCTGCCCTCGCGCCAGGCCCGCAGGTCCAGGGCCATCCCCACGCGCGGCACGGGGGTGAAGTCGTACCTCAGCACGAGGCTCGCGCCCTCGTCGCCGGCGGTCAGCGTGCTCCCCCTCAGCTCCCCCTGGCCCTCTTCGATCCGCCAGGCGGAGGGCTGCGTGAGGTCCACGGTCGTCTCGCCCTGCAGCCTCATGCCCGCGAACCGCACCTCGCCTGCCCTGTGCTCGCGGGCATGTTTCTGGTCCACGCGCAGGCGCACCGACTTGATCCTCGTGAAGTCGCAATCCCCGCTGCCGTGGTAGGTGAGCCGCGGCTCACGCGTGAGCTCGATGATGTGCTCGACTTCCTCGCCGCCGGTGCCCAGGATCAGGTCCTTCCGTCCCTTCTCCAGGCAGTAGAGCCCCGAGCGCACGTCCTCGGCGTCCACGACCTCGACGTAGACCCACTCGTTGTAGCTGGCCCCGCTGGTGCGGAAGATGAGCCGCTGGAAGTCGCCCGGCTCCGGCAGGTCGCGCCGCAGCCAGATCCAGCAGTTGTCGGGGATGGCGGGCTCGGGGATCAGGCGTCCGTTGACCTGCACCTCGACCTCGTTCTCGCCCGCCCGCAGGTGGCGCGTCACGTCGTAGGTCTCCGCATCCCAGGGCGTGTCGGCGACGGCGACGCCCGCGCCGTTGACGAGGAGCCGGTACCGCTCGGCGGCGGCGACCCTCAGCAGAGCGCGATCGGGCGTCTCGGTCAGTGCCAGGGAGCAGCGGAAGGTTGCCCAGTCGTCCCGCGCCAGCTCGCGGGCCGGGGCGATCCAGCGCGGCTCGGGCACGGGCACGCGGTCGGCCGGGGTGTCCCCCTCGGCCCCCGCACCGGCAAGGATGAGGACGGTCATGACGCCTACCATAGGGCTCACCAGTCCTTGGGTCGAGATGACGCACGGGCGGGGCCGGGTGCGATGCCCCTCCCGATTATATCCTCTCGCGCGCCGCGATCACGATCACGGCGCGTGGATGGGAGCCCGGGGGCACAGGCGCGCGGCAAGCTAGTCCGGGACGCGCAGGCTGATCGTGCCGCCCTCGACCTCGGGCCGCACTGCCGTACCGTTGACCCATGCCTCGGCGATGCGCCCGATGTCCGAGGCGGCGCCTTCGGCGGCGTCGCCGGCGCGCACGCGCAGGGCGCTCACTTCCCCCTCGACCCAGGCCCGCAGCGTACCCGTGGACAGCTCCACCGTGGCACTCCCCGGCCCGCCGGCCAATTGCAGCGACGCCGGCCCGCCCCGGTCGCCGGACCGCGCCGGAGCATCGCCCACGGCTGCTTCCGTGCCGCCGACGAGGAAGACCAGGCGGGACCCGTCGGCGCGGGTGATCACAGCCGCGGCCAGGGCATCGGTGGTGATTGGGCCATAGTCGCGCAGGGCCGGCTCGCCGTGGCAGAAGGCCACATCCGCCACGCCGCCGGGCCAATGGACGCGATAGGCGGCGCCGACGGCTGGTCCGCCGTCAACGGCATGGGGCGCGATCTCGACCGCCGGGGCGCCGTCGGGCGCGACGCCGATGGCGACCCCGTAGGCCACCGGAGGCTCGGCCGTGCGGTCGAGGGAGATATAGGGCGCGTCCTCAACTTCCTCACAGACCTGGGTGGTCGGCACGTTCATCCAGCCCCTCGCCTGGTTGAGCGCGACCTGGGCCGGGTCGCTGAGGGTCAGGGCCAGGCCCGGCCCGTCGCCGCCGGTGCGCACCAGTCCGCGCTCCGCGTCCACCGGTAGCGGCATGGGCTGGAAGTGGGCCAGCCAGGAGAACTTGTGCCGCCCCGTCCCCGCCAAGCGATCGTCCAGTACCAGAAGCGTGTCCTTCACGAACAGCACGCTGCGCTGGTGCTCCGTGATGCCCAGGTTCCTGTAGAAGCCGTGGCTCACGCGCAGGAAGTCCACGGGCGGCGAGGTGAAGAAGCGGCCGGGGTCCCCGGCCCCGTACTCCATGTCCTGGTCGTCCACCATCACGGTGTTGTGCGCGATGGTCTTTACGTACCAGCCCTGCCAGCGGTCGGTGGAGTAGGTATGCGGTATGCCCGCGTCGGTGATGAAGGGCTTGCCGTAGGCGACGATGTTGAGGTCGTTCTGGGTCTTGTGGCAGTGGCCCCCGCGGTGGTGGTTGATGACGACGTAGACGGCGCGGGGCGACCAGTCGGAGCGCAGGATGGTCCAGCCGGTGTCGGGCAGGTTGACGGAGAGGAAGTCGGGCTGCCGGGGTACGAGTCGGGCCAGCCGATGCATGCCCAGGGCTGCCCTGCGGCCGAGGGTCTGCTCGGCGATCTCGGCCTTGCGGGCCTCGGATAGCTGGTAGGCGCCGGGCCGCGAGGCGAACCAGAGGAAGTCGGGGCGCCCGAAGAGGAGCGCCCCCTGGTAGCCGATGGTCGAGGCGCCGAGGCTGAAGCCCTCGGTGTCGAGGCGGTAGTTGTCGTCGCCCAGGGCCAGGTGCCCGCCGTCCGGGGCGCCGATCTTGAGGCACCACTCGTACATCTTCTCGAGCCGGCGCCGCCAGCGCGAGCCGAGGTCCAGGCCGGCGTCGGCCGCGTAGAGGTAGGCCTCGGTGAAGAGGCCCGTGGCGACCCAGAGGCCGTAGCCGGCGGCGGTGTCTACGCTGCCGCCGTCCTCGAAGGTATCGCGGTCGAGGTGCTGGAGGAGGAAGCTTTGCAGATAGGGCCGCCACTCGGCGGTTTCCCTGAACTCGGGGAACGTGGCGGTGATCTCCTCGAGGGCGACGAGGTGCCCCATCTGGTGGTTGGCGGCGAAGAACTGCCCGCCGTCACACCTGGCGAGGAAGCGGGCGTGCTCTAGCGCGGACTTGTAGACGCGCACATGGTCGTCCACGCTCACGCCCGGCCAGGAAGCCACGCGGGAGTAGTCCTCGAGGACGCCGCGGATGCGGATGGCGCTGCACAGGCCGCACCAGGGCAGGTGGGAGGCCGGGAACAGGGGCGGATCGGCGGGCGATGGCGCGTTCTCGTAGAACTGGCGGAAGAGCTCCACCCAGCCGCGGGGCCAGCGGTCGTCGCCCTCGCGTTCCCAGCGGTTCACCATGTAGCGCATGAGGTCGAGGCGGGCGATGTAGTGCCGGTCGCTGCCGTCGCCGTCGGGGAGGTACCAGTTGATGACCTCGCCCAGCGGGCGCCACTGGCGGTACTTGTAGAAATACCACTCGTGGTTGAGGAAGCGCTCGGCCTCGCGGTCGGGTGGCTCGTCGTCGGGGCGGACGAGGGTCGTGCGGCGCACGGGCGGCGGCGGAGGGTCGTCTCGGGTCAGGATGTAAGAGACGAGGCACTGCTTGGCGGCCTCGAGGTCCCCGACGGCCACGGCCGCGCCCACCTTCTCCAGGCCCGGGCGCGAGAGATCCAGCGCGGCGAACAGCTCCTCGTCGCTCATGCGGGGCACGGCCACGTAGGGCGGCGGGAGCACGCGCAGGTCGTCGTGGCGCACGATCTCGGCCTCCCCCGGCACGCGTAGGGTCAGGGCCGTCACCGGCGGCGCGTCCGGCGTCCTAGGTGCGAAGACCAGGCGGTGCACGCGCCCCTCGGCGGCGCGGGCCTGGGCCAGCGGCGCCCCGTCCCACCACCAGTCGTAGTCGTCGCGGGCCGAGGCGGGCTGTACGCGCTCGAGGCTCGGCGGGCCGATGCCGGGTGAGTGGGCGAGGAGCACCAGGGCCTCGGCTTCGACCTCGCCGCCGGCGAGCCCCTCTGGCCGATCGGGCTGCTCGGCCCGCGACCAGGATAGTCGAGAGAGGCCCGCGGGCGCCGGCACGGCGGGCGTGTCCGGGCGCCAGAGCTGTACCTCGTTCAGCCAAAGGATGTTCGGGCGGTGATGGGCCCCGTGGCCGGCCGGCATCAGGAGCCTGACCCTGGCGGCCTCGATGGGGCCGAAGACCGCCTCGGAGCGAGGCATAGGGACGCGGCTTTCGACGGCGCCGACGGTCCGCCAGCCATCGCCCTCGGGCACCTGCACGAGGACCCGCCGGGCGGTGTTGTACACCTCGGGGTATCGCGGCCAGTAGAGGACCACTCGGCCCAGGCCTTCGGGGCCCGTGAAGGAGAGTTCGACCCAGTGGTCCGTGGCGGTCTCGGTGGAGGCCCAGCTTCGGCCGCGCGTGGTGCCCTGGTACTCCGTCACGCCGTCGGTCAGGGCCGCGACGGGGTACTCCGGGCCCAGGGATTCGCTGACCGAGAGGTCGGCAACGCGGCCCGCGTTGCCGTCGGCCGTGAGGCGGGCCAGGTCCAGGAACTCGATGCGCACTGCGCGGATGCGGTCGCCCTGCTCGATCCGCTCGGCCGCGAGGCGGACGCGGGTGGGCCCGCCGTCCAGCCGCAGGCGGCCCGTGAGGCAAAAGGGCGGGTAGCCCTGGCCCTGCGTGTTGTCGAAGACCTGCTGCGCGACGCTCTGGTCGTTGATCAGCAGGCTGAGGGACAGGCGGTACTTTTCCTGGATGCAGACCCAGGCATGGACCTCGTAGCGGCCGGCGGCGAAGTCGGCTGGCGTGGTGTACTCGAGGTACTGGGGAGCCGCGTGGCTCCAGCCGGTGGCGCGGAGGGTGTGGTCCAGGGGCACCCAGGCATGCTCGCCCGCGCCCGCGTTGTCGCCCGCGCCGGTGAGGAAGGGCGTGTCGGCGGGGCCGCAGTCCAGGACCAGGACGGTGGCGTCGTCGCTGCGCTGGGGAAGCGTGGGCGCGGCGAGGACCGCGAAAGCCGCGATTCGTGCCAGGGCGAGCAAGGACCAGACCTCCCGGGTAGCGCCGGCCGGAGCCGCGACCCGGGAGAGGCTTCCAGGAAGCGGGCGTGGTTTCCTTTGCGGGGCGGGTGACGGGGGACCCGTGGTGGCAGGTGGTAGCAGGGCCTGCCGCGCCCGATCCGATGGTACGCGACGGGTGCCGAGGGCTGCGGTTGACGCCGGGGCGCGGCCGGGTAAGATGAAGCGGCCCCGCGATGGTGGCCTCGTCGGGGTCCGGGTAGTGTCCGGGCCGGGGCCAAGGCCGGAGGTCATGCGTGATTCCGTCCGCCGAGAGGTTGAGAGCCATGTCCCTGCAGTGGATCCTGGCCTGTAGCTTCTGTCTGGCCGCGTTGGCCGCGGCGGCCGGTAGCTCCCCGGGGGCCGAGCAGCCCAACCGGGCGGGCCTTCAGCTCTGGCTCGACGCCAGCGACCCCGCGACCCTCGTGCGGGACGGCGCCGGGGCCTTGAGCCTGTGGCGGGATCGGTCGGGCCACGGGCGCGACGCCGTCGCCACGGGCGAGGTGCGCGTCGCCGAGAAGGCGATGGTGGGCAGGGACGTGGTGCGGTTCTCGGGCAAGGGCTATCTGGACGTGCCCGCCGTACGCCCGGCCGTGGGCCCCCTGACCGTGTTCGTCGTGTCCCAGCGCTCGGAGGAGCAGGCCTCCGACAGCAGATGGCAGCGGCTACTGTCGTGCTGGGATGGCGCGAGCAAGGACGACAACGTGGCCCCAAGCTTCTGCATGACGGGAGATTCGAGGGGCACCGGGGCGGCCTACGAGCCCTCGATCTACACGATCTCCGACGACCGCTTCGCCCTCAACGCCCTGAGGATCGGGGCGAGCAGCAGGGCCGAGCATCAGTTCCTCAGCGGGGATATTGCCGAGATTCTCGTCTACGACCAGGTCTTTCTGACCAGCACGCAGACGGACGACGTCCTGGACTACCTGGCCGAGAAGTGGGGAGCCCGGAGGCCGCCCAACAAGGGCTGGACGCGGATCGGCCCGTTGGGTGAGACGCCGCGGCGGGCGACGGAGGACCTGCCCCTGTCGGACCAGACGAACGAGGGGGGCTGGGAGCGCTTCGAACCTCTGTGGGACGAGTTCGACGGCGAGGAGCTGGACCTTGGGAAATGGACCCCGAACATGTACTGGTGGAAGGGGCGGCAGCCGGCGCTGTTCCGCGAGGGGAACGTGACCGTCTCCGACGGCAAGCTGCACCTGACCATGAGGAAGGAGCCTGTGCCGCAGGAGTTCGAGGCCCAGGGCTATCGCGACTACACCTCGGCGGCAGTGCACAGCACGGTGCGAGTGTGCTACGGGTACTTCGAGGTAAGGGCCCGGCCGATGGATTCAGCGGGGTCGAGCTCCTTCTGGTTCCAGCAGGACGACGACCCGCAGTGGGGCACGGAGATAGATGTACTCGAGATCGGTGGGAAGGCGCCGGGCTATGAGAACAAGTACAACATGAATCTGCACGTGTTCCGGACGCCGGAGGAGAAGCGGCACTGGAGTGTGGGCGGATGCTGGGTGGCGCCGTGGCGACTGGCGGACGACTACCACGTGTACGGGCTGGAGTGGGACCCGCAGGAGATTAAGTACTACGTGGACGGTGTGGTCGTGCGGACCGTGAGGAACACGCACTGGCATCAGGCGCTGTTCCTGATCTTCGACAGTGAGACTATGCCCAACTGGCTGGGGATGCCGCGGGACGAGGACCTGCCCTCGACCTACAGCATCGAGTACGTGAGAGCCTGGCGCAAGACGGCGTACCCCGAGAGGCCGCCGAAGGCCGAGTAGATGATCCTGCGTCCCGAGGCCGGGGATAGGGGAAGGGGCGTGGGACGGACGGCGGGCGAACCGGCGGAGGGCCCCAATGCTCGAAGCTGGCCGAGGGGCCGACTCAAAGATGCGGCCGCTCCAGGGACCCCGTTGCGGGAGGCGGGGTCGGGGAGGGACCCCAGGGGGGTACCAGCAGCCATGTCCATGCGGCCAGCAGCGCCCGGCCTGACGGCGGTGTTGATCGCCGGAGCCCTGGCTGCGGGCCGTGGCCCGGGCCCTGCGCCAGGCGGGCGCGAGCGTGAAGCTGGGGCGCATCGAGAAACTGTGGGTGGCCGACGTGCGCGGTCGCGACCCAAGGTGGCAACGGACGCTGGCGTGTCTGCAGGGCCTGGTCAACCGGGAGACGCCGCGGTCCCGGGCTGTGGGGGATGCGCCGGGCGAAGGCTGCCGCGAGCAGTCACGAAGGCCTGCTGGTCAAGGAGCGCAGCCCGGGGCGTCGAACGTTGACGCCGGGGAGTACCGCTGATAGAGTCACCCCAAGCCCGAAGTCGGGCACCCACAACACGTCCCGGCGGGCCACGGCAAGGATGGTGCCACGATGGACACCCGAGTACCCCTGAGCCTGACGGTTGCCGGCGCGCTGCTGGTGAGTTTGGCTGTGATCCCGGCGTGGGGTGCCGACTGGCCTACCTACGGCCACGACGCGGCCCGTGGGGGAGTAACAACCGAGCAGGTGAGCACGCCGCTGCACCTGCAGTGGACCTATGCCCCGGCGCAGGCGCCTCGGCCGGCCTGGCCCGAGCCGGGCCGCGAGCTGCACCGCCTGGACTTCGACTATGCCTACCAGGTGGCGGCGGCAAAGGGCCTGGTCTACTTCGGCTCCTCAGCGGACCACAAGGTCTACGCCCTCGACCTGGACACCGGCGGACAGCGCTGGAGCTTCTTCACCGACGCCCCGGTGCGCTTCTCGCCGGTGGCGGACGGAGACCGCGTGTTCGTGGCCGGCGACGACGGCTACCTGTACTGCCTGTCCGCGGGCGAGGGCAAGGTGTTGTGGCGCCTCCGCGCGGCCCCGGCGGACGAGAGGGTGTTCGGCAACGAGCAGATGGTCTCGCGCTGGCCGCTGCGCAGTGGGGTGGCGGTGGACGAGGGCGTGGTCTACGTGACGGCCGGCATCTGGCCGGCCGAAGGCATCTTCGTGTACGCGCTTCGGGCCAAAGACGGCGCGGTGATCTGGAAGAACGACGGCACCGGGCACATGTACCTCCAGCAGCCCCACCCGCCGTCCCAGGGCATGACGGGCGTGGCTCCCCAGGGCTACCTGGTGGTGCACGGCGACCAGCTCTTCGTGCCCACGGGCCGGAACGTGCCCGCCGCCCTCGACCGCAAGACGGGGCAACTGCTCTACTACCGCTCGCGGCCGACGACGTGGGGCGACCGATGGGGCGGATGCTGGGCCATGGGGGCGAGCGGGCTGCTCTTCGGGCGGCGCTCGCACATCGGGCCGGACATCAACGTCATGATGGGTGAGTCGGACCCGTGGAAGGACGACGGGATCGTGGCCTTTGACGGCCCCACGGGTGAGGTGAAGCTGCAACTGGTGAACAAGCACTACGCGGTGGTCCGTGGGGACACCCTCTATGCCTGGGGCAGCGGCGCGGTCAGCGCCTACGACCTCAAGGCCCTGCTCGCGGGCAAGAAGCCGGCCGAGGCCGTGCGCTGGGAGACGCCCTGCGAGCGCGCCTACTCGCTGATCCTCGCCGGCGACACGGTGCTGGTAGGCGGGCGCGACACCGTGGCGGCGATGGACGCCCGTAAGGGCGAGGTGCTGTGGCAGCACGCGGTCCAGGGGCAGGCGCGAGGGCTGGCCGTGGCCGACGGGCGGCTACTGGTGAGCACCAGCGAGGGCCGGATCGCCTGCTTCGGCCCTCGGGCCGTGGCCGAACCGCCGACCGTGGCGCCCGTGGCCCAGGCCGCGCCCTACCCCGAGGACGGGTCCGGCTACGCCGCGCAGGAGGCGGCCCAGCGGGTCCTGGACGAGACCGGCGTGAGGGCCGGGTACTGCCTGTGTCTGGGCGTGGGCGACGGGCGGCTGGCCTACGAGCTGGCCAGGCGATCGTCTCTGACCGTCTACTGCCTCGACCCCGACCCGGCCAGGGTGGCCGCCGCGCGGGCGTCGCTGGACGCTCTCGGGCTGTATGGAGCGCGGGTCGTCGTCCACCAGGGCTCGATGGCCAGGCTGCCCTACCCGGACTACTTCGCCAATCTCATCGTCTTCGGCCCGGCCGCGGCGCCGGACGTGACCTCCTGGTCTCCCACGGAGGTCTACCGCGTCCTGCGGCCTTGTGGCGGGGTAGCCTATCTCATGCCCCCCGGTGGCGCCGAGAGGGCCTCCGCGTCGGGCATCGAGCCGTGGCTACGGGCCGGCGGCGTGCCCACCTCCGAGATCCGCGTGCGCGGCAGCGCCGTGCAGGTGGTGCGGGGCGAGCTGGCGGGCGCGGGCTCGTGGACTCACCAGTATGCCGACGCGGGCAAGTCGAGCTGCTCGCAGGACGAGAGGGTCAGGCTGCCCCTGAGGACGCTGTGGTTCGGCAAGCCTGGCCCGGCGATGATGGTGAACCGCCACTGGCAGGGCCCGGCGCCGCTGTCCATCGGGGGACAGCTCTTCGTCGTCGGGCAACACAGCGTGGTCGGCGTGGATGCCTACAACGGCCGGGAGCTGTGGGCGCGGGACCTCACCGGCGCGGGGCGCTTCCCGGTGTCCAGCAAGAGCAGCAACGCGGCGGCCGACGAGGAGAGCCTCTACGTCGCCGTGGGCAAGTCCTGCCTGCGCGTGGATGCCCAGACCGGCGAGACGCTGCGCACCTACGAGGCGCCCGTCCCCGACTCGGTGCCCGCCGAGCGGGCCGCGACGCTTTTCTGGGACTACCTGGCCGTGGCGGACGGGCTGGTTTTCGGCACGCTGGGCGATGGTAGCGAGGGGCTGAGCCTGTTCGCGATGGGCAAGGACGACGGCGAGCTGCGCTGGGTGTACAAGCCCGGGCAGTCCGTGCACCACGACAGCATCGCCCTGAGGACGTCCTACGCAGGCTCGGGCAGAACGGTGCTGTATCTGATAGACAAGACGAGCACGGCGGCGCTGGACAAGATGAAGCGGCGCGGCGAGCAGGCCGTGGCCACGGGCAGGCTGGTGGCTCTGAACGCGACGACGGGCAGGACCCTGTGGGAGACGGACCGCGGGCTGTCCCAGCGCTACGACCTGCGCTACGCGCCCGACGTGCTGCTGGCCACGGGCGGGGGAAGGATGACGGCCTTCTCGGCCCGCGACGGCAAGAGGCTGGCCTGGAGCGACGTGAGGATGCGTCACTTCCCAGTCATCGTGGGCGACACCTTCTACGGCGAGCCCTATGCCTATGATCTGCGCACGGGCCAGCGGAAAACGCGGGCTCACCCGCTCACGGGCGAGCCGGTGCCCTGGTACTTCAGCAGGTCCTACGGCTGCGGCGCGATCTCGGCCGCTCCCGCGATGCTGCTCTTCCGCTCCGGCGTCCTGGGCTTCTGCGACCTTGCGGGCGATACCGGCATCCACAACTTCGGCGGCGTCCGCGCGGGCTGTTACGTGAACGCCATTGTGGCCAACGGGCTGGTGCTGATGCCGCCGGCCGACGCCGGGTGTACCTGCTCGTACAACTTCCAGACGACGGTGGCGCTGGCGCCGACCCAGAGGGCGGAGGAGTGGTCGGTGTACACGGCGCCCAGCCTGGGCGCCGGGAAGAAGGTACGCAGGCTGGCCCTCAACCTTGGAGCGCCGGGCGACCGGCGGGCCGCCGACGGCACGCTGTGGCTGTCCTTCCCGCGGCCGCTTACGGCCGCCGCGCTGCGGGTGCCTGTCACCGCCAAGCTGGCGCCCGACCGGGGGTATTACCATCTCAACGCCGACCAGCTCGCCATGGCGGGTACGTCTTCGCCGTGGCTGTATACCTCCGGCTGTCGGGGCCTGCAGAGCGCAACCGTGAACGTCGTGGTGACGGAGCAGGACAAGCCGGTCGAGGCGGAGCCGCGGTCCTTCACCGTGCGGCTTCACTTCGCCGAGACGGAGGACCTGCGACCGGGCCAGAGGGTCTTCGACGTCAAGCTGCAGGACCGGCCCGTGTTCGAGGGCCTGGACGTCGTGGCGAGGGCCGGCGGGCCCAACAGGGCCCTGGTCGAGGAGTTTCGGGGAGTGCAGGCGAAGGATACCATCAAGTTGGAGCTGGTGTCGCGCGCCGGCGCGGCGCCCATCATCAACGCTCTTCAGGTCTGCGAGGAGTAGGACCGCGGAGGTAAGCAGATGAAGCGAAGGGATGCGGAAGACAGGGCGGGCGCGGGCTCGCGGCCGGCCGTCGGGCTGCTGCGAGCGCGGGCGACGGCGTGCTGCGCGCTCGCGGCGCTCCTGATGTCGGCGGTCGGGGCCATGGCCTGCGACGTGCCCGTCTACCGGTATACGCTCGATAACTGGCAGCGAGACAGCTACCTGGCCTACTACTTCCACGACGGTGGCCCCAGGCCCGCCGACGCGGCGGTGAATCGGTACCTGGAGCGCGTCGCGGCCGGCCGGGAAGGGCGCGCCAACCTCACCTTCGCCTCCGTGGACGTGAGCAAGATCGCCTCCGCTGAGTACTCCGACCAGCAGCGAAAGGCCTGGTCCCGCGTCGAGACCGACCGCCTGCCCGTGCATGTGGTCATGACGCCGAAGGGCGGCAAGCTCTTCGTGGGCAAGCTGGACGTGGGAACGGCCAGATCGCTGGTGGGTTCGCCCAAGAGGGATGAGGTGGCCAAGCAGTTGTGCCAGGGCAAGCAGGGCTTGCTGCTGCTGCTGCTGGGCCCGAGCGACCAGGAGAACGCGGCGGCCCAGCGCGCGCTGCGGGACGCCGTGGCCGCGGCCAGGACCAAGGAGATGGACGTGGGCGTCGTCGAGGTGTCACGGGGCGATCCCAGGGAGAAGGGCCTCGTCCAGCAGCTCCTCAAGCTTGAGGGCGACCTGTCCGAGCTGAAGGACCCCATGGTCTTCGGGGTCTTCGGGCGTGGACACGTGATGGAGCCCTACGTGGGCAAGGGCATAACGAAGGGCAATCTGCTGGAGCTGGCGGTCTTCATGAACGGCCCCTGCTCCTGCGACGTGAAGACCTCGAGCGCGGGCATGGACCTGCTCACGAGCTACGACTGGGGGAATCGCATCGCCAGCCTGCCGCCCGCGTCCGAGGTCGCGGGGCAACCCACGGCCGCCGACCGGCCCGCGCGTTCGTATCTCTTTGACGTGGGCGACCAGGCAGCCGGCGCCCCATCCGCCGGCGCCAAGCCCAGCGCGGCGGCGCCCGAGCAGGCCCGCAAGTCCCTACCCGCCGGGCGACCGGCCACCGGGAAGTCGGGCACGGCCGCCGGGGCTGCCCAGGGCAAGCCTGACGCGCCCCGGGCGCAGGCGACGAAGCAGGCCAACCCCGCCTCGGCCGGTGCACCCGCCGCCGCCTCGACCGACGAGACCACACCGGTCGCCCTCGGGCCTGTCGCCGGGCCTCCCCCCGATCCGTCCCGGCAGCCCTACGTGGAAGGCGACGGCCGGCCGTCTCTCGGCAGGCGCCTGGCGGTGCAGTCCGGGCTGGTACTCGGCATCACGGCCGTACTGGTGCTGGTCATCGGCTTCGCCGTAGTCCAGAGGAGAAGGCGACTATAGCCCGCCCTGCCCATGGAACCGGCAGCGGCGACGGAGCTTTCTGGTGGAGGGGGTGCGGGGGAGACCCCTCTTGGCGTTTGAAAGAGGGGCCTCCCCCGCGCACCTGTGAACTGTCCGGGTTAGGGCCGCCAATCAGGAGCAGAGCCGCATGTCCGTGGTGCCTTTGCTGTGGCGCGAGATCCAGCACCGCAAGCTCAACTTCGCCGCCGCCTTGCTCGCCGTGGTGGCGGCGGTGGCGGTGTGCGTGGCCGTCGTCACCCTGTGCGACGCGTCCCAGCGCGAGACCACGCGCCTGATGCGCAACCTGGGCTTCAACGTGCTCATCGTCCCCAAGAACGTCAACATGGCGGACTTCTGGAGCGAGGACTTCGCCCGCGAGGAGATGCCCGAGGAGTACGTCCACCGCCTAGCGCAATCGCGCGACATGAGCGTCCGGCACCTCGTGGCGCGACTGCAGAAGAAGATCGAGTGGCGCGGGCGGGTCGTGCTCCTGACGGGGATTCTGCCGGAAGTGCCCATGGCCCACGGGCCGCAGAAGGACCCCATGGGCCTGGACCTTCCCCGCGGCACGGCCTACGTGGGCTACCAGCTGGCGCGCGTGCTGCGCATCAAGGCGGGCGACACCATCGAGATCGGCGGCAAGGCCCTGCGCGTCACGCGTCTGCTGGACGAGAAGGGCGGCAAGGACGACATCCGCATCTATGCCCACCTGCACGACGTGCAGGAGATTCTGGGCAAGCCCGGGTGCATCAACGAGATCGAGGCCCTGGGGTGCCTGTGCGCGGGGGGTGACGGGATCGAGCGCATCCGCGCGGAGCTGGCTCGCGCCCTGCCGGACACGCAGGTCACGGAGTTCGAGTCAATAGCCCGCGCCCGCTCCGAGACGCGGTTCATGGTCGAGAGATACGCGGCCTTCCTCATCCCCACGGTGCTGGTGGCCTGCGGGCTGTGGGTGTTCCTGCTGGCCCTGAGCAACGTGCGCGAGCGGCGGGTCGAGATCGGTCTCCTGCGCTCCCTGGGTGTGAGGTCGGGTAGCATCGCGGGGCTGTTCCTGGGCAAGGCGGCGCTGGTGGGCCTGCTGGGCGCGCTGGTGGGCTACGGGCTGGGGACGTGGGTGGCCCTGCACTTCGGGCCGCGCATCTTCCCCGTGACGGCCAAGAGTTTCGCGCCCTTGCCGGCGCTGTTGGGGTGGGCCCTGCTGGTGGCGCCGCTGCTGTGCATCGTGGCCAGCTACCTGCCGGCCATGCTGGCGGTGACGCAGGACCCGGCCGAGGTGTTGAGAGAGGAATGACGATGATAGTCCTCGACAAGGTCAGCAAGGTCTACCGGAAGCCCGACGGCGACGTGCGGGCCCTGGACGACATGAGCCTCTCGGTCGCCGCGGGCGAATTCATCACGGTCCGAGGGCCGAGCGGATCGGGCAAGAGCACGCTGCTGCTGGCGGTCGGCGGCATGATCCGCCCGACCCAGGGGCGCGTCGTCGTGGACGGGCAGGACCTCTACGCCGTGTCCTCGGCCCAGCGGGCCCGCCTGCGCGCCGAGAAGCTCGGCTTCGTCTTCCAGATGTTCCACCTCGTGCCCTACCTGGACACGCTGGAGAACGTGCTCGTGCCCAACCTGGCGGGCGCCCGGGTCGCCTCGCAGGACGCGGCCGAGCTGCTCGGCCACCTGCAGCTCGCCGAGCGCCTCCATCACCGTCCCTCGGAGCTCAGCACCGGCGAGCGCCAACGCGTGGCCCTGGCCAGGGCGCTCATCAAGCGCCCCGAGATCGTCCTGGCCGACGAGCCCACCGGCAATCTCGACCCCGACAACGCCCGGCAGGTGATGTCCTACCTGGCCGAGTTCCACCGCGGCGGCGGCACCGTCCTGGTCGTGACCCACGATCCCCTGGCCGACGAGTACGCCCAGCGCACCGTCCTTCTCGACCGCGGGAAGCTACGGGAAAGCCCAGGGCTTTAAGGCTGTTCCGCAGCCTCCGGAGGATGATGGTTCGTGCTTTCAGCCCTACATGGCCGATGGTTCCTTCGCATCCGCGTGCTCTCCGCGGCTCTACTGCTCGTGGTCCTGCCCGGCGCCGTGCCCGCCGCGGACTGGCCTCTGTGGGGCTGTGACGCCCGGCGAAGCTGGGTCACGACCGAGGAGCTGGCGGCGGAGCTGCACCTGCAGTGGGTGTGCCAGTATCCGGAGCTCGAGCCGGCCTGGCTGGACGAGCCCCGCATGCCCTTCGATCGCTGCTACGAGCCCGTCGTGCAGGGCAAGACGCTCTTCGTCAACTCCCCGCGCAGCGACAGCGTCTTCGCGCTGGACACCGAGACCGGCGAGACGCGCTGGCGCTTCCACGCGGACGGCCCCGTGCGGATGGCCCCTGCGCTCGCGCGGGGCAAGGTGTACTTCGCCTCGGACGACGGGTATCTGTACTGCCTGCGGGAGGAGGACGGCGCGCCGATGTGGAGGTTCCAGGGTGCGCCGGCCGATCACCTGGTCCTGGGCAACAAGCGCCTGATCTCCGCCTGGCCGGCCCGGGGCGCGCCCGTCGTGGACGACGGCAAGGTCTACTTCTCCGCCGGCATCTGGCCCTTCATGGGCGTGTTCCTCTACCGCCTGGACGCCGAGACGGGCAGCGTCCTGTGGGAGAACAGCGGCACGGGCGCCATGTACATCAACCAGCCCCACAACAGCCCGGCCTTCGCGGGCGTCGCGCCTCAGGGATACCTGACCCTCTCCGGTGACCGGCTGCTCGTGCCCGGCGGACGCTCCGTGCCCGCGTGCTTCGACAGGAACACCGGCGAGCCGTTGTACTACCACCTGGCCGCCAACGGCAAGCGCGGGCACTTCCGCGTCGCCGCCAACAGCAAGTACTTCATCAACTGCGGCCATGCCTTCGACCTGGCGACGGGCAACGCCCTCGTCGGCCTGGGCGACCCGGAGAACAGCAACCCCTACATTAGCGACCCCACGCCCGATACTCCCGCGACTGTCCTCACGGAGGACACGGCCTACGGGGCGCGCCGGGGCGTGGTCAGCGCCCACGATCTGACGAAGGGCCACTTCGAGCCCTACACGGACAAGGACGGCAAGCCGCAGCAGCGATTCGTGATACCGCGGCTGTGGGACCTGACGGCGCAGGCCGAGCGCGTGTGGCTGAAGGCAGGCTCGCGCCTGTACGCCGGCGGCCCGAAGTCCGTGCTGGCGATCAAGCTGCCCGACCCGGGCAGCAAGCCCAGCATCGCCTGGCAGGCCGAGATCGAGGGCACGCCCGGGACCATGATCGCGGCCGACGGCAAGCTCTTCGTGGTCACGCTCGAGGGCAGGCTCTACTGCTTTGGCCCGCGTTCCGGCGAGGCCAAGCTGCTGCCGCCCGAGCAGGCCCCGCCCCCGCCGGAGGACCAGTGGACCGCTCGCGTCCGCTCCCTCGTCGCCGAGCAGAAGGTGGGGGAGGGGTACTGCCTCGTCTTGGGCGTGGGCACGGGTCGCTTGGCGGAGGAGCTGGCGCGGCAGACGGAGCTGCACGTCATCGCCGTGGACCCCGACCGGGCCAAGATCGAGGCCCTGCGCGAGCGACTGGACGCGGCGGGCCTGTACGGCGCCCGAGTGGCCGCGCAGGTCGGCGACCCGCTCTCCCTTCGGCTCCCGCCTTACTTCGCCGGCCTGATCGTGTCCGAGGATCTGCGGGCCGCGGGCTTCGAGGGCGGCAGGGCCTTCGTGCAGCGCCTCTTCCATCCCCTGCGACCCTACGGCGGCAAGGCCTGCCTGTCGGTGCCGGCCGACCGGCAGGGCGACTTCGCGGCCTGGGTGTCCCAGGCCGGGCTGGAGAGGGCCGAGGTGACGCGCGCGGGCGACTACGCCGTCCTTACGCGCGTGGGAGCTCTGCCGGGCTCGGCCGACTGGACGCACCACTACGCGGACGCGGCCAACACCTGCGTGTCGAAGGATCAGGCGGCGCGCCCGCCTCTGGGTCTGCTGTGGTTCGGCGGCTCGTCGAACATGACCATCCTGCCTCGCCACGGCCACGGGCCGTCGGAGGAAGTGATTGACGGCCGGCTGTTCATCGAGGGCCCCGACACCCTCCGCGCCATGGACGTGTACACCGGGCGGCTGCTGTGGCAGGTCGAGCTGGCCGGCCTGGGCAGCTACTACAACAACACGTCCCACCAGCCGGGCGCCAACGCCCTTGGCAGCAACTACGTCGCCTCCTCCGAGGCCCTCTACGTGGCCTACGGGCGAAGCTGTCTGCTGCTGGACCCCGCGACGGGCCGCAAGCTGCGCGAGTTCACGCTCCCCGCGCCCCCCGGCTCCAACGAACCGCCCCTGTGGGGGCACCTGGCGGTCTACGAGGACCTGCTCATCGCGGGCGCCTCGCCCGTCATCTTCGAGGGCCAGGGCAAGCCCGGCGGTGCTGAGAACTGGGACGCCACCTCGAGCAAGACCCTTGTGGCCATGAATCGCCACACGGGGGAGGTGCTGTGGACCCAGGACTCGCGATTCTGCTTCCGCCACAGCGCCATCGCCGTGGGCGGCGGCAAGCTGTTCTGCGTGGACAGGCTGCCCGACGAGATCGTCGCCCGCATGAGCCGCAGGGGCGAGACGCCCGAGGGCACGCCCAGGCTCCTGTGCCTCGACGTGCGCACGGGCGAGGTGCGCTGGCAGACCGACACGGACGTGTTCGGCACTTGGCTGGGGTACTCGGAGGAGCACGACGCCCTGCTGCAGGCTGGCAGGCCCTCGCGCGATATGCTGCCCGACGAGCGTGGCGACCGGATGATCGTCTACCGCGGCGCCGGCGGCTCCGTGCTGTGGGACAAGCCGCACCAGTACCGCGGGCCGTGCCTGCTGCACGGCGACACGATCATCACGCAGACGATCTCGCTGAACGAGTTGGGCGGCGCCTTCAGCCTGCTCACGGGCGAGCGGCTGACCCGCGCCAACCCCCTCACGGGCCTGGCCGAGCCGTGGCTCTTCGGCCGCAACTACGGCTGCAACACGGTGATCGCCAGCGAGAACCTCCTTACCTTCCGCTCCGCCGCGGCCGGCTACTACGACCTGACCTCCGACGGCGGGACGGGCAACCTGGGCGGGTTCAAGTCGGGCTGCACGTCGAACCTCATCGTGGCCAACGGGGTCCTCAACGCCCCCGACTACACCCGCACCTGCACCTGCAGCTACCAGAACCAGACGTCGCTGGCCTTCGTGCACATGCGGGAGGCCGAGATGTGGACCTTCAACACCTATGGGGTGGGGGACGAGCCCGTCCGGCGGGTGGGCATCAACCTGGGCGCCCCGGGCGATCGAGCGGCCCCGGACGGCACGCTGTGGCTCGACTACCCCGACGTCGGCGGCCCCTCGCCCGACGTGGCGGTGAGCGTCGCCCCTGGGAGCACGCGGTGGTTCCGCAAGCATTCCTCGCGCCTTCAGGGCGAGGGACTGACCTGGGTTGCGGCCTCGGGCGCCAGGGGGCTTACATCCCTCTCCGTGACGCTGGACAAGAAGGCCCAGCAGGCCCGGCCCTACACCGTGTCGCTCTACTTCAGTGAGCCCGACGACCTCGGGCCTGGCGAGCGGGTCTTCAATGTGGCCCTCCAGGGGCGCACGGTGCTCGAGGGCCTGGACATCGCCAAGGAGACGGGGGGGCCCAATCGCGTCCTGGTGAGGACCTTCCAGGGCGTGGCGGTCAAGGGCAACCTGACCGTGAGCCTGACCCCGGCGCCGTCGTCCCGGATCGCCGAGGCGGTGCTCTGCGGCGTGGCCGTCGCCGCCGAGCAGGGCTGACCGCCGCGCGCCCCGCGGTGGTACGTCTGTAGGCGGTCCGTGTGTATGGCAGGAACACGGGACGTGCGGCACGCCGTAGTCGCGGGCTTCAGCCTGCGGGGGTGGCGGCGTGGCGGTCGGTACAGGCCGGCCGCGGTTGCCGGCCTGCGGGGGTGGTGGTGTGGTGGTCGGTACAGGCCGGCCGCGGTTGCCGGCCTGCGGGGGTGGTGGTGTGGTGGTC
>CAZSOQ010000035.1:0-9769 GCA_964608495.1 uncultured Armatimonadia bacterium | reverse complement strand
GGTACAGGCCGGCCGCGGTTGCCGGCCTGCGAGGGTGGCGGCGTGGTGATCCGTCTGCCCGAAAGGCGGCCCCGGCGCGCTGTGGTGGCCGTCTGGCCGCAGGCCACGCCCGCTGCGCAACCGCGGCCGCGCCTGTGTGCTGCCGAGAGGAACGATACGGAGGGAACAAGAGCGTGGGCCACTCTGTGTGGGGCCTGCTGATGGCGGGATTGGCAATGGGCGTGGCAGTTCTCGGCTGCGCGCTGCCCGTTGCCGCCCAGAAGGAGGTCGTCGCGATGTCTGTCGAGCCCTTCGAGCTGAGTCGCGTCCGGCTGCTTGACGGCCCGTGCCTGGTCGCCCAGGAGGCCAATCGCCGGTACCTGCACCTGCTGGACTCGGACCGGCTGCTGCACTCCTGCCGCACCAACGCCGGGCTGGAGGCACCGGGCGAGGCGCTGGGAGGCTGGGAAGCGCCCACCGTCGAGGTACGCGGCCATTTCGTGGGCCACTACCTCTCGGCCTGCGCGCTCATGTACGCGAGCACGGGCGACGAGGAGCTGAAGGCCAAGGCCGACGCCCTGGTCGCCGAGCTGGCCAAGTGCCAGGAGGCCCTGGGCGGCGGGTATCTCTCGGCCTTCCCGGCGAGCTTCTGGGACCGCCTCGAAAGCATGGACCGCGTCACCTGGGCGCCCTACTACGTGATCCACAAGATCATGGCCGGCCTGTTTGATATGTACACGCTCTGCGGCAACCAGCAGGCCCTGGACGTCCTCAAGCGCATGGCGGCCTACTTCAAGGGGCGCCTCGACAAGCTCTCGGTCTGGGAGACTGACCGCCTTCTCGCGGTGGAGTTCGGTGGGATGTCCGAGGTGCTGCACAATCTCTACGGCGTGACCGGCGACCCCGATCACCTGCAGCTGGCCCACGCCTTCGACCGCGCCACCTTCCTCGGGCCGCTGGCCCTAGAGCATGACAACCTGAGTCGCATCCATGCCAACACCCACATCCCCGAGGTCTGCGGCGCGGCCCGCCGCTATGAGCTGACGGGCGACGAGCGCTACCGCACCATCGTGCGCTACTTCTGGGAACGCGTCGCCAACGCGCGGTCCTACGCCACCGGGGGCAGCAACCAGGCTGAGCACTGGCCCGACCCGGGCAAGCTCGCGGCTACCCTGAGCAGCGACAACCAGGAGTCCTGCACGACCTACAACGTGCTCAAGGTCACGCGCTACCTCTTCCGCTGGACCGGCGACCCCAGGTACGCCGACTTCTACGAGAGGGCCTACCTCAACGGCATCCTGGGTACCCAGAACCCCGAGGACGGCATGTTGGCCTACTTCCTGCCGCTGGCGACGGGCCATGCGAAGGCCTTCGGCACGCCCTACGACTCCTTCTGGTGCTGCTATGGGACCGGCATCGAGTCCTTCTCGAAGCTCGGCGACAGCATCTACTTCCACGACGACGATGGTGTCTACGTGAACCTGTCCATCGCCTCCACCGTGAGCTGGCCCGAGAAGGGCGTGCGCCTGGAGCAGCGCACGAGCTTCCCCGACGAGCCGCGCACGGCGTTCATCCTGCGCGCCGAGAAGCCGGTTGTCCTGACGCTGCGCGTGCGGGTGCCCTACTGGGCGACGCGGGGCGTGGAGCTGAGGGTCAACGGCGAGCCGGTCGAGGCCGAGGCCCAGCCCAGCTCCTATCTGAGCCTGCGGCGGGAGTGGAAGGACGGCGACAGGGTCGAGGTGGAGATGCCCATGGGCCTCCACGCCGAGCCGTTGCCCGACGACCCCGAGCTGGCGGCGATCCTGTACGGCCCGCTCGTGCTGGCGGGCCTGACGGACCAGGACAGGTACTTCCTGGCCGATCTGCACGACCTCGACGCCTGGATCAAGCCGGTGGAGGGCGAGCCCCTGACCTTCACCACCGTAGGCCAGCCGATGGACCTACGGTTGATCCCCCTGAATCGTGTCGTCCACGAACGCTACGGCGTGTACTGGGTCATCACCCCTCAGGGCAGTCCGCGGCACCAGCGGATCCTGGCGGAGGAGGAAGCGCGGCGGCGGCGCGAGGCGCGGATCGTGGACCGGGTGGTGCCCAACGACGCCGCGAGCGAGCAGGCCCACAACCTGCAGGGGGAGAAGACAGGCGCGGGGCCCTTCGGCAGCAAGGCCTGGCGACACGCCACAGACGGCGGCTGGTGGAGCTGGGACCTGAAGGTCCTGCCCGAGGGCGTGATGACGCTGGTCTGCGTCTACTGGGGCAGCGACACGGGGCCGAGGGCCTTCGACGTCGTGGTAGACGGGCGGACGGTGGGCACCGAGTCCCTGAACCGCAACAAGCCGGGGGAGTTCTTCGAGGTGGAGTACGTGCTTCCGGCGGAGCTGACCAGGGGGAAGGAGCGGGTGACGGTCCGGTTCCAGGCGCACCCCGGCAACACGGCGGGCGGGGTATTCGAGTGCGCGATCCTGAAGGCCGAGGGCTAAGCCCCGCCGGCAGCAGGGAGGCAAGCACCGATGTCCGAGGCACCCCCACGCCGTGGCCGCCGCCCAAGGGCGGCTTCCTGGCTGGTCCTGCTGGCCCTTTCGTTCCTCGGCACGGCTACGGCCCAGGACGCCGGCGACTGGCGGGTCCTCAGCGACTTCGAGGGCGCCCAGCGCCTGTGGACGGCCGAGCCGGGCCCCGACCCCCAGGTGGTCGTCACCGACCGCGAGGCCCACTCCGGGCGCCGCAGCCTCGCCGTGACGATGACCTGGACCAACCAGGGCAAGAGCCTGCGCCACACCTGGGGCACGGACGTGAGCGACCTGCTCTGGAGCCCCGACAGCCGCGTCCGGTTCTGGATCAAGGGCAGCCCCCTCGCCCAGAACCCTCACGGCGGCATGATCCTCATCGAGGGCGGCGGCAAGCAAGGCGGCGGCAACTCCTACTGGTTCCTTCCTATCCAGGGCGAGATCTACGGCGACCCCGAGTGGCACGAGTACCTCTCGCCCGAGGTCAGCACCGCCCAGGACCCCGCCTGGCACCCCGACGCCGACGGCAAGCTCGACGCCTCGCGCATCTGCGGGCTGATGTTCGTTGCCCAGCAGGAGGCGCCGCCCGATCTCAACCTGCCCTTCACCTTCTACGTTGACGACGTGGAGGCGAGCAAGGTGACCGAACAGCCCGTCCGATACTCACCGGCGACCGTCGAGGACAAGCCCGACCACGTCACGCCCATCTGGCGCGGCTTCAAGGGCCGCGAGCGCGAGCATCCCGCGCAGGTCACCTTCGAGGACGTCACGGGCTGGCGCGTGGCCCAGTGGGGCGACGCGCAGGCGACCCTGGCGCGCTCGGAGGAGGAGCCCTGCTACGAGGACCTGCGCTACCAGGCCAGGGTGACCTATTCCTCCGCGAGCGGCTCGGGCCGGTTCGAGCTTGTGCCGCCGAAGCCGATCTCTCTTGCGGGGCCCTTCAACGCCGCCTGCGCCTGGGTCTTCGGCAACAACTGGTCCTGGGTACCCAGGGCCGACACGCCGCCCGTCCACATCTGGGTCCGTCTTCTGGACGCCGCGGGCCAGCGCCACCGGATCAACCTCGGCATCGTCAACTTCCGGTTCTACGGCCTCCTGCAAAGGCGCCTGTGGGACAGGCCCGCCGGCGACCCGAACCACCTCTACTGGGGCGGTCCGGGCGACGGTAAGGTCCACTTTCCGGCCACGCTCGAGGCTATCGAGGTCCATGGCGGCACCAACCCCGAGCCGCGCACCATCTACCTCGAGTCCGTCGCCTTCTACCAGGACGACATGGCGCTGCCGAGCTTCCGGCCCGAACTGATCGAGAACCTGCCCTTCCCGACCACGCCCGACACGATACTCGCTACGGTATCCCAGCCCACGCAGGTCCGTCTCGCGCGCGAGGATGACGCCTTCGTCTTCACGCTCCGGGGCGACGAGCGCGTCGTCTACCGCTACACCCCCGTCACCGGCACGCTGTCGGACCTGACCGTCCAGGTCGCGGGCCGCAAGCCCTTCACTCCCTGCGCCGGCGCGGGTCCCGTCCTTCTGCTGGCGGGCCAGGAGCGAGAGCCCGGCTCGCCCGAGGTCTCCGTGCGGCTGCTGGAAGCCCGCGAGGCAGACGGCGCCGTCACCACGCGCTGGCGCGCGGCCGTCGCGGACGACTCAGCCGAGTACACCATCGCTCTGCGGGCCAAAGGCAAGTCACTCATCGTGGACTGGGCCTCGCGGGACCCCAGGTGTACGGCCTTGCGTCTGGGCCGCGCCGAGGGCCTGACGAGCCCGAAGACCTTCCGCGTGCCCTATCTCACCATCCACAGCCAGGGACCCTCGGTCCTCCTGGACGGCGACACCTTCTTCCTCACTCTCCTCGACTGGTACCACACGGAATCCTCGGGCTTCTACACCGCGAGCGCGCTGGAGGATTCGGCCGCGACCATCAACGGCGGCAGCTACTACCACCCCCTCACCGACGGCACGCGCAACGCCCTCGGCGAGAGGCAGTTCATCAACGTCTCGTCGCGCTTCGAGGAGGTGCTGCCCAGCATCCCGAACCCGCCCTCGACCCAGGGCGCGGTCACGCGCGAGCATCTCTACTGCCACCTGGGAGGCACGTCGCCCGACCGCTTTGACCGCTGGCTGGAGATGTGGCGGACCTTCCATCGCCACGGCATCGAGAAGGTCATGGTCAGCCACCACGAGGACGCCTGGTCCGACGGCGCCGACGTGGGCCAGGGGCCGCAGGAGTACACCATGTGCATCGAGGCGGCCCCCGAGGTCGGCGACGACAAGCTCATCGCCTACTGCCGCGCCATGCGCGAGATGGGCTTCTACATCGGGCTCTACGAGAACTTCACGGACTACAACCCCCTGGGCAAGTCCTGGGACGAGCGCAACGCCGCGCGCAGCTCCCACGGCGAGATGATGCGCGTGTGGCCGCCGACCTACGCGATCCGGCCGCTCAAGGCCCTCGAGATGGCTCTGGACTACCCCCGCCGCGTCCACGACAAGTTCGGCTGCAACACCGCCTACCGCGACTGCCATACCGCGTACCCGCCCTGGGGGCAGGTGGACTACCAGGCGGGCAGTCCTGGCGCGGGCAAGTTCTCGACCAACTTCCGCGCCTGGGGCGCCCTGCTCATGGACGGGCACAGGGCCTACGGCGGGCCCATCTTCAGCGAGGGTACCCACCAGTGGTTCTCCGCCGGCCTTGTGGACGGCAACTACGCCCAGATCGGCATCCCCAACCCCGAGAGCTATCCGCTGCTCGTGGCCTTCGACCTGCGCAAGATCCATCCCCTCGAGGCCGATATCTCGATGCTCCCCAGCTGGAGCTGGGGCCGAGGCATCTACCACTGCCAGGCCGCCACCATCGCCTACGGCCACATCGGCTTCCAGCCCGCCGGCGACGTGGCCACCTGTGGGCGCTACTACTACCTCATGCAGCAGCTTCAGTCGCGGTACGTCATGGTGCCTGTGCGCGAGATCCTGTATCACCGAGACGGGCAGCTCCTGCCCGTCTCGCAGGCCCTGAAGACCGGCGCCTACACCGAGAGCCAGGTGCTCGTGCGCTACGAGAACGGCCTGGAGCTGGCGGTCAACTGCAACCCCGAGCGCCGCTGGACGGTCGAGCTCGCCGGCAAGCGCTACGACCTGTCCCCGGACGCCTGGGCCGCGGTGCAGGGCGACGATTTCGAGGAGTACTCGACCCAGATCAACGGCACGCGGATCGGCTTCGTGCGCTCACCGGCCTATCTGTTCCTCGACGGTGGGGGAGAGAGGCTTCAGGTCGGCGCGGCCGCCACCGACGGCGCCCTGGCCCTGCGCCCGCTCGCGTCCGGTGGCCGCGAGGTGATCGTCCTCGCCAAACCGACGCGGATCGAGATCGAGGCGCCCGAGGGTGCCTCCGTCCGGGCGCTCAACGGCCTGGATGAGCCGCTCGGCGGCCTGGCGGTCCAGCGCGAGGGCGGCCGGCTGATCTTCGACCACCTCGAGGGCGCCGAGCGATATGTGATCGAGTAGCCCGAGCCGCCGCCGTGGGTCTTCCCGCGGACGGGGCTTCACGCATCCCAACCACGCTGATCGCCGGATGGGGGTCTGGGGGCACAGGTGCCCGGCGGACTTAACGGTCCGCTAGCAGGGGGCGCGGGGGACGGCGTCCCCCGCACCAAGCACGGTTGCTGTGGCTGTGGCCGTGTGGTGGTCCCCCAGGCCGGCCGGGGTCGCTGGCCCCCGATCCCCTCGCGATCGCCTCACCAACGTATCCCGCAGCCCGCCGGCCCTTCGCCCATGTCGTGCTTGAGGACGATCGCTTGTGACTCCGGGTCATACAGCCACCCTGTCACCCGGGTCCCCAGCTCCTCATCGCTTCCCACGCGCTCACCACAGCCTACTACCTGCCTGGGCTCGGCCACCTGCGCAACCGCCGAGTAGACGGTCGAGCCCGCGATGCCCTTCACCTGGAAGTCCAGTCGGCCGTCTTTCGGCCCGCCCGTCGTCGTCACGATGTCCGCGCCCGAGTTCAGGAACACCGCGCGGCCCTCCGCGTCCTCAAACCGCGCGCATCTCACCCTCAACGACAGCCCTCGCAGGCGGTACTCGTTCAACAGGATCAGAATCGGGTTGATGTCGGCCGGATTCGCCCGATTCTCGGCCATTTCCCACGAGTCCGGGTAGCATCCCTTGGACTCACCCTCGGTGTACTGCTGCCACTGAGCCGAGCTCGTGATGCCCTGGGCGATCCTCAGCCACGGGAACGAATCGTCGTACTCCGCCAGCTCCTGCAGCGCGCAGGCGTAGTCCAGCCCCATCCACACCACCGGTCTGCCCAGCCACGAGTGCGTGTAGTAGGTCGAGCCGATGACCCCGATGGAGTTGTAGAGCATGGTCGGGTAGCCCTCGATCTCCCAGGTGTACAGGAAGGGCAGTCCCGTCCAGGCCCAATACCGCGCGTGCTCCAGGTGACCGGCGTCGCCCGTCAGGCGGTAGGCCTCGCAATAGGCCTTGACGGCCAGCGACGCCGCGAGGAGGTCCGGCTGGTACTGAGGACACTCCCACATCGAGGCGCCCCGCGGCACGTCGTACAGCTCCATCTGCCGCAGGGCCTCGACCGCCCGCCGCGCCAGCTCCGGCTCGCCGGTGTACCGCGCGGCGCTCAGGGCCACGAGCGACGGGTAGGCGGCTTGCCCCAGCGTGTGCGTACCCGCCACACCCAACGTTCTATGCTCCCTGTCGCCGGGCCGCCATACCCACAGGCCCTGCTCGCGCCCTCCCAGCGTGCTGTTGCCCATGCCCCGGTACGCGCGCAGCGCAGCCGCCAGGCCACCGTAGTGGAACTGCAGGAAGGGCTGGTTGCTGTGCAGGCGGCAGACCGTGCCCTCCTCGGCCAGCGATCGTGCCACCACCAGGTCAATGCGCCGCCGGATCTCGGCCCCTATCTCGGGCCTGACTCCGGCCTGCAGGTCCAGCAGAAGCGGGCCCGTCAGCGTCACGTTGGCCTGCAGCCTGTCGCCGATGTGGCTCGGCCAGCCGGGCGGATCCTCGTTCCACAGCGTCTCCAGATACGCCGCCCGCGACAGCTCGCGCTCGGCCTCCCAGTCCCGTGGCTGGGGCGACGGCTCCGGCAGGCCGTAGGCCTCGAACCAGTGACGCAGGGCCAGCAGCACGAGCCCGCCCCGGTGCGGCCCGCGCACGATGCTTCCCGCCTCGTACCGCGCGGCGTGGTCCAGCACCAGTCGCGCGCTCAGCCGCAGCCGCTGGCCTACCCCTACCGGGTAGGGCTTCGTGGCCTCGTAGTGGTTCTCCTCGACGTACTTGCCCACCGACGGCGCGAAGAGGGCCATATGCACGTAGCTCGGGCCCGAGTCGGGCTTCGCGGCCAGGAATCGCGCCGCCGGGTACTTCTCGCCGCTCGCCCACTCCTGGTTCGCGTCCCACATCAGGGCCACCAGGGAGTCCCGGCCCTGCACGGCCATCAGCGGCGTGGCGATCTTGTAGGCCACGGGCACCCGCCGGTCGCTCAGCGGCGGCACCAGGTCGCGCGACGACGACGATTCCTCCTCGCCCTCCAGGAACTCGAGCCCGGGGAAGACCGCGAAATCCTTCCGCGCGCCGTAGGCCCTGTCGCCCGCCAGGACCGTCGGCCCGTAGAAGGCGAGCACGCCCGCCTCCTCCGGCGCGGTAAGGCTATAGTCCATCCGTATCCGAGCCGAATCGCCGTCGGGGCGGCAGGTGATCCGCAGCGGCCACACCGCGCCGCCGCCGGCCGCCTCCGCCAGGACCGTCAGCCGGTCGCCCTCCGCCCGCAGGTCCCGCACGCGCACCGCCGCCTCCTCCCGTGCGCCCTTCCCGCCCGCCAGTACCACCCGCGCCAGGGGATACAGCGTGCCCGCGCGCTGCCAGGCCCGGCCGTCCCAGGTCTCGGCGATGGCATAGTCATCGTCGTCGTCGCCGGCCACGAAGCACAGCCGCGACCACGAGGTTGCCAGAATCCCCCTGATGGGCTCCCCGGGCGTGGCGCGGGCCATCGGGCGGTCGGGTCGGTCGGCGGGCTTGGCCGGCTCGGCCGCGCGAACGCGCACGGCCAGCGTCCGGGTACTGCCCCCGACCGCGACGCTCATCGTGGCCTCGCCGACGGCCCGGGCCGTCAGGCCCGCCCACCGGACCGTCCTGCGCTCACCGAGTCCGATCCTGTCCGTCGCCGCGCCCACGGCCCCCTGTCCCACCACCTGCAGCGGCCCGCCGGCGCCCCGCAGCGTCAGCTCTTCGCCCCCCGGACACACCCCTTCGCCCACGTTCTCGAGCGTCAGCAGCACGTCGAAGGGCCGCCCCACTGTCACGAGAGGCGAATCCAGCGTCAGTTCGCGCGGTTCCACCCGGTAACGCCAGGGGGCCATGCCTAGCGAGGCCAGCTCGGCCGCGCCCGACTCGACCGTCAGCCGCGGCTCACCCACCTGCGTGATGTACACGGGTATCCAGTGGGTGCCGGGCTCCAGGATGGCGGGTGTCGAGGCCCCGCGCGAGGCGTCGTCTGTCGAGTCGCCCGCGGCTGGGCCGATGGACATGACGACTCGGGCGGCCTGCGTGCACTTGACTTCGGCTATCGCCAGCCCCACCGTGTCGCTATCCAGCCGTCGGTAGTCCGTTTCCCCGACGAAGCGCATCAGTTGCGGGCGCCCGAAGAGGGCCCAGTCGTAGGCGAGGTTGCCGTCTATCGCGTTGGTGTGCAGGGCCACGCTGACCTTCCGGCCCGCCCAGCGGTCCATGGGCACGGCCCGCGCCCGCCAGCCCCCTTCGGCCAGGTCCTCCTCGAAGACGAGCTGGTCGTTGACGTGCACAGAGAACCGTACCCCGTTGGGTTTCGGGTCGTGGTCCCACCGGATCCCGTCGCTCATCCCGATCCGGAACAGGAGGAACACCCGCTCGCCCTGAGGCACGCGCGGCACGCCCACGTCAGGGAAGCTCACCACGCTGTCGCCCTGGCCCGTCGGGTGCAGGAAGATGCTCGGCACGAGCACGTTGTCGGTACGCGCGATGGGGTTGACCTTGGCGTGGGGCGCGTTCCGCACCGTCGCCTCGTCGAAGTCCGCCACGAAGTCCTTCAGCACGGCCACCTGCGGCTCGCCCTCGGGCGGCCCCACCAGTTGCCCCACGACCGCCGCGGCGCTCACCAGGGCCCCGATGAGAATCGCTCGTCCCAGAAAGCACATGGCGCTGGATCACTCCTCGCCGCCGGGCTGGGGGGCCGGATTTCCGCTGAGGTCGCCTCGCCGTGGCGGGGAAGGTGGGGGAGAGGCCCGCCT
>CAZSOQ010000034.1:0-29999 GCA_964608495.1 uncultured Armatimonadia bacterium | reverse complement strand
GGGGTGCGGGGGAGGCCCCTCTTGGCGTTTGAAAGAGGGGTCTCCCCCGCGCACCTGTGAACTGCCCAGGCTAACCATGTCCCGGGCCGCGGTAGTGTCCGCCGAAGCCACAGCCCCAGGGCTCGGCGCAGGGCCGCAGCGGCACCATCGCCCCGATCTCCTCGAGCCGCGCCATCACGTCCTCCGGCAGCGGGCCCGCCTCGACGGCCGCCACGTTCATCTCCACTTCCCGTACCGACCGCGCCCCCATCAGCGTCGTATCAATGTCCGGGTTGGAGATCACCCACCGTATCGCCAGGTCCGTGATGGGCATTCCGAGCTCGTCCAGCAGCGCGTACAGCGCCAAGAATTGCTCGCGCCGCTGGGGGCTGAGCCACGCCGGCCAGGCCTTCACCTCGTCGTCGAAGCGGCGGGCCAGCCACCCCTGCTGCAGCGGCGACCCGATCACGATCCCCATGTTCTGCTTGTTCGCCTCGGGGATCACGGCCACCGCCGCCTCGCGCCAGAGCAGGCTGTAGTTGAAGGCCGTCAGCACGACGTCGTACTGCCCCGTCGCGCAGATGCGGGCCAGGACGTACGCCGTCGTCCCCCCGAGCCCGGTGAACCGGATCAGCCCCTCCGCCTTCAGCTCCGCCAGGTACTCGGTCACGGGCCCCGTGAAGCTCTCCCAGTCCGTCCACCAGTCGTGCTGGCCCGGCCGGTCGGGCTCGTGCACCATCAGGATGTCCACGGCCTCGCGCTTCAGCAGCCGCAGACTCTCCGCGAAGGAGTACTTGAGCTGATCCACGTTGCGCGCGTCGAAGGGCTCGGGCTTGCCCCCCAGCTTCGTCGAGATCACACAGGGCTGGGCTACGCCCTCGAGCGCCTCGCCCAGCACCTCCTCGCTGTCCAGGTAGCTCGGCGCCGTGTCGGTGTAGTTGACCCCCAGCTCCAGCGCCCGATGCACGGCGTCGTAAGCCCGCCGCCGGTCCTCCCCGGCTATCTTCGACACGAACAGCCCGCCCATGGACAGCGGGCTTACGTCGAGTCCGGTCCGTCCCAGCGTCCGGTATTCCATAGGTCTCTGGTCTCCTGCCTGCCAGCCTTGCCGCGCCTGCCCACGCGCCCCCTCTCGGCCCCCGCGCAGCGGGCGCGCGGGCCCCGGGGTGGTTCAACACGCCCGACGGGTCACCTGCCCCCCGGCGGGCGTCGCGGCCTGGCCCCTTGGCAGGAATCCGCGACCACCACGCCGAAGCAGCTTCCCGATCCACCCTTCGGCCATCCCGTCCTGCTACCATCGGGGTGATGAATGTGGCGCGTTGGCCCGCAGTAGCCGCGGTCCTGGTCCTTGTGGCCTTCACCGGCGCCTGTTGCCCGGCGTGGGCCCAGCCGACCGACACCGGCGGCTTCATGCCCACCTACGGCAATCGGCCCATAGACCTGCTCCCCAAGTCCACCTACGCCCAGCCCGAGGACATGCGCGGCTGGGACGAGCCGCTGCCGCTCCTCGCGCACGAGCTCGCCCTGCACCTCAAGGACCTCTTCCGCATCGCCGAGGGCGACGGCACCCAGTGGCTGCGCCCGACCCCAGAGGGCCTGGTGCTCACGCGCCGCACCCAGCCACCCACGCCCTCCGGCGGCATCGAGCGCCTCTGCGTGGTCGAAGCACGGCGGCCCGAGGGCCCCGAGCGGCCTCTGAGACTGGTCCTGCGCGACGAGGCCGGCACCGAGCTGTGGTGGGCCTCGGCGGACTGGGCCGGCGCCAACCAGCGCCTGCGCCCCTACTGGCTACCCGTGCGGCCGGGGCGCGACCTGCGCCTCGTGCTCACGGACGGCGACCGTGACCTGGCCGGGGTCCCGGCGCCCGTGAACGACGCCGCGCCTGCGATCCTGATCGAGATGGTCCAGCCGAGCGGCCCGCAGGCCGTGGACGCCGGCTTCGCGCTCCTCGGTGCCGACGAGACCGTGGCCCCCAGGGACTACCCTCTCGGGCTGCGGATGGGGATCGCCGGCGGCGTGCACGGCGCCCTGTCTCTAACCCATCACGCGACCCGCGCCGACGGCACCCTCGCTGCCCGCGGGTCAACCTCCCTGCACCTGGACGGCCTCCCGGCCACCGTGCCGGCGCCGGGCATCGCGCTGGCCAACATCGGCGCCCCGGAGGGCCTCATCAAGCTGGCCGTCACCCGGTCCGGCGAGGACCTGGCCCGCCGCACCTTCCGCGTGCACATCGTCAGCCCCCCGTCGCCGGTGCAATTCGGCGCCCGCTACGCCGATCTTCGCTACACGCGCCCCGTCCGCGACGGGGATACGGAGCGATCCTGGGACGAGCTGTGGCCCAAAGACGACGAGCGCGACGTGGTCGTGAGCTTCCCCGAGGGCCCCGGCCGCTTCGTCTTCTGGCGCGGCGCGAGCTACGTCCCCTGCTGGGCCCTCCCCGAGGCCTGGCTCACCTACGAGTGGCTCGAGGCCGAGCCGGACTTCTTCGGCGCCGTGGGCTGTGTCGAGCCCCTCCAGGACAGGGCCTGCGAGCACTCGTCTGTCCAGATCCTCTCCAGCACCCCCGCCCGCGTCGTCGTGAGATGGAGGTACGCCCTCGTGGACTTCCAGGTCAAGCCGATCCGCGGCGAGCACGCCGAGGAGGTCTTCACCTTCTACCCTGACGGCACCGGCACCCGCTACCTGCGCGGCTTCTACCGCGACGGCTGGCACGAGACCCAGGAGCTACTTGTCGTCAACCGCCCCGGCCGGCGCGCGTCCCAGGCCCTGGACCCCCAGGCCGTCCTTCTCCTCAGCCCCGACGGCGACGAGCAGCGCCCCGTCTGGCCCAAGCCCGGCTTCTCCATCCGCGGCTGGCCACAGGTCATTGCCATCGTCAACCTCGGTCCCGGCCCCAGGCCCTTCATGGCCACGCCCGAACCGCCGCAGTACGCCAAGGTCTGGGCCGAACCCTATGTGGACAAGCCCGACCTGTTCAACAGCTACCCCCACTGGCCCGTCACTCGGGGGATGCGCACCACCTGGCTCAACGACCCAGCCGACTTCCGTCACCCGACCCACAGTAATCTCGTGAATCTGGTCAGTGACCCGATCGCCGAATCCGAGACCGAGAAGGACTTCCTTTGGCTGATCGGCCTCACCGACACGGCCGCCGATGCTCGGGACAAGACGCGCTGCTGGCTTAGCCCGGGCGAGGTGCGGGCCGGCCTGGGCGTGCGCGCGGGCCGTTACAGCCGGGTCGAGCGCGCCTACGTACTCGAGGTGGAGCCGGGCGCGCGCCGGTGCACCTTCGAGCTTCTGCCCGAGGCCGGCACGCCGGTGACCGACCCGGCCTTCGTCCTCGAGGGCTGGACGGGGCCGGCCGACGTGTGGGTCGAGGGCGCCGCGCGGGTGGCCGCCGGCCAGGAGGAAGGCCGGCTCGTCCTCTGGGCGCAGGGTCGGTTCGAGGAGCCCACGCGGGTGACAGTGGACGCCCGGCGGTAGCGTGAGGGTCGCCGCGCCGGGGACGAGCTGCCGGTGGCTGACCGCCGCGCGTCGAGAGCGGGGCGACATGCCCCACCCTGCACGGTATACTGACGCCCTCACCTATCCCCGGGCCTCCAGTGCCCGCTGCCACGGTGGGAGATGACCATGGGGCAGACTGCACTTCACGGCATGACCGCCCTCGTCACCGGGGCCGCCAAGCGCCTCGGCAGGCACGTGGCCCTGGCCCTCGCCCGGCAGGGCGCCAACATCGTCGTCCACTACCGCTCCTCGGCCGACGAAGCGCAGCAGTGCCGGCGCGAGCTGGAGAGCCTGGGCGTCCAGGCCTGGACCGTCCAGGCCGACCTGGCGATTCCGGATGAGGCCCAGGCGCTCTTCCCCGGCGCCCTCGAGCTGGCCGGCCCGATCCAGGTTCTGGTCAACAGCGCCTCCCTCTTCGACCCCAGCACCCTGGCCGACGTCAGCTTCGATCAGCTCACCCACAGCGCGGCGGTCAACGCCTGGGCGCCCTTCGTCCTCAGCCGGGCCCTCGCGGCCCAGGGCCTGCCCGGCCGCATCGTCAATCTCCTCGACACCCGCGTCCACGGCTACGACTGGTCGCACGTCGCCTACATCCTCAGCAAGCACCTGCTCGCCGTCCTCACCGCCATGATGGCCCTGGAGCTCGCCCCGGACATCACGGTCAACGCCGTCGCGCCCGGCCTCATCCTCCCTCCCCCGGGCCAGGACGAGATGTACCTCGACAAGCTGGCCCCGCAGTTGCCCCTGCAGCGCCACGGCGACCCGGAGGACATAACGTCCGCGGTCCTTTTCCTGCTGCAGAGCCGGTTCATCACCGGGCAGGTCATCTACGTGGACGGCGGCGTGCACCTGCGAGGAGGGTGTCATGGACTACATACTCATTGAGGAGCTGTTGGTGCGCTGCATCATCGGCGTCGGCGAGGACGAGCGCCGCGAGAAGCAGGATGTGATGATTGACATCGCCCTCGGCCACGATTCCCGCAAGGCCGGGCGCAGCGACGACTTCCAGGATGCCGTGGACTACCGCTCCCTCAAGAAGCGCGTGCTTGCTCTGGTCGAGCGGTCCAGCTTCTACCTCGTGGAGGCCCTGGCCGAGGCGGTGGCCGACCTGTGCCTGGAGAATCCCGCCGTGCTGGAGGCCCAGGTGACGGTCCGCAAGCCCTCGGCCCTGCGCTTCGCCCGCAACGTCGGCATCCGCATCACGCGGAGACGCGAGTAGTGGCGGATTCAGGCATCTTCGTCAGCTTCGGCTCGAACCTTGACCCGCGGCGCAACGTGCTGGCCGCGGCCCGCACCCTCGCGGCCAGGGTCCGAATCGTGGCCGTCTCCACTGTCTACGCCACCGAGCCCCTCGACCGCCCCGAGCAGGTCCGCTTCTACAACGGCGTCTTCCAGGTCGAGACGGCCCTCGAGCCCCGCGACCTGAAGTACGGCGTCCTGCGCGCCATCGAGGCCGAGCTGGGCCGCGAGCGCACCGAGGACAAGTACGCGGCGCGCACGATAGACCTGGACCTGATCCTATACAATGACCTGGTGCTGGACACGCAGGGGCTGGTCATCCCGGACCCCGATCTCGCCGAGCGCCCCTTCCTGGCCCTACCGCTGTACGAGCTGGCGCCGGGGCTGATCCTGCCCGATTCCGGCCGCCCCCTGCGCGAGTTGGTGCGAAGGTTCGCGGGGCATGACTTGCGCGCCCTGCCTGACTACACGACGCAATTGCGAAAGGAGGTCCTGCATGGACCAGGCTAAGGTCGAAGGGCTGATCCGCGAGCTGCTCGCCGAGCTGGGCGAGGACCCCGACCGCGAGGGCCTCGTGAAGACGCCGGAACGCGTCGCCCGGGCGCTGCGGTTCCTCACCTCGGGGTACCGCACGAGCCTGGACGAGGTCATCCACGGCGCGGTCTTCACGCAGGAAACGAACAACCTGATCATCGTCCGCGACATCGAGCTGTACAGCCTGTGCGAGCACCACATGCTGCCCTTCTATGGCCGGTGTCACGTGGGGTACATCTCGGACGGGAAGGTCTTCGGCCTGAGCAAGATCGCGCGCGTGGTGGACATGTACGCCAGGCGCCTGCAGATCCAGGAGCGGCTGACGGAGCAGATCGCGCGGGCGATCATGGATCACATAGACGCGGAGGGGGTGGGCGTCATCATCGAGGCCCGCCACCTATGCATGATGATGCGCGGGGTGGAGAAGCAGAACTCCCTGATGACCACATCCTCGGTCCTGGGGAGCTTCCACGACGACCCCGCTACGCGCGCGGAGTTCCTGGCGCTGATCAACAGGGGCCGGGAGCCGGGGATCTAGCCAGGGAGCGCAGGCCGGCGCGCCGCCCAGGGCCAACCCACACGCCTCACCCCGTCATCGCTGCAGGTGCCACTTAGCGCTGCGTACCGCGGCCTTCGCCAACTCCACCGCGGCCACTCCGAGGACGCTCAGCGCCACGATGCAGGCCCACCAAAGGGCCGGGAGCGGCTGGGTGCCGAATACGCGCTGCATCGGCCCCCAGTACACGAAGAGGAGCTGAGCGCCCACCCCCATGAAGACCGAGACCACCACCAGCGGGTTGCTCAGCGGCGGGAGGCGGAACACCGACGTCACGAGGCTCCGGCAGCTAAGCACGTGCAGGACCTGGAACATGACCATCGTCGTCACGGCCGCAGTCCGGGCGAGGGCCTCATTCCCGTCACTGTCCAGCAGCACGTAGTGGAAGACGGCAAGAGAGCCGACTCCGAAGAGGATCCCCACGACCGCGGTGTAGGTGATGATGATCCGATCCAGGATGCGTGCGCGCAGCCCGTGGGGCGGGCGGTGAACGAGGAACTCCTCGCCCGGCTCAAAGGCGAGCGCCACATCCTGCAGCCCGTTGGTGACAAGGTTGATCCAGAGAATCTGGGCCGCCTGGAAGGGCAAGGGCCAGCCCAGCGCCAGTGCTCCCAGAAGGGCGATGACCTCCCCGGCACCGGAAGAGATCAGGAAGAAGACCACCTTGCGTATGTTCTCGAACATCTGACGGCCGAGTTCGACGGCCTTGTAGATGGACGCGAAGCTGTCATCCAGCAGCACCACATCGGCGGCCTCGCGCGCGGCCTCGGTGCCGGTCATGCCCATAGCCACACCGATGTCCGCCCGTCGCAGCGCCGGCGCGTCGTTGATGCCATCGCCCGTGACCGCCACCACGCGGGACCGCCGCTGCAGCGCCTCGACCACCCGCAGCTTGTCATGGGGCGTGACCCGCGCGAAGGCGCAGACCCGGTCCAGCCGCGCCTCAAGCTCCTCATCGCTCATCGCCAGCAACTGCGCGCCGTTGACCACGCAGGTGTCCGGGGCTGCCTCGATGGGCACCTCGTCGTCGAGCAGATTGACCTGGCGGGCGATGGCTGCCGCGGTAACCGGGTGGTCACCGGTCACCATGATGACCTTGATGCCGGCCTGTCGGCATCCCCTGATCGCCTCGACGGCCTCGGGTCGCGGCGGGTCGCTGATGCCGATGAGCCCACACAGCATCAGCTCGGTCACCTCTCCGGCCTGCACCGCGGGCCGGTCCCACTCACGCCGGGCCAGGGCGACCACCCGCTCTCCCTGTTGCGCCATCCGCGCCACGACCCCGAGCCATCGCTCCTCGTCCAGCGGCTCGGCCTCGTCCCTCTCCGGCGACCACTGGTACCGGCAGCGCGGCAGTATCACCTCCGGCGCCCCCTTGGCGTACAGGGCCAACTCCCCGCTCTCGCGGCGTTGCACCGTTGCCATGAACTTGCGGTCCGAACTGAAGGGGACTTCCGAGGTCGGCCGCGAGCTGTCCCGCTGGTGCAGCAGCTCGGGAGCCAACACGGCCGCGGCCTGCAGCAGCGCCACCTCGGTGGGGCTGCCCGACACCGTTACCTCGCCAGCGTCCGTATGAGCGTACTCCGCGTTGTTGCAGTACACGGCAATGCGCAGCAGCTTGCGTAGCGATTCGAGAACCTGCGGCTCATCCACCCGGCAGGTCGTGCCGCCTGTGAGCTGCACCTGCGGGCACGACAGCGGCGCATCCGCGGCCACCTCGGCATGGTAGGGCCCCCATAGCAGCGTCCTCACTACCATACGGTTCTGCGTCAGGGTCCCGGTCTTGTCGGTGCAGATCACATCCACCGACCCCATCGTCTCCGCCGCAGGCAGCTTGCGCACCAGCACGTTGCGCGCGGCCATGCGCCGCACCCCGATGGACAGCACCACCGTCACCACGATCGGCAGGCCCTCCGGCATTACCGACACAGCCAGCGCCACGCTGGCCAGGAAGACCTCCATCGGTGCCATGCCCACCGCCAGGCCAATGCCCATGGTGATGGCGGCCAGCAGGACCGTCCCGTAGGCCAGCAGGTTCGCGAAGCGGTGGAGGCGCCGCTGCAGCGGCGTGTGCGTCGGCTTCACCTCCGCCACCACCTGCGCGATCTTCCCCAGTTCACTGCGAGCACCGGTGGCCACCACCACTGCCTCTCCCCGCCCCTCCACGACCATCGAGCCCGCGAAGAGCACGTTCACCGTGTCGGCCAGCAGCGTGTCGGGGTCGGCCAGCGGCTCGGCCACCTTGTGCACCGGCACCGACTCGCCCGTCAGTTGAGACTCATCGGCCAGCACCTCGACCGCGCGCACAAGGCGCATGTCCGCGGCCGCGCGCATCCCAGCCTCCACGATCACCACATCCCCCGGCACAAGCTCCTCGGCCGGCACCTGCTCCACCACCCCCGAGCGGCGGACGGGGATGATCGGCGTCGCCAGCCTACGCAGCGCCTCGATCGCCCGCGTCGCCCGGTACTCCTGGAAGAAGCCGATGGCGGCGTTGAGGACCACCACGGCCATGATGATGACCGTGTCCTTGTAGTCGCTTACCAGAAGGGTGATCAGTGCCGCGGCCAGCAGCACGTAGATGATCGGGCTGACGAACTGGTCCAGCGCGATGCGCCAAAGAGGATACGGCTCAAAGCGCGCGACGATATTCGGGCCGAAGAGATCAAGCCGTGCGCGTGCTTCCTCGACGCGAAGGCCTTGCGGCGACGACTCCAGCAAGGCATGGACCTTAGCCGTCGGGGCAGTGATGACGTCGCCACGGCTGGGCAGTTGTGCTGTCCTCAGTCTGCACACTCCTTCTGCGCCCCCGGGCCCAGGGCGCCGCGCGACCCTACCACTCGCCACCCCGGCCTACGGTCGTGGCCCTGTGGCTATTCCTCTCGCCGCAGTCCTCTGCAGGCGCGCCTGCCCTGCAGGGCGCGTCCCTGTTCCCGCCTTCCCTCCTCACGTCCTCCTCCGCGCCGCATGCCGCAGCATGTTCACCAACAGCCGATCAGCCGCCGGGTGCGTACCCAGATTCTCCCGCACCAGCAGCGTGTTGATCGCGAATCGCCCCACTCCCAGCCCATAGACCGCCATCATCAGCCCCGAATCGTACCCCTGCGACGCCTTGATCGCCCCCGCAACGGCCTCAAGCGGCGGCTCCTGTCCCTGAAACAGGGCATCCGGGATAATCTCCCGGTAGAAGGTGTAGTCCATCAGCCCGCCCGCGGGCAGCCCCTCGAAGATCGGGTGCGCCTTCGCCCACTCGTCCTTCAAGTACAGCCACCCCACGATGCTCACCAGCCTGCCCTTCGCCGCCAGGGAAAGCCCTGCGACCGGATCATCGCCCTCCGCAAAGACCTCCGGCGACAGGAACACGGCGCTCGCCCCGCGGGAGATCCGGTCCGTCAGCTCGCGGAAGGCGCGTTCCCCGCCGGGCGGCTCGGGCTCCTCACCCACCAGTATCACCTCGTGCCCCCCGGGCGCGCCGGGTCTGTAGGGCCTCACGCCCACGCCCCTGGCGTCGAGCCACGCCGCCAGCACCGGATCCCGACCCCACAGCGTCACCTCGGTCTCGATCTTTGGCGCCTCGGCGGCGTCGCCGACGTAGAATCGGGCCTCACCGCCGGCGGCCGCGGCTCCCTGCTCGAAGACCGCCAGGCACCGGTATTCCCCGGCTGGCCCGTCCACAACGACCTCCTCGGCGAACACGGGCACCGCGAAGGGCGGCTCGGGACGCCCGCTCGTCTCGGGCACGGTCACCATGGCCCGGCGCTGCATCACGCGTGTCTGCCCCGGCCCGACGACCAGGACGCGCAGGGGATACTCGCCCGGCCGCAGGACGCCCTCGTCCGCCAGCACCACCTCGATCCTCACCCTCGACCCCCGGTACACGTTCGCCGGCTCGGCGAAAATGCACAGCCGCAGCGGCGCCAGCCCATCGGCCATCGCGTCCATCGTTCCCGGCTTGAACTCCCGGAAGGTGGTGGTTAGCCCCTCGCCCGTCCAGCCCTGATCCACCGTCCCGGTGAGGCTGTAGCCCACCAGGTTCGGGTTCGCCCGTATCGCATTCAGCCCCAGCAGCCGCTGACCCGCCATCTTCGCCAGGCACGCGCGGAAGTAGTCCTCGGGGCTGGCGAAGGCCTCCTCCATCCCCCATCGCTCCCAGTCTTCCAAGAATCTGTCGCGGAAGTCCCGGTACAGCGCCGCGTCTTCCACATCCCCCTTCCCTAGCTGCTCGTACATCGCGACCACACGCACGAGGTCCACGGCGCTGCCTATGCCGTACTCCGACAGGAACACCGGCCCCGTTCCCTCCCCCAGACCGCGCAGGAACGCGATCGTCTCGGCCGTGTGGGGGACTCGCGGGTAGGCATGGACGTCGCCCGCCTGCTCCCAGTAGCCGCCCACCGGACCGGCGCGCGTCGGCTCCGCGCCCGCGGCCTCGGCCCCCAGCAGGCGCTCCCATTCCTGCGAGCCGGGGTTGCACAGCGATCCTAGGTCGAGCTGCCCGTCCCAGCGCCCGCTGCCCAGCATCACCATCCGCGTGTCATCCAGCGACCGCACGAGCGACAGCGCGCCCACGGCGTGGCGAAAGACCGGCCCGTCGGGCGTCTCGTTCAGCAGCCCCCAGATCACGACGCTCGGGTGGTTGCGGTCGCGCCGGATCATCCCCGCCACCGACTCGTCGTACCGCTCGGCCATGGCGGGCGAGTCCTCGAGGCACCAGCACGCGTAGGATTCCTCGTACACCATCAGCCCCAGCTCATCGCACAGGTCCAGTTGCTCGCGCCGCGCCACGCCGGCGATGAAGCGTATCGCGTTGAACCCCATCGCCTTGACGTTGAGCAGATCCCGCCTCAGCAGGTCCGGGTCGTGGGGCACGTGCAGGCCGATGGGGCACGAATTGCCCGTGTGCGAGCAGCGCAGGAACAGGCGTCGTCCGTTCAGCCGGAAGTAGCCGTCCTCGAAGCGGAAGTCGCGGAACCCGCACCGCACCG
The DNA here is from genome assembly GCA_964608495.1 of uncultured Armatimonadia bacterium. GTDB lineage: Bacteria > Armatimonadota > Zipacnadia > Zipacnadales > FEN-943 > JAKORR01. Next base: position 19,202 of record CAZSOQ010000034.1, on the reverse strand, counting down.
ACTGCTCGTCGAAGGACCCGCCCGCGGCTCCATCGCCCGCCCATACCCTCGCCGTCACGCGGTACAGGTACGGGGCGTTGAGCTCCCACGGGCGGGGGTCATCAACCTGCAGGACGGCGGCAACCGGCGCATCGGTGCCGGGCGTCCTGCCGTCGGCCGACACGCCCGCGGGCACACGGTGCGTGACGCTCGTCGCGCTCAGGGTCTCGCCGCCGGCCGCGGGCGCGACCGTCACCTCGACCACCGCGTCCACGGCCTCGGCGCCCGCGTTGCGCAGGTTCACCCGCAGGTCCATCCGCCCGGTCGCCGGGTCCGCTCGCACGTACAGGTCCTCGATGCGCAGGGCCGGGGTCGCCAGCAGCTCCACCGAATCCTCGATCCCGCCGTGGTCGAAGTCCGCGCCCGCGAAGAAGGGCACGGCCTTGTTCCGGTGGGGCGTCTGGCCCAGCACGATCCCGTCTATCGGCTCGGTCGTGGGGTTCAGCACGCGCACGGCCAGCAGGTTACCTTCGCCCGGGCGGATCGCGTCGGTCACGTCCAGCACGAAGACGCTCTCGCCGCCCTCGTGCTCCCCCAGGTACGCGCCGTTGAGCCGCACGTCGGCCTTGTAGTCCACGGCCCAGAAGCGCAGCAGGTACCGCCCGGCCGCGTGCGGGTTGCCCGGCGGCACAAGCTCCCGCCAGTACCACGCCACGCCGTGGTACGCCGGGAAGACTTCCTGTATCACACCCGGCACCCGCGCCGGCCTGGCCCCGGCCGCCGGCTCCCGCCACCACTGCTCCTCGCGACCCCGGTTGTCGGGGTCGGGCGCCAGCAGCCACTCCCCGTCCAGCGACACCACGAGCGTTGACGCCAGAGGCTCTGCCGGCTTCATCCACCTTCCTCCCTTCTCAGCGTGTGGGATCACTCTCGCCCGCGGGAGCCGCCTCGCCTCGCGGGGAGCGGCCCGGCCCACCGTGTCCATCGCCGCCCGCGGGGGGACGCGGCCTTGCCTCCTACCGCTCGGTCCCGGCCTCGCGCAGGAACGCCGCGTCCAGCGGCCCTACCCGCAGCTTCCCCTCGACCGCGCTGCCGTCGTTCACCTGCGGGCACTGGCTCCCCCTGAGGCGCTCGAACCGCCGGCCCGGGAACAGCTCCGCCGGGTCATACTCCCACGGCGCGGTCTGCGAGCCGTTCATCAGCACCACGCCGTGCTCGAAGCCCCGCACCATCACCTCCGCGCACCCCCGGCGCAGGGTCACATCGCCGATCCACACCGGCCCGAGCTCTGCCCCGACCCCCACGGCCAGGCGCGGGCGCCCGTCGGTGGGCGCCGCCAGCGTCAGGCACACCCGCCTGGGCGTGGGACCGACGAGCATCCTCTGCGTCGGTCCTGCCAGGTCCCCATCCGCCAGCCACAGCTCGATCTCGCGCTTGAGGGCGGCATACCGCTCGCCCTCCAGGTCATCGTACTGCGGGTCCGCGTCAACCCACATCGTCAGGGCCAGCTCCTCTCCCGCCTTGACCTCTCCCGTCAAGGGCGGCGACAGCGCCCCCGCGGCCCGCATCCGCCGCGCCTGCACACGGTTCGACGACTGCTCGCCCTCGGGCAACTCGCGCGGCTCCAGCATGGACGTCACCCTCATCTCCAGAGCCTGCACTTCCTCCCCACCGTCGCCTGACTGCCGGGTCACGACCCTCAGCGGCGCGCTCTGCACCACCTGGTCGCTCGCCAGGGGCTCGTAGTCGCCCGGGGCCGCCTTCAGGACCACCTCCCCGGCCGTATCGAGCCGCTGAGGCTCTGCCCTTGGCAGGCCCAGCCAGCCATAGACGCCGTCGTCCCCGGCATGGTGCTCATCCAGATCGTATTCCAGGTCGCCCCCGCCCTTCAGGATAGTCCCCACGTCCTCCTTGCCGCCGGAGCGATAGGTATGGACACCCAGGCCCATGCAGGCCGCCGCCGCGTTCAGGCGCAGTCGGCTCGAAAGCTGGAACTTCTCGCCCCGGGCCGCCTCGTCCAGTCCGCCCAGGAAGTACAGCTCGCAGGGGTACCGACTCTGCAAGTAGGAGAGCCGTGGCTCGCGCGCCTCGCGACACCACAGCAGGTACAGGTCCAGTTGGCTTGAGAACGACCTGTACCCCCCGAAGGCAGGGAACTCCTCGTTCTCGGAGCCGTTCAGCAGATCGAACGACCGCTGCGAGGCGGTGTCGCTGGAGTCCGCCAGCAGCAGGGGCTCCTCGCCGATCCCCTCGAAGCCCGGCCCGCCGTGCCGCAGGTAGTGAAACACGTCGTGCATCCCCAGCCCCCAGTAGCTCACTCCTGCGAACTGGCACCCGTCGGCCACGCCGTCGTTGTCGCAGTCCGACAGCACGCTGTGCGCCCAGAAGGGCGGCCAATCGAACTGCAGCCCGTCGGGCACCGGCCCGTCGCCCGCCGCGATGTGCTCGCGGTACAGCGCCGCGAAGTGGGCCGCCCAGTACTCCGCGGCGTTCTCCCCAGTCCTCGGGTCGCGAGGGCAGAACTTCGTCAGATTCGGCAGCCAGGTTTTGATCAGGCCGGTGCCCACGCCGTAGATGTCCCCGGGCGAGGGCGCCACGTAGGCCTCCCCGGCCTCGAAGGCGTGCCACTCGCGCCCCTCGCTCGCCGTCCAGCGCGACAGCGACACCGTCCCCGCCGCCTCGTCTATCGCCGTGACGGTAGCGAAGTCCGCCCGCGTGAAGTCCGCTTTCCCTCCGGGCCGGGCGTAGATCAGCACGTCCAGCAGGTACGGCTTGCCCCTGACGTCGCGGCGGAAGCGCTCGGGGTTGTCCACCTTCACGGTCACCTCGCCCTGCTCGCGCGGGAGGGGCGATCTCAGCGTTCCGCCCGGCGCCAGCAGCCAGAAGCCGGCGAAGCCCGGGTTGGGGAACACCTCGGGCCGCCAGCGCAGCCCGTGGCCCCGCGAGAATCCTTCCGGCACCGTGAACCAGCTACCCCACATCCCGTTCGCCTCGTCGTTCACCTGCATCAGCACAACCCGGTCCGGGAAGCGCGCCTTGAAGTCCCGCGCCGCCGCGATCTTCTCCCCAAGGAGGTCCACCAGCAGCACGTCGTTGTGCGCGTGCACCGGCACGCTGTCCGGCCCCAGGTGCCGAAAGTCCATCGCGCGCGGGAAGCCCGCCTTCAGCACCGCCGCCACGCCGAAGCGCGGCGCGGCGCCCGTCTCGCCGAACCGCAGCCCGCACGTCCGCGCCTGGGTCATCCCGCGCGCCGAGGCCCTTGCGCGCACCATCGCGTCGCCGGCCTCAGGGCTCTTCACCGACCACTGAGCCACGTGCTCCTCGCCCGGCGCCACAGTCACCTGCCCGGGTGTCAACAGCTCCGCCTCGCCCACTCCCTCCGCCACCTCAATCTCAACCGCCACCGTCACGGGCGCCGCACCGTCGTTCCTCACCAGCCAGCTCCCCCGAATCTCCCGCCCCACGCCAGCCCACTGCCCCTCGGGCCTCAGCGCCGACGCCGTGAGCCTCACGCCACACTCCTCCGGCAGGAGCAGCCTCAGTGACGACAGCGTGATCCCGGTATCTGCCCGGTCCGACGGCCTCAGCGCCAGGGCCCGCAGCCTTCCCTTCCAGTCCGCGCAGGTGCGCAGGTCCACGCGGTATTCGTGCCTTCGGCCGTCCGCGTTGACCACGAAGGGCACTACCCCGACGCCCACATCGGTGGCGTAGGCCAGGGAGCCTGCCGTGCCGCCGTCGCTGGTCAGGGCCAGGGCCAGCTCGGGCAGGCCGCTCACGTCCACCGATAGGCCCCGCAGGATCACGCCATCGTCCGCGTGCCTGCAGCGCAGGTCCAGGCCCTCCGGCCCGGGCTTCAGCTCCGCGGCACCCAGCGGCTCGAAGAGGCCGGCGTCGGCGGGCGTGGTCAGGTCGAAGGCACGCTGCGTCCGGGGCTCGACCCCGGGCCCCAGGTCCGGGAAGAGGGCGCGCTCCAGGGCCTTTCGCGGCCCGATGGCGTAGGCGAGCACGCTCAGCTCATCAATCCGCCCCAGCAGCCCACCGCTGACCTCGTCCGGCGCACCGACGACCAGCGGCGCATCGCCCGGGGTGATCTCTCCCTCGCGCCTCGCGGCGTGCTCCACCCCGTCCACGAACAGGCGCGCCGTCGCGCCGTCGTAGGACGCTATCACATGGTGCCACCGCTTCGCGGCCGGCACGCTGCCCCGCACGCGCGGCTCGTAGCTGCCGCGGACGTAGGGGTAGAACGACAGGGTCCCGCCCACTCCCTGCCGGTCAAACCTGAGGAGGAACTCCTTCTCCTTCGACACCAGGTTCACCGGCGCCTGGGTCGCCGCCACGTCAAGCCACAGCCAGAACTCGACCGAGTACCCCGCGCGGAACCGCAGGTCCGGGCTGCTCTCCACCGTCATCCCGTGCTCGCCGTCGAGAAGCAGCGCCTGGCCGACCTTGCCCTCCGCCCGTCCGCATCCCGGCGCGAGGCCCGTGTGGCCCTTGCCCGACGCATCCGCCACCGTATCGCCGGGGTCGTCGAAGGTATAGCGGGCGATGACCGGCTCCTGAGCCGCCTGTGCAAGCGCGAGGCCGCCGCAAGCCGCGGCAAGCAGCAGGACCACCGCCGCCACGGACACTGCGCGTCGCGCCGGTGTCGGCGGCAAGGCGGCCCGGAGCCGTCGGGTCGTGCCTAGCGGCGGTATGCGCTGTGCCATCTGTGGCCTCCCTTGGGCCGGGTCGCGCGGCGTGCCAGGGGATAGGCTGCCGGCGGGGCGTCGGTTCCCCTGCGCCTGCGTCCTGGGATGCGCACGAGTTCCCGCAGACCCGGCGCATCTCCTCCGCGGGCTCCGGCCTACGGCGGTGGCTGTAGGGCGGAGCTTCAGCTCCGCCTCCCGTAGTCGCAGGCCGTCGCGCCCTGTCCGCCACCCCGCGAGACGTGGTACCATCCTCCTCGCGGGGCCCCCGGGCCCCCGAGGAGGTGCGGGTCCGCACCATGCAGGCGATACACGTGACCCTTCTGGCCCTCTTGGCGTGCCTGTACGCCGGCGCGTCCGCGGCCGGGCAGACCGACGCGGGCAAGATCCTTACCGTCTGCGGCCCGATCGAGCCCTCCGACCTCGGCCCCGCCCTCACCCATGAGCATGTGCTGGTGGACTTCATCGGCGCCGACAAGGTCTCGCCGGACCGCTATGATCCGGACGAGGTCTTCGAGGTCATGCTTCCCTACCTGCGCGACCTGAAGGCCGCGGGCATCCGGGCGCTGTTCGAGTGCACGCCCAACTACCTGGGACGCGACCCCGCTCTCCTGCGGAAGCTGAGCCTCGCCAGCGGCGTGCACCTCATCACGAATACCGGGCTATACAAGGACCCCTTCCTCCCGGCCTCGGCCCACGACACGTCGGCCGAGGAGATCGCCCGCGAGTGGATCCGTGAGGCCGTGGAGGGCATCGGCCCGGAGGGCATCGGCCCGGAGGGCCAGGCTGCGCAGTACCGCTTTCCCGGCACTTCCCGCGCGGCCTCGGGCATACGTCCGGGGTTCATCAAGATCGCGGTGAACGAGGGCGATCTGAGCGAGATACAGCGCAAGATCGTGCGGGCGGCGGCTCTGACGTCGGCGGCCACGGGCCTGGTGATCGCCAGTCACACGACGACGGGCCGGGCCGCCCTGCAGGAGCTGGAGATCCTCGCCGAGGTGGGGGTGCCGCCGTCCCACCTGATCGTGGTTCACTCGGACGCCGAGCCCGACCAGGCGCTGCACTTCCAGGTGGCCGAGCGGGGTGCCTGGCTGTCCTACGACGGGATTCGCGCGGGCAACGCTGCCCAGAAGCTGCCGCTGGTCCTGGAGGCTTTTCGGCGCTATCCGGACCGGCTGCTGATCAGCCAGGACGCGGGGTGGTATCACGTGGGGGAGCCGGGCGGCGGCACGGTGGCGCCTCTTGACTGGCTGCCACGCCATTTCCTCCCCATGCTCCGCGACGCCGGGCTGACCGACGCGCAGCTCGACAAGCTGCTCGTGGAGAATCCCGCGAGGGCCTTCGTCGTGCGCGAGCCCCTGGCACGGTGACGGGCGGGCCCGCGTCCCGCGCGGCGCCGCTAGTCCTGCGCCAGGGTCCACTGAGTCGGGAAGGTGTCCGGCAGGCGCACGAACTTCACGTGCCCGTCTACGTAGGTGGCGTTGAAGGCGTGCGCCTTCACGTCCGTGGTACTGGCGCCCGTGTGCCTCATGCCGTTGACGCGCCCCGCCATCCCCTCGAGCGTATCGGCCGCGCCGGGGATGACGCGCCCGATGCTCTCGGCGTCGGCTGCGTCGTCCTGCCTGCCGTCTTCAGCGAGGGCTATGGTGCCCGAGGGGTCGGGGATGTCGCCCAGGGCGCGGCTGGCGACCCCGTAGTCCGCGCCGCCTGACGAGGGCGACACGTAGCCGTAGGAGTAGGTGTTGATCTCGAAGTAGGAGCCGCCGGACAGGATCGCGAGGCGGTGGGTGCCGCTCCTGCAGTCATAGACCTGGGTGTTGCGAACGTAGGGGAAGATCATGTCCGCCCAGCGCGGGCCGTCGCCGCCGCCGTAGCCCAGGCTGCCGAGGTAGCCGGTCCCCTGGCTGTATAGGGGGAGAGTCTCGTCGTAGTCGTCGGCATACTGCAGGAGGGCCATGGCGAGCTGGCGCATGTTGCTGGCGCAGGCGGTCTTGCGTGCCTGCTCCCTGGCCCGGGCGAAGACGGGGTACAGAATCGAGGCGAGGATGGACATGATGGCGATGACCACCAGCAGCTCGATGAGGGTGAAGCCCGCGCGGCCCGAATCCGTACCGCCCCGTGAGAACCTCTGCCGGCTCAAGGGAATCCCTCCTGGTATGGTCCATCGGTTGCCATAGACGATTCAGGCGGGTCGGGGGTTCCACTTGGCGCGCAGAAAGGCCCCGCAGGGCCTTGACAGGCCGCGGGGGCCCTTGTAGCATCCGACCCGTTGTGCCCTCAGCAGCGCCCTACTGAGGAGAGCTGGCTGGAAATGGGTAGACTAATCGTCCCAATAACGGAGACGCGAGGATCCGTGGCCTGTGGCGCGTGTGCGCCCGATTTCCGCCACAGGCCGTGACGGCATTCCCTTGGCGGGTTTGCACTGAGCCGCGGGCGCACCACAGCCCGCGGTTCCGCTTTTGGGGGCACTGATCCGCTTTCCCGGCGCGGGCCCTGACCCGGCCCTCCGCCACCGATGTTCTGACCGATCCGAATCACGGCAGTGTGCTTGTCAGCATCGCCCGGCTTTGGCCTTGCCACGAGCTAGGGACGGCGGCCTGCCCGCCCCCTACTCCCCGGCCCCCGGTTGCGAGGTAGCAGCCCTGCCCTCTACGGCCCGCAGTTTCGACGCCGGCGCGCTTGATGTGGCTTTACCCAGTACAAGGGGTTGAAGGCAGTGTTCAGGGAAGAAACGACACGGACACAAACCAGGACGCGGGAATCGTCGCTGGACCGAGTGAGGGTCATCGGCATCTTCGCCCACGTGGACGCCGGCAAGACCACGACGTCCGAGACGATCCTGTACCACACCGACCGGATCCACCGGCTCGGCAGCGTGGATGAGGGGAATACGCAGCTCGACTGGATGCTCCAGGAGAGGGAGCGCGGTATCACCGTCACCTCGGCCGCGACGGCCTGTGAGTGGCGGGGGCACCGGATAAGCCTCATTGACACGCCGGGGCACATTGACTTCTCGGCCGAGGTCGTGCGGTCCATCCGCGTCATTGATGGCGCCGTCATCCTGGTCTGCGGCGTCGGCGGCGTCGAGCCCCAGACGGGCGCGGTGTGGATGCACGCCGACCGCGAGGGTCTGTCCCGCGTCCTCTTCGTCAACAAGCTCGACCGGACCGGCGCGGACTTCCGCCGCGTCCTGGCCGATATCCGCGACAAGCTCACCCCCAGGGCCATGCCCCTGCAGTTGCCCGTCGGGCGCGAGGGCGACTTCCGGGGCGTCGTGGACCTGCTCACCGAGCGCGCCCTGCTGTGGGACGACGGCGCGGAGCGGTTCGTCGAGGCGCCGGTCCCGGCCGAGATGGCCGAGGACGTAGCACAGGCCCGCGAGGCGCTGCTGGACGCCATCTGCGAGACCGATGACGTGCTGCTGGAGCTGCGTCTGCACGGCCACGAGCCGGACGTGGAGACGCTGAAGGCGGCCCTGCGCTACGCCACGCTGGCCGGGAAGCTGGTGCCGGTGCTGTGTGGCTCGGCGCGCGCCCGGATGGGTGTCGAGCAGTTGCTGGACGCCGTGGTGGACTACCTGCCGGCGCCCTCGGACATGCCGGTGGTGCGAGGACACTCGCCCGCGGCGGCCGAGGTGCTGACCGGCCGGCCGGACGACCCCGACATGCCCCTGTGCGCCACGGCCTTCAAGATCGTCACCGACCCCTACGTCGGCCACCTGACCTGGGTGCGCGTCTTCTCGGGAAGCGTGCGAAGCGGCGATGTGGTCTACAACCCGCGCGCGGAGACGCGCGAGCGAGTGGGGCGCATCTACCGCATCCACGGCAGCGAGCGCGAGCAAGTGGACGGCATGGGGCCCGCCGACGTCGTGGCCCTGGTGGGCCTGAAGTCGGCGGTTACCGGCGATACGCTGTGCCACCCGGATTGCCCGGTTCAGCTCGACTCGCTGCAGTTCCCCGATCCGGTGATCATGGTGGCGCTGCGACCCTCCTCGAAGGAGGAGTCCGGCAGGCTGCACGAGGCCGTCCTGCGTCTGTGCAGGGAGGACCCCACCCTGGTCGCGCGTTTCGACCCCGAGACCGAGGAAGAGACGCTGGCCGGCATGGGCGAGCTGCACCTGGACATCACCCTTGACCGCCTGCGCACCGAGTTCGGCTGCACGCCCGAGGTGAGCCCGCCGCAGGTGGCCTACCGTGAGACCGTGCGCGACCTGGGCGAGGCCACGGCCGTGTATCGCAAGCAGACCGGCGGCCACGGGCATTTCGCCGAGGTGCAGCTCCGCGTCGAGCCGCTCAAGCGCGGCCAGGGCGTGGTGGTGGTGAACGAGGCGCCGGGCGACGAGATTCCAGCCGACTTCGTCCGCCCCATCGAGGTGGCCCTGCGCAGGAGGCTCGAAGAGGGCATCATCGCCGGGTACCCGGTCACGGACCTGCGCGTCACGCTGCTGAGGGGCAAGTTCCATGAGGTGGACTCGTCCGCCGGGGACTTCCAGGTGGCGGCCTGCATGGCCGTGCAGCAGGCCGTGCGCCGCGCGCGGCCCGGTCTGCTCGAGCCGATCATGGGCCTCGACGTCAACCTCAGCGAGGAGCACCTGGGCGCCGTGACCGCCGATCTGGGCAGGCGGCGCGGGAGTGTCAACTCGCTGGACGTGCGGGCGAACATGCGCCACCTGTCCGGCGAGGTGCCCCTGGCCGAGGTGCGGGGATATGCCACCGAGCTGCGGAGCCTGACTTCGGGGAAGTGCAGCTTCACGCTGGAGTTCCGGCGGCACGACTTCGTGCCGGAGTCCCTGGCCGAAGAGATCATCAGCCAGCGCGAGGCGGACGGGAAGGTGCCGGGGCGGTAACGGGGGCAAGGGCGGGGCTGCGGGGATTGGACATAGCGCTCAAAGAGGCCCTCGCAAAGCGCCGAAAAGACACGCAACGCGCGCTAAACTACCGAATAAGTGGTGAACCCGTTTCACCCCTACCCCCGGGGGTATGTTGGCCAGGCCCGCGAAGGGGATTCCGCGGGGGTGAGCAGATGGCAGAGGCAGCGCAGTAGGGACCACCTCACCACCACCCCCGCAGGCCGGGGAAGACCCCGGCCTGTCCACACCACCACCCAGCCACCCCCGCAGGCTAAAGCCTGCGACTACTATTGGCCACTGTCCCCGCACTGAGCGGACCTTGGCCGTCATCAGGACCTCCGACTGGCGTAGGCGCGGGCTTCAGCCCGCGGCGGTGGGCATGTGGTGGTTCCCACAGGCCGCGCGGTGTCGCGGCCTGCGGACACTACTGGCCACTGTCCCCGCACCGAGCGGACCTTGGCCGACATCGAGACCTCGGACGAGCGTAGGCGCGGGCTTTAGCCCGCGGCGGTGGGGGTGTGGTGATCATCGCAGTCCAGACCACTGCCCCGCCCTAAAGGGGGACGGAAGGGAAGGGCCTTGCCCCCGGCCAGCGAACCCCCGCCTAAACCGGGGGCCTCCCCCGGCCTAGCCCGCGAACCAAGGAGCCCCGACATGGCCAGCAAATCGGACAAGCTCAACCTCGTGATGTTCGCCATAGACAGCCTGCGCGCCGACCATATGAGCTGCTACGGCTACCCGCGGCGCACCACAGCCACCTTCGCCGACCGGCTGGCCGAGGAAGGCACGCTGGTCGAGCACGCCTACAGCGCCTACATCCCCACGACGCCCGCCTATTGCTCGATGCTCACCGGCCTGGACGTCATGTCCACGGGCATGGTGAGCCTGACGCCCCTCGGGCCACTGCCCGAGGAGAACCCGACGCTGCCGGAAGTGCTGAAGCGGCAGGGCTATCGGTCGGCGTGCGTGGGGTTCGGCGGATTCTACCGAGGCTTCGACCAGTATGCCGGCTTCGAGAGCTGGGGGGCCTGGGAGGATCGGCCGCTGCGCAAGGCCGAGAATCTCAATGAGGTCACCATCCCGATCCTCGATGACATGGCGCGGGACGACAAGCCCTTCTTCCTGTTCCTGCGCCACCTGGAACCCCACTCGCCCTACCTGCCCCCGCCGCCCTTTGACACGATGTTCTACACCAAGGACCCCTGCGACCGGCGGAAGAAGACGATGCGGCCGGTGTTCGACTTCGCGCCCTTCGCGGACTTCTTCCGGTCGTGGATGCCGCCGGGCGTGACCGACGCCGACTGGGCCATCGCGTCCTACGACGGCGAGGTAGCCTACATGGACGCCTGCCAGCAGGTGCTCTTCCAGCGCCTGGAGGACCTGGGCGTGCTGGACAACACGCTGATCGTGTACACCTCGGACCACGGCGAGACGCTCTACGACCACGACTGCTTCTTCGACCACCACGGCCTGTACGACCAGACGCTGCACATCCCGCTGATCTTCTGGCGGCCGGGGCTGGTGCCGGAGGGCAAGCGCGTGACGGGCTGCACGCTGCAGGAGGACCTGGTGCCCACGATCCTGGACCTGATGGGGTTCGAGCGGCAGCGCAAGGGCCTGGGCCTCGACGGCGTGAGCGCCGTGCCGGTGGTGTGCGGCGACAAGGACGCCCTGCGGAGCGAGTTCTATATCACGGAGTGCACGTGGATGCGCAAGCGGGGCTGGCGCACGCCGCACTGGAAGTACTTCGAGGCGCTCGAGCCGGACTTTCACAACAAGCCCAAGTACGAGCTGTACGACCTGGTGAACGACCCGGGCGAGCTGCACAACCTGGCCGACGCCGAGCCGGACCTGTGCCGAGCGCTGCGCAAGCGGATGAAGGACTGGGTGGGGATGCGGCTGGAGCAGACGGGGAAGCCCGACCCGATTCTGCAGCACAAGATCGGCCTGGACCGGCGGATCGGCTCGGTGGCGACGGCGAGGAAGCTGCAGGACCGGTAGGTGCGAGCCCGGATTGGCGCGCCGTGGTACGCGCAGCGTCACGGCGTCACGGGCGTGACGCCAGCAGCCACCTCGTCGGCCGCGCCCCTGCCACACACCAGCGCCAGGGCCGAGCGTAACGGGCCCGCGGCTGACACCGACACCTGCCCGGCCTCGGCGACCTCCGTCCGCAGGGTGTGCCAGCGCCCGTCCCTGAACTCGCCATACTGAACGACGGGGTCGGCGATTCCTCCCGCGCAGGACAGGGCCGCCTTCCCTTCGCCGATGGCCATGGCCAGCAGCCGCGTGGGGCCGGCGTCCAGCCCGACGCCGTCGAGGCTGAGGACGATGAAGTGCCCCTCGCCGCGCCAGAGGGGCTTGCCGTCGAGCAACGCCCCGTCCTGGGCCTCGATCGCCAGCAGCTTCCCGGCCGGGCCGAAGTGCGCCAGGGCCGGTCGGTGCGAGGCCAGGGAGAGCGCGAGCTTGCGGCCGCCGTGGCTCAGCGTAAGGTCCCGGCCCTCGGCGCTCGTGTTGAACAGCACGTAGACCGTGCCTCCGGCGTCGGTTGCCAGGGAGAAGGCGTGCACGTCGGGGGCCGGCGGGTCCAGCGCGATGCGCGCCGCGCCGCCGAGGCTGAGCGTGAGGTCGTAGCGGTTCGCGGGCACACCCGGCCACGCGGCGACGGCCGCAGCCGGCAGGCTCCAGTCGCCCGCGTAGCACTCGATGGGGTCGGCGGAGTAGACGACGTGGCCCTCGCCCAAGTGGTGGTGGAGCACCGCCGGGCCGTCGGGCGAGTCCACCAGGACCTGCGCGCCGCGAGGCTCGGTGCGCAGGGCAGGTACGCCCTTCCTGTCGCGCGGCACGTCCAGATGGGGGTAGTTCTCGGCCTGGAAGCGCGCGCCCGCCAGCCTCTCGAGCCTGTCGGTGCGGGTGCGCTGCTTGCTCTCGTCGAAGGAGATGTCACCGCTGAAGTACAGCGCGCCGCCCCGCCGCACGAAGGCTTCGAGGGCCTGGACGGTGGCGTCGGGCGGGCAGAAGGGGATCGGGTAGAACAGGGCCCTGGCCTCGGCGGGCAGGCGGTCCAGGTAGCGCTCGTCGATCAGCCCGAACCGGACGTGGCAGGAGAGCAGGCGGCCGATGCAGTCGCGAAGGGCCGCGTCCACCTCGTGGCCCTTGCCGGTCAGGAGATGCGAGGAGGGGACCACGACGTAGGCCTCGGGGTAGGTGTAGCGGGGGCTGAAGCTGTTGAAGAGCAGGGCCATGTTGCGGTAGGCCAGCAGGTGGGGCTTGGGCGCCAGGTCGTGGTAGGCGATGGCCCACGGGAAGATGCACTCCTTCATCTCCTTCCAGTTCCAGTTGCTCATCATGGTGGTGCCCAGGCCCAGGCAGTAGTGGCCGGCCATCATGAAGAAGGCGTCGGCCGAGTCGTGGTCCAGGCGGGCGTCCTGGTGCCCCCGCCAGGCTGGGTGGGTCAGGATGCCGAACTCGGTCTGCCCGACCGGCTTGCCAAGGACCTGCAGGTCGGCGCGCTTGTTCTGCAGGGGGAAGCGGTCGGCGGCGCCGTAGAAGTGGCAGCTCACCATGTCCAGGCGCTCGGCCGTGTCGGGGGCAGGCCAGGGGAAGTCGGGGAGCCAGTAGAGGCTGAAGTCCTGGTCGAAGACCGTGTCGCGATTGCCCTCATGGATCGCCTCGGCGGCGTTGCGGCGCCAGGCCTCCCGGTAGGAGTACAGGAACTCGGCGGTGTCCAGGCTGAGGGCGCTGTTCCAGGGCGCCTTGCGGGCCGCGCCCTCGTCGAGCTTGACCTCGTCGAAGGAGCCGTCGGCCGGTAGTCCCCAGGCCTGCGCGAAGGCCGCGAAGCTGGGGTACTTGCGCTCGAGGAACCGCCGGAAGGCGGTGTGCGCGGCCGGGTCGGTGGCCCTGATGAACTCCTGGTGGTCCATGTTGAACATGACGCCGCGGGCGTTGGCGTAGCGCCGCGCGAGCAGGCGCAGCGCCCTCTGCCGGCCGGCCAGGTCCTCGGGGTCGTCGCGCGCGAGCTGTAGCCCGACGTTGTTCACGAAGAGGAACCCGAGCCCGTGCCTGTGGGCCAGATAGACGAGGGCGTCGAGGCGGCGCAGTTGCTCCTGGGGCAGGTCGTCCAGGGTCTCGAGGGGCTTGGCCGAGGGGTAGGCAGTGAAAAAGTGCATGCAGCGGTAGTACAGGAGCCCCAGGTCGCGCATGAGCCGGAACTGGTCGTCCCACACGAGGGGATTCTCGCTCTGGGCGTAGTAGGGATAGCCCGCGTCGCCGGTGCCGCAGAGGAAGGTGGCCCGGCCGTTGCGCGTGAGATACCCGTTGCCCGCCGCCAGGCGCGGCCCGGCCTGCAGGGCGTCCTCGTTCCAGACCACGAAGGCGTTGTCCAGCCGGTCGGTCGGGACGCCGTCCAGCAGCAGCTCGGCCCGCACCGTGTAGAAGTCCTCGGCAAACCGCTCGGGCGCCCAGGAGACGCTCACCTCGCGCCGGCCGCCGGGAGGAAGCTCGCAGGGCACGGTCGCCTCGTGGGCGACGCGCGTCTCGTCGCGGCCCGCGGACACGCGGAGCCTTACCTCGGCGGCACGGGCCCGTCTGCCGTGGTTGGCGACCGAGGCGATTAGCGCCACCTCCTCCCCCTGCCGGTAGCAGGCGTAGCCGGGATGGACCTCAGCCAGGAAGGTGCCGCGGGTCATCTCGGCGACCAGGCCGAGGAGGGTCTCGCCGCTTCCGGAGACGTCGGGCGCGAAGAGGTCGCGGTTGTTGACGCCGAAGGCCGCCCAGTCGGAGCCCGCGTAGGGCCCGCGGTGGTTGCGCACGAGGACCCCGGCGGCGCCCCGGCGGCGGCCCACCGCGTCGAAGGCGTCGAGCAGCGGCACGACGCGGGCGTAGGTCTCCGCCCGGACAGGGTTGCCGTTACCGACGAACACGCCCGAGGCCGAGTAGCCCTGCAGGTCGGCCTTCAAGGTGAAGCCCGGGTCTGCGATGCTCTGGCCCGCGCTCGGGCGAAGCTCGACGACCTCCTCGAGGCGGTAGCCCGGGTCGAAGAGGCCGATCTGGTCGGGGCTGACCCTCAGGGAGTTGCCCGGGCCGTGGATGTCGCCCTCGCGAGTGTTGAGGCAGGCGAGGCCGCCGACGGCCGGGCGCAGGAGCGCATCACCGAACCAGGCCGTGCCGTAGCCATGGAGGAGCAGGTTGACCGTCGCGTAGGCGCAGCCCGGGGGCACCTCGCCCCGGGCGGTGACCTGGCGCCAGGCGCTCGTGCCCGTGACGGCCGGCGACTGGTCCCACTTGATGCGCTCGCCGTCGTCGCGGAAGTAGTTGATGGCAAGGTAGGCGCCGGCGCCGTCGGTGACCTGGTCGGTCCTGATCCAGGCCTCGGCGACGAGGGCAGTGCCCGGGGCCAGGCCCTCCACGCGCTGCAGCAGGCTGTGAAAGGCGATCTGGGAGCCCCGCGGCAGGCGCAGGAAGGCGGATCTGGCGCCCGAGCGGGCCTGGTCGGAGGTGTCGCCGGCCTCGAGGCCCAGGGCGCCGGGGCTGGGCAACTGCCACGGTGTGATACCCGCCTCGAAGCCCGGATTGGCGAGCAGATTGCCGTCCTCGGCCTCGCCGTCCGCGCGGTAGAGGTGGTCGGCGAAGTAGCCGCCCAGGGTGATGAGGCCGCCGCCACTCTTCAGGAACTGGGTGAAGGCGGGGATGGCCTCGGCCGGGAAGGCCGAGCCGTAGGGGAGGATGACGAGGTCGAAGTTGGCGCGGGCAAGCACCAGATCGCTGCCCAGATCCCCCGCCTGGACGTAGGTCACCCCGTAGCCCGCGGACTGAAGCAACCGCCCCAGATACTCGGGGTCGGAGGGAGCGCTGTCCCTGATCGGGACATGCGGGTCCCTGAAGATCGCGATGTTGCCCTGCTCGGAGGGCCGGTAGTTGAGCTTCGCGAGGGCCTCCGTGGCCATTGCCTGCGCCTCCTGTTTCGCCCGGGCGATGGTCGGGCTGATGACGCGCACGTCGTCGAAGCGCACCACCGCGTCCTGGAAGGCATCCAGGCCCACCTTGCCGCCGGCCAGGGGCAAATCGTCCGTGAAGTCCACCACAGGGCGGTCGTCCACCCAGATGCGCACGCGCGGGCCCTCCAGGGCGGCCCGCAGACGGTGCGGCTGGAGGGGGTCCGCGACGTCCTCCACCACGGCCAGGCCGGGCTGGTGGGCGCCCCCGTATTCCCTGCCCAGCTCCAGCCTGCGGGAGGTATGCAGCAGGACATAGTAATAGTTGCCGGGGTCGGTGTACCTGAACAGCACCCTCGCCACGCTCCAGGGCTTGGGGCCGGGGCGCTGGGTGGTCAGCGTCACCACGAGGGTGTAATCGGCCCAGTCGCGCCCGCCGGCGATCACGGTGCCGGAGCGGGGCGCGGCGTTGGTTAGCTCGCCGTTGACGATGCTCCAGTCGCCGGCCACGCGCTGCCAGGACGGGCCGAGGGCCGTCGCGTCGAAGGTGTCCTCAAAGACGACGTCGGCGCCATCGCCGAGGGCGAGCGCGGCCATGGCCAGGGCCAGGCACGCGGCCGAGAGTGCGCTTCGATTCACGGGGGCCTTCCTCCCTGCCGGCCGGTAGGCGCCGAGCCGGTCGCCGGGGACGGATTCACCGCGGCGGCAGGGGATTCCTGTCGGGGCCGCTCCGCCGGTGTCGTGGCGGCCGGCCATCTGGTAGACTGGCTCGGGGCCGGGTCGCACGGCCCTAGCTCGCCCACACGAAGGAGACCACCGTGGCTAACGTTCTCCTCGTTACCTATGCGGGGTATCCCTACACGCCCAGCAGCCTGTGCCCGGACAACGGGCTGGGGCTGCTGGCGGCGGTGCTGCGAGAGGCCGGGCACGGCGTCCGCATCCTGGACTTCGGGACCCTCGACACCATGCGGCGTCTGTACCCCGAGGAGCTGTCGCGGCGGGCCCTGCCCGTGCTGCAGGAGCTGGCCGCGGCCCAGGGGCCGCCGGGGCCGTCGCTGGTGCAGGAGCTGGGGCGGCTGGACGCCGAGCTCGAGGCCCACCAGGCCCGCGAGGTGCAGGCTGTGGCCGAGGAGGTGGAGCGCGAGGTCGCGGACCTGGAGCCCGCGCTGGTCGGCCTCAAGCTGTGGAACGGCGACGGCTTCACGGGCTCGGTGACCATCGCCGAGAGACTGCGCAAGCGGTACCCGTCGCTGAAGCTCTTGGCGGGCGGGCCTCACGCGACCTGGTGCGGGCGGTTCATCTACGAGCGCACGGGGGCCTTCGATGCGGTGGTGCTGGGCGAAGCCGAGGACCGGATCCTGGACCTGGTCGCCCACGCCACGGAAGGCAAGTCGCTGGCGAACCTGCCGGGCGTCGTGTTCTCGGCGGAGGGCCATGCCACGCCGCCCGCGTCCGTGGACCTGGACGAGATTCCCCGGGCGACCTACGACGAGAGCGTCTACCCGGCGATGGCCGGGGACCAGAAGCTGAAGCTGATCGTGATAGACGACAGCCGAGGGTGCCCCTACTGCTGCGCCTTCTGCACTCACCCCTACGAGAGCGGCAGGCGCCTGCGGGTGCGCTCGGCCGACCGGATCGTCGCGGACATGGCGGCGATGGTCGGCGAGTACGGCTTCAGGACCTTCCGCTTCGCCGGCTCCTCGACGCCGGGGAGCCTGATGGCCGAGGTCGCGCAGGGGATCCTGGACCGCGGACTGGACGTGCAGTACACGAGCTTCGCGCACTTCAGCAGCAGCCTTCCCGACCACTTCGAGGTCCTGCGCCGCTCGGGGCTGTACTCGATGTTCTTCGGCCTCGAAACAGGGTCCGAGGAGCTGCTCCGCCGCGCGGCGGGCAAGCCGATCCGGCTGGAGGCCGTGCGCGAGACCGTGCGGGCCGCCAAGGCCGCGGGGATCAAGGTCGTCTGCAGCATGATCGTGCCGATGCCCTTCGAGACCGAGGAGACGCTCGCGGAGAGCCTTCGGCTGGTCCTGGAGCTGCGGCCGGACTCGGTGCCCGTGCAGTTCGCGGGCCTGTTCCCGGGCACGCGGTGGTTCAAGGAGGCGGAGGAGTATGGCTTCGAGGTGGACAGGGATACGTACATGCGGGAGAACATGGACTACAAGTTCAAGCTGCTGTTCCCGCCGAGCTTCTGGAAGCCCCTTCCCTATCGAATGAACGGCATGGGCTTCAGCGAGTTCACGCGGATCACCGGCAGGTTCGCGGCGGCTCTGGAGGCGGAGGGGATTCTGACGAACGTGCCCGACGACAATATGCTGATGGCGGAGCTGGCGGGGATGGGACCGCGGGAGTTTCGTGACCAGGCGCGGGCCTGGTGCGCCGCGGGGCTGGTGGCGCCGATGGAGCAGTTCGTGCGGCGGTACAACGAGGCGGCGACGGTGGGAGGGCGGAGCTGAAGCCCGTGGGTACAGCGCACCCGCGAGGCCGCGGTTGCCGGGGGATCGGCCTGGGGCGTACGCTTGTCCTTCCGAGCCCCAACATCACGCCCGGCAAAAGGGTGGGAAACGGCAATGAGCGGCCTGCTCTATCGCCCCGACTGGGAGGAAGCCCGCGACCGTCTCACTACCTGGTGGAACGGTGGTGACATCGGTCGCCCCGCCATGCAGATCACGGCTCCGCGCCCCGAGCCCGCCGAGCTCATCGAGGCCCTCCCCCAGCCGGAGGGCTGGGTAACCCACTACTCGACCCGCAGCCTGGACTACCGTGTCAACCTGGCCCTGCGGTCGTGCATCCACAACTACTACCTCGCCGAAGCCGTGCCCTACACCAATCCCGGCGACGTCGGCCCGAACTCGCTGGCGCTGTTCCTCGGCTGCACGGGCCGCGAGATGCCCGACACGGTCTGGTTCAAGCGGTGCATGGAGACGCCCGAGGACGCGCGCTTCGAGTATGACCCCGGCAACTTCTACTGGCGCTTCTGCCTGGACGCGCATCGCAAGACCCTGCAGAGCAGCCGGGGGAAGTTCCTGCACCAGTTCCCCGACCTGATCGAGGGTCTCGACACCCTGGCGGCGATGCGCGGGACCGAGCGCCTGCTGGTGGACCTGGTCGAGCGCCCGGACTGGGTCCACGCCTGCCTGCGCGAGATCACGGACCGCTACTTCCACTACTACGACGTGCTGTACGACCTGATCCGCGATGAGGTAGGCGGCAGCGTCTTCTGGGCGTGGGCGCCCGGGCGCATGGTCAAGCTGCAGTGCGACATCTCGGCCAACATTTCGCCCGGCATGTTCCGTGACTTCATGCTGCCCGTGCTCGTGGAGATGACCGAGCGCGTGGGCTACTCGATGTACCACTGGGACGGGCCGGGCGCGGTCAGGCACCTGGACGCCCTGCTCGAGGTGCCGCGGCTCAGCATGGTGCAGTGGACGCCGGGGGCGGGCGAGCCGGGCACCTGGCATGAGACGTGGTGGCCGCTGTACCACCGCATCCTGGACGCCGGCAAGAAGCTGTACATCTGGGCCGGCAAGGAACACCTCGAGTCCCTCAAGCGCGAGTTCGGCGAGAAGAGCAAAGGCATCATGATCACCATGCACGTCCCCAGCCGCGAGGACGCGGAGGAGTGCATGAGGATCATGGAGACGTGAGGCGGGAGGCAGGGCCGGCGCGGGGAGGTGCCTGCGTTCCCGCGGGGCCGGCGCCGGGGAGCTGCCGTCGCCGGGGGGCCCGCGGTCGCCGGGGGGGCCCGCGGTCGCCGGC
>CAZSOQ010000033.1:0-30710 GCA_964608495.1 uncultured Armatimonadia bacterium | reverse complement strand
GACGACGGAAGCGAGGCGGCCGGGGCGACCGGCCGGTCGGTGCGCAGAGCAACAATCCTAGGCGGCGAGCTCGCCGCCGCGGCCAGGGGCGCGGTCGGCGGACGCGAGAGCACGCCCTCGGTTGCGGGGCTTCCCGGGCCGGGAGACGTAGCGGGGCCGGCGGCAGCGCCCGTGGCGGCCAGGCCGGGCGTCGTGTGAACGGCCATCGCGGACGGGGCGCCCACGGACGCCATCGCGGAATCAGGGCGGCCCAGGGCCGGCGGCGCAGCACCGGCGGCGGTCGCAGTGCTCGGCTAGGCACCGGCGATTGTCGCGGCTGCCAGGCCCGGGCTGACGGCAGGGCGCGAATCCCCCGTCGCGGTGGCCACCTGCGAGCCCGCCGGCTGACTGCCGGGAGACGACAGCTCGCGCGCCGGCAGGGCCAGCCGCGGAACGCCAGCCACTCTCAGCTCACGCGTCTCGCCCGACAGCAGCGCCTCGGCTACGAGCGGGCGCACCTCGGGCAGCGAGGGGCCGAGCACGACCGCCTGGCCCTCGGGCCTCGTGCCTCGCGGATGCGACAGCCAGGCGACCGTGGTTCCCGCGGGCAGCGTCCCACCAGCCAGGCGCGCCGGGGGACGCGACTCGGCGCCCGCCAGGACGGCCAGGATCACGGGCGGCGACGTCCGCGGGCCCGCCAGGAGCTCCCAGACGCCAGCCCTCTCCCGGCTATAGCCCCCGAGCACCAGCGACGGCGACACCACGGGGGCCGACGCCTCGGTCACCGCCGCCAGCAGCCACGACGCAGACGGGCCTGGTCCGCCCGTCGCTGGGGGCGTGACGGCCACACTCGAAGGCTGGCTCGAGGGCTTGGCCGACCGGTACGCGCCGCCCGGCGGGGCGGGCGGCCCCGGCGCGGCGGCAAGGGTAAGGTTCTTGCTTGCGACCAGCGGGCGCGTCGGATTGCCGGCCTGGGGCCCGGCCACCGTGATGGGCGTGGGCACGTTCTCCGGCTGGCCCACCTTCGCCACGCGGTTCTTCGCCACGGCGCCCGATTCGCTCGTCACAGCGCCGGAGCCGCCGGTCGGCCGGGCCGCCACCTCGGGCCTCAACAGGGCCAGGCGCGGGGGCAGTCCAGGGCGAGACACACGGTCGTAGGTAGCCGGAACGCCCGTGACCATGGCGGCCTGTCCGAGGTAGCACAATCGCACGAGGGGGATCGTGGCGACGAGGACGGGCGCGGTGGGGCCGGGCATCTCGAGGACCGAGATGAATCTCTCGACGGCGCTGGCAGCCGGGTCCAGCCGGTCGGCTCCGGCCATGAAGCATCCGATCACGCAGGCCTCGCCCGGGAAGGGCACGAAGGCGACAAAGGCCCCGGACCACGCGCCGTTGCCGTCGGTGGTGCGGCCCAGGACGCGGACAGCCTTGCCCTGCCAGGGCAGGGCGACCTCGGTCTCGCGTTGGCCACGGAAGCCACAGCTTCGGCTGAGAAGAACCCCATGCTCCCAGGCCGCGTTGCGGGCATCGCCGTCAGGGGACGAAAGCTGCCACACCACGACCTCGAGCCGTCCTCCGCCGGGTATCTCAAAGGCGCAGCCGCGCGGGCCGGCGTCCTCCACGAGCACCCAGCCTTGAGGAAGGCGCGCGGTCGCGCCCAGCGCAACGACCCGCACCGTGGCCGCCGAGGCCGACCCCAGCACGTGGAGTGCGACAACTATTGCAGCGATGCGGTACATGGTCTGCCCTTCAGCCCGTCGGTGGATCGCTACCCGCGCTGGTCTCACACAGGGTCGGGAGGACCCTCGCCCGGCGGACCCGCGCGCGCGGCCATTATGGCTGCTTTCCCACCCCACGGCAAGGGAGGTAGAATGGGCCCAGCTTGTCCAGACCGGCCGGGCCGGCGCGCACCGGGACGCCGGCCCGGGGCATAGGAAGGGCTTAGTCGCGTCCAGATCAGGCCTCTCCCCCGCGGCAATAGCAGCGGTAATCGTAGCGGGCATCCTCCTGACGGCCGCTCTGTCAGGGGCTGTGCCGCTTCCTTCCGATCATCTGCGGGGCATGTTGCCCTGGTCACTGGCGGGCAGGCCGGCGCTCGACCCCGGCACCTGGGACTCCCTGTGGTGGGACGGCGTGGCCCAGTTCCTGCCCTGGCGGTGGACCCTTGGGGACGCCCTGCGCTCCGGCGAGCTGCCCTTGTGGTCGCCCCGGAGCTTCTGCGGGCACCCCTTCGCCGCCAACGGCCAATCGGCCTGCTTCTACCCTCCCACCCTCCTGCTCTGCGGCCTGTTCCCGGCCGGCCGCGCCCTGGGGCTGCTGTGGGTATTCCACCTCGCCCTGGCGATTCTGCTCACCTGGGGACTGGCGCGCAGGATGCGCACCAGCCACGGCGGCGGGCTTGCCGCGGGCCTGGTCTACGCCGGCGGTGGGTTCATGCTCGCCTGGGCGCCCGTGCCGTCCCTGATCCAGTCCGCGGCCTGGCTCCCCGGCGCCCTGTGGGCCGTCGAGGCCCTCCTGCACGAGCGGCCCTGGCGAGGGGTCCTCGGCCTGGCGCTGTGCCTGGGGATGGCAGTGCTGGCAGGGCATATGCAGGTGGCCGGGTACGTCTGGCTCACGGCCCTGGGATGGGGGGTCGCCAGACTCATCGGGCGCGCCCTGCGGCACAAGCGCGCACCGGTGCGCCCCATGGCCCTGGGATTCGTCCTGGCCCTCGGTTTGGCGGCCGTGCAGTGGGCGCCGACAGCAGAGCTGGGGCAGCTTTCGCCGCGCGGTGGCGCGCTGCCCACGCCCGAGGGATATAGGTTTGCTCAACAATTGGCCCTCAAGCCTCTGCATCTCTCTACCCTCCTTTGGCCCACAGCCCTCGGTGCCCCCGGCGACGGCACCTACGCCGGCCCTGCCTTTGCCGAGCACTTCTGCGGCCTCGGCCCTCTGAGCCTGGCGCTGGCCGTCCTGACCGTGGTGAGGAACCGGCGCAGGCACACCTACGGCATGTTGGCCCTCGCGGGGGTCGCCCTGGCGGTCGCCCTGGCCACTCCCCTGGCGGCCCTGATCTACTTCCATCTCCCCTTCCTGGGGCAGACGGCGGGGTTCCAGCGTGTCTTGTTCGTGTTCTGCCTGGCGGCGGCCGTGCTGACTGGCTCGGGACTGGACAGCCTCGGCGACTGGACGGCGGGACGGATGCGGCGTGGCCTGGCCCGCTCGCTACGCCTGGCGCTGCTGCTGGCGCTGACTGGCCAGGCGGTGTGGATGACGGCCCGTCTTCTCCCCCTCACGGACGGTCGGAGCCTGGCGGGGCTGGCGTCGGGTGAGCAGGGCCTCGCGCTGCCGGCCGGCAGCCAGGCGCGCGTGATGGCGCTGACCGCGCGAGCCGACTGGACGCTGAAGCCCCGGCCGCGAGCCGTCGCGCCGCCGAACACCGCCGTGCTGCTGGGCCTGCAAGATGTGCAGGGGTACGATTCGCTGTACCCGCGCGTGTACAGGGAGGAGGCGGCCCGAATCGAAAGCGCCGACCCGTCCCCCTTGAGCAACGGCAACATGGTGCTTCTCGAGAACGCGACGGCCCCGGAGCTGGGCGAGCTCGCGGTGCGATACGTGCTCTCGGCGTGGCCCATCGGCTCGCCGCTGCTGCGGAAGGTCGGGCAGGTCGAGCCGTCCGCGCTCGCGGGCGGCGGCGCCGCCCTGTGGATATACGAGCGAGTGGACTGGCGCCCTCGGTGGAGGGTCCGCGGGGATCGGGGGACGCGGGCGGTGCAGGCCACGCAGGCCGGCTACAATGCCGTCCGGGTGAGCGTCGCGGGCCGGGGCGGGCGGCTGGAGTTGGCGGACACTCCCTACCCGGGCTGGCGCGTGTATGTGGACGGGCGGCGTGCGACGTGGACGGTGGACCCGGACCTTCGGCTGGTGCGGACGGTGCGCCTGCCCGAGGCGGATGGCCCCCACGAGGTGGATTTCGTGTTCTGGCCGACGACCGTGGTGCTGGGCTGCTTCCTGTCGCTGCTGGCGACCTGCGCGCTGGCGGCGGCGAGTGTCCTGCGTTGGGGCTGGCGCGCGGTACCCTCAGGTCGGTAGCGGGTCGGCTCTCCCTCCGGCAGAGGAGGCAGGGATTGGGCGCCCGCGCCCGAATACTGGCCCAAAGCACACGCTGGAGGTGAGCAGTCACGCACCTAGGTTCAATTGTCATCATGGTGGCGGTGCTGGCGGGACTGGTGGTGAGCATAGGCTGCCAGAGCGCCAGCGCCTACACGTTCTACTTGGCGCCCGACGGCAACGACCAGTGGTCGGGCACGGTAGAGCGTCCGAACGCTGCGAAGACGGACGGCCCCCTGGCGTCCCTGACCGGCGCCCGGGACGCCGTACGGAAGCTGAAGGCGCGCGGGCCGCTGGATCAGCCCGTGCGCATCCTCGTTGCCGGCGGCACCTATCCCCTGCGCGAGGCCCTGGTCTTCACGCCCGAGGACAGCGGCACCGAGCAGTGCCCGGTGACCTATGAGGCCGCGCCCGGGGCCCAGCCCGTGTTCAGCGGCGGTCAGCCGATAACGGGCTTCAAGCCCTGGAAGAACGGCATCTGGACCGCGAGCGTGCCCGAGGTGGCCTCGGGGGACTGGTACTTCGAGCAGTTATGGGTGAACGGGGAGCGGGCCACGCGGGCGCGATCGCCGAACAAGTTCTACCTCTACATGGCGGCGAAGGCCGGCCCGGTGACCGACCCGGCCACGGGCCAGCGGGCCCTTCTGCCCAACCGCTCCTTCCGGGCGCGACCGGGAGACTTCGTGCCGCGGGACAACCTCAACGACGTCACCGTCGTGGCCTATCACTCCTGGGCCGTGTCGCGGCACAGGGTCGCGGCCTTCGAGCCCGAGACGGACACCGTCGTCTGCACCGGCAACGCGCCCTGGGCCTTCCTCCAGTGGGCCGCGAGCCAGCGCTACCACGTCGAGAACTACCTTGAGGCGCTCGACCAGCCGGGCGAGTGGTTCCTGGCCCGCGACGGCACGCTGTACTACATGCCGCGGCCCGGCGAGGACATGAGCACGGCGGAGGTAGTGGCCCCGGTGCTCGAGCAGTTCGTGCACTTCGTCGGCGAGCCCCAGCTCGGGATGACCGTGGAGCACATCACGCTGAGGGGCCTGGCCTTCCGGCACGGGCAGTACCTGCTGCCGCCCCAGGGCCACGGCGACGGGCAGGCGGTGGCAAGCATGCCCGCAGTCATCATGGCCGACGGCGCGCACAACGTGCTCATCGAGGACTGTGAGGTCGGGCACGTCGGGATCTACGCGATCTGGTTCCGGCGAGGCTGCCGCGACTGCACCGTCCAGCGCACCTACATCCACGACCTGGGCTGCGGCGGGGTGCGCATCGGCGAGACGGTGATTCAGCCCGACCACGCCAACCGCACCGGCCACATCGTCGTGGACAACAACATCATCCACCAGGGCGCGCGGCTGTACATGGGCGCCATCGGCGTGTGGCTAGGCCACAGCGGAGACAACCAGGTCACCCACAACGACATCGCCGACTTCTTCTACACCGGCATCTCCGTGGGCTGGCGGTGGGGGTACGCCGAGAGCCTCGCCAAGAACAACACCATTGACTTCAACCACATCCACCACATCGGGCAGGGCGTGCTCAGCGACATGGGGGGCGTGTACACCCTTGGGCCGTCCGAGGGCACCACGATCAGCAACAACCGCATCCACCACGTCTACTCCTACGACAGGTACGGCCGAGGCGGGTGGGGTCTGTATAACGACGAGGGTAGCTCCTACATCGTGATGGAGAACAACCTGGTGTACAGGGTGAAGACGGGCACCTACCACCAGCACTACGGCCGGGAGAACATCGTGCGCAACAACATCCTGGCCTACAGCATGGACGGGCAGGTACAGCGGTCGCGAGTGGAGGAGCACCTATCCTTCACCTACGAGCACAACATCGTCTACTGGGACGACGGGGAGCTGGCGACCGCGGGGCGGATCAACGACGACAACGTCATCCTGCGCAGCAATCTGTACTGGGACGCCTCGGGCAAGCCCGTGGACTTCCAGGGGCTGACGCTGGAGGAGAGACAGGAGAAGGGGTGGGACGAGGGCTCGATCGTCGCCGACCCGAAGTTCGTGGACCCCGAGCACGGCGATTTCCGCCTGCAGCCGGACTCGCCGGCGGCCCAGGTCGGGTTCAAGCCCTTCGACTACACGCAGGCCGGGCTGTACGGCGATCCTGCCTGGGCGCAGAAGGCCCGGGACCTGGAGGCCAGGATGCCGGAGGTGGAGTTCGCGCCCGAGCCGCCGCCACCGCCGCCGGTGGAGATTGACGACGACTTCGAAGCGTCACCGGTGGGCGCCTTGCCCGACGGGGCCAAGGTCTACACCGAGGAGGGCGGGGCCTCGATCAGCGTGACCGACGAGACGGCCGCGGGCGGCAGGCACAGCCTGAAGATCGTTGACGCGCCGGGCCTGCAGCACGAGTACGACCCCCACTTCTTCTACTCGCCGAACCACACCGAAGGCGTCACGCGCGGCAGCTTCGACATGCGCATCGAGGAAGGCGTGATCATGTACCACGAGTGGCGCGATAGCTCGAACCCCTACAAGGTGGGCCCCGGCTTCTGGGTGAGGAACGGCCAGTTGACGGTCGGTGGCAAGCCGGTGCTGGAGCTGCCGGTGGGCCAGTGGGTGCACTTCGAGATCACCGCCGGACTGGGCAGCAAGGCAACGGGCACGTGGGACATGACCGTCACCTTGCCCGGCGGGCGGCAGACGGCTCTCGAGGGCCTGCCCACGGGCTCGCCCGAGTGGAAGGCGCTCACGTGGTGCGGGTTCAGCAGCATGGCCACCGATCAGCGCGTGTACTACCTGGACAACATCAAGCTGAAGAACGAGGGCGGCGATTGACGGGGCGACGACGAGAGCCCAAGACCCGCTAAAGGGGTGAACAGCCACGAGCAACAGACACCTACTCTGGATCCTGGCCGTGGGGATGATGGTCCTGGCCGTTGCGCCGGCATGGGCCCAGGGGGATGTGAACGTGCCTCTCGGCGGAGGCGCCTCCGGCATCGAGGCCTTCCGGCCCGTGCCCGTGAGCGGCGTGACCGCCAAGCTGGACACGGTGCCCAAGGCCGACGGCGACCGGGCGGCGGCCCGCCTGACCTTCGACAAGCCCGGCGAGGAGCGCAGGTTCCTGGCCCTCGAGCGGCCCCTCACGGGTCTCCCCAGCGGCACCAGGGCCCTGGCCCTGCGGTACCGCGTGATCCTGGCCCAGGGCGGAGGGCCCAGGCTGGCGCTGATCGTCTTCGAGAAGGGCGGCGGCGTGTGGTTCAAGGTCGGGGCGACCGCCGCTCCGTCGGACGAATTCAGCGACGGCAGGCTCTCCGTGCTCTCGCTGAGCCAGGCGGCCTTCAGCGATGACGAGAGCGGCAAGCTCGAGTGGGACAGCCTCGACAAGGTGTGGTTCGGCCTGATCCTCGACGGCCCGGCGAAGGGGAGCTTCGAGATCAGCGACGCCCGGCTCACCAGCGTGCCCTACAAGCCCACCGAGCCGCTGAGGATAACGGGCGACGGGCCGGGCACGTGGACCGTGGGCAAGGACCCCGCCGCCAAGGGCGAGGTGACCACCTCGAACGAGGGTCCCGAGGGCAAGCCCTGCATGAAGTTCGACTTCCTCTTCCCAGCGGGGCGCCACATGTACGGCCTGCCGTCCGTGCCGGTCCCCCAGTTCGACCTGGAGGGGTACACGGCGCTGCGGCTGACCTACAAGAGCATCCTCCCGGACGGGCTGCAGGGCCTCCTGATCAGCGTCCTGGAGCGCGACGGCTCGCAGTACTGCGCGGAGCCGCCGGGGAGTGTCGAGTGGACGACGATCACGCTACCCTTCGCCGAGCTGCGACTCGGGGGCTGGTCGAAGGACGAAAACGACCAGCTCGACCTGGACCAGATCGGCTCGGTGATCGTGGGGACGCACGGGACGGCGAAGGTGGCAGCACCCGGGGTGATCTGGGCCGCGGACCTGCAGTTCGTGCCGTAGGCGGACCTGGCCCCCAGGCCCCAGCAGCAGCCCCGGAGGCCTACTCGTCAAGCGACGGGCGCGGACAACCACGCGCGAAGGCGGCCAGTGCCTCGCGGGCCACGGCCTCGTTGATCTCCAGCTTCCCATGGGTCGCGACCATCTCGACGAGGTCCTTGGGCCCGTCCTCCAGCAGCGACCGGACTGCCGCGTACCAGTGGGCGCGCTCGGCGAAGGCCCGGAGCTTTCCGCTGCTGACCGCATCGGGCGAAAGCAGCGCAAGCCCGGACACCTTGTCCCCGTCGGCTTCACTCGACAGCACGTCCACGGCGAGGATACGTTTGCGCGGGTGCGGCACCTTCGCGAAGGCGTCGTAGACCCACCACTGCCCGCCGGTTGTGAGCACGGCCCAGTTGACCCCGCGCTTGTACGCGTAGTCGAGAGCCTGCTTCACCTCGCTGCCGTCGGGTAAGAGCTTCGCACCGAAAGGCTTGGCTTCGACGAAGACGACCGGCTGCTCCGAGATTACCAGTGCCAGATCAACGTGGGACGCGCCCTCGACCTGGTGTTGCTCCCAGATGCCCTCGAACTTGTCCCACCCAAGGGCCTCCAGCATCGGCCGGATGACGGTACTTACCGTGGCAGCCTCGCTCCGGTGCCAGTGGGCCTCAGCAGCGACGCGGGCTATGTCCACGGCCTCGTCTACGTCTACGCGGCCGTTGTCATCTGGTCCCACGAGCCGAGCCACCTCTTCGGCGTACCGGTCGAAGCTGAAGACCGTGTGCCCTGCGCTCTTGAGCGTCTGCTGAGCCGCCTGGCTCAGATCGCTCCGCTGGACACGGCGGCCGAACCAGCTCACGCGCACCACGTGCGGGGCATACTCCCCGATCGCCTTGGGGTCATAGGCATAGGCAGAGCTGACCGCGCCCACGGCCAGCTCCTCGCCGCCTAGAGGGCTCACGACCCAGTCGCGAGCCCCTATCCGGTGGCTGAAGGTCCACAGGGTGCGCATCGCCTGCGACAACTGCCCTAGGGTCTTGTCCGGACAGGCGCGCCGATAGGCCGTCCGCATTTCCTCGAGGGAAGCGTGCGCGCTCAGGTCAGACATTTCGGTCGCGCCGATGCCCACTGCCCCACGCTCGAGACACACAGCCGGCATGTCGGCCTTGAGGGCCAGCCTCACCACCCAGACGTGCTCGGGGCGCTCCATCCGCCCGCCTCCCTCCGCCTGTTCGGTGCGGCAATTGTACCACAGCCGGCCGCGCACCGCCCGGCGCCAGGAAGGTGCGCCGCAGCGCAACACCACCACCTCCCGCCAACGGCACTGGCGCCCGCAGAGGACGGCGCGGCACGTGCGATGCAGTGGGGCGTGCCTGTGGGAGGCGAGGGGCCGGTGTCTGGCCCCTCGGCGACAGCAGACCAGACCCCTGCGGTTAGCCACCGGCGAACCGCCCTGCAAGGCCGCCGCCATGGCACAAAGACCGTGCCAGGTGCCCCACGGGGAGTACACCGTATGAGGCCGCTCAAGGAGATCACGCACAGCCCGACCACCTGAGCAGTCTGAAGCCCGCGCGGGTCGCCGTGAGGCCGCTCCCTACTCCCCGCTCAGCCCGTCTAGCGCCGTCCAGAGCTGCGGAATGGTCTCCACGAAGTTGCCCTCAATGTAGTGCCCGTGCCCTCCGAAGGCCCGCGGAATCCGCACGACCACGCTCTTGAGGTCCCGGTAGTAGTAGCCGGGCGTGCTCGGGTCGGCTTCCTTCGCGGGGTCCGCCGGGCGCAGGTCGAAGTCCGCTGTCACCATCCCCTCCGGTGGGCTGCCCACGTTCGCCGCCATGGACACGGCCTTCAGCAACACCTCCGGCATCGTCACCGCTGAACCAACGTTCACCACCACGCCACCCGCCAGCTCGCACACCCGCGCCGCGAAGACCCCGAAGTCCCTGCCGCTGCAGCCCCCCTTCGCCGCACCGTCGAAGTTGGGGTGCTGGTCAATGATGTCCGCCCCGATGGTCGCGTGGACCGTCGCCGGCACCCCGGCTTCGTGCGCCGCGGCCAGCACGCTCCACTCGGGGTGCCGGAACTCCACGCGGTAGGGCATTTCCTCGCCCAGGATCATCCGCGCGATCGCCTCGCCATACCCCAGGCCCCGCCGGTGACCCTCGGCCAGCGCGTCGTTCATGTACTTGCCCGTCTCGTAGGCCATGCCGAACAGCCCCTCCGGCAGCGCCCGCGGCACGTTCTCGCTGGTCTCGCCGATGAGGGCCAGCTCGAAGTCGTGGATCGCGCCGGCGCCCTGAGTGGCCACGAGGGTGATGAGGCCGCGCCGGATCAGGTCAATCATCAGCGGGCTATGCCCGAGCTTGAGCGAGTGGGCGCCCATCATCCAGAACACGTGCCGCCCCGCGCGGCGGGCCTCGACGATGTGCTCGGCGACGTGCTGGACGTCCTCGCGCACGGCCAGGCTCTGCGCCCGCACCTGCTCAGGCCACACAAGCTGCTCCTCGCTCAGGGCGTTGCGGCGCTCGGCCAGCGGGTAGGTCCTGACCCGGGTGAAGTCGAGGATCGGATGGCGTCCCTGGTAGGGCATGTCTTTCGCCTCCGGCGGCGTTGTCGCCAGGCTAGCCGCCCCGCTGCTCGCCGCCGTCGCGGCCGGAGCCGCTGCCCTTGGGGGAAGAGGGCCTGCCGGCCCTAGAGCCACACCTGCCGGTACTCGACACGGCCGTGCCACGCGAGCTTGACCGTCAGCCAGGCATCCACGCCCTCGGCCTCGACCGCCACGCGCCACATCACCTTCTCGCCCGGCGGCACCACCAGGCGCTCGTAGCGCGGCTCGACAAGCCCCAGCTCGGCGCCCTCGACTGCCTCGCCCCACAGCTCGTGCGGCACCACGGCGTAGGCGTCCACGTTGATCGCCTGCGGGTAGTCGCCGGCCACGCTTACCGTCACGCCGGTCTTCGTGCGCCGCAGGTCCCACTGCAGCCGCGCGGGCTCGCCCACCTCCAGCACGGCCTCGTAGGTCTGCCCGTCCTGCTCGATCCGCGCCCTCACCGCGCCCCGCCGCGTCCGGCCGTCGAACAGGAGCGTGACGGGATAGCTCGCGCTCTCGCGCGGCCCGAGGGTGTAGGCCACCTCGCCCGGCTCGGTACGCCAGTCCTCCGGCAGGTCGAACCGCACGCGCCCGCTCACGGGCACGCTGAGGTTGTTAACCAGCCCGACCGCCATGGTGTTGACCGTGTACCAGCCCTGGCGCACGTGGGTGTCGGGCCTGATGTCGCCGCCCAGGCTGAGGCCCACGGGCGAGTAGCCGAGCGGAGCGGCCCCGGCATTGTGCTGCCAGTGGGCGAAGTAGACCGGCTGGCCCGCCTCGACGCGAGCGCCCAGGTCCTCGTCCCCCAGGCCTTCGGACGGGGCCGCCACGTCCAGGACCACCGTCTGGATGCGGAAGCCGGGCAGGCTCAGCCGCAGCCGCCCGTCGTGGGGCTTCAGCTCGCGCTCGCGCTCTTCGAGAAGGTTGGCCCTGCTCGCGCCCTCGAGGCCGGCGAACCAGCTCAGCTCCGCCCGGGTCGCGAAGCCCGTCGGCTCGTACATGCGCACGGCGATCTCGCCGGGCCGGCCCTCGGGCACCGGATCGTGCCCGGCCAGCGGCAAGCCCACCGGCTTCATGGCCGTCACGATGGCCCCGCCGTCGCAGGTCAGGAAACTCGTCTCGGCCGGCAGGGGCCCGGGGCCCGCGTCGGACTGGGCTACCATCAGGCGGTTGTTGTACTCATAGGCCGCCCAGGGCACTCGGCCCTCGCGCCAGTCGCCCGCGTGCGGATACAGCGCGTACTCGAAGCGATGGTCCTTGTGCTCGGCCACCGGCCCGAAGTCCAGGTGGGCCCGCGACCATCGCACCGAGTGCATGAAGATCAGCGCCAGCGTGTCATCGTTCTCAACCGACCCCAGCGGCGTCCCGCGGTTCAGCAGCGCCACGCCGTGATCGGCCGCCGGCAGGTAGCCCGCGGCGTTCGCCGAGGCCGGCAGCTCGGCCACGGCACTCTCCGCTATCTGCCGCGCCAGGCTCTCGACCGCCGACCGCAACCCCGCCAGGCTCGTGGCGGACACGACCACCGTCGGCAGCGGCGGCCAGGGATGCGGCGTGGGCTGCTCCCACAGGTCCATCTGGATGTCCTCTTCCATGACCAGCCGCACGGCCACGCCCTTGCGCGTGCGCTCGGCCCGCAGGCCGCGGACCACGTCGTCGGGCAGCTTGCCCAGCAGGCCCCGCAGGTACTCGTTGCTCTCGCCCACGTCCAGCAGGAAGCGGAAGCTCGTGCCCCAGGGCAGGTCCTCGTTGGGCGTCTCGACGGGCAGGGTCGCGTCCTGGTGCGGCAGGCCCGCCCGGCGCTCGCGCTCGCAGTCGTCGTAGAAGATCGTGCACGGCACGCCCTTGCCGATCAGGGCCGACTGCAGGGCGTAGGCCACGTCCTCGAAATCCCGGTCCTGGGGCATGATTACCGCCGTGTTGCCCAGGTTGATCTGTGCGGCGTCGCCGAAGCGCAGCGACACGGAGCGCGACAGGTCAAGCCACTGGTAGAGATGGCGGGCGCCGCAGTCGGAGTAGTTGCGCCACTGCCAGGTGCGGAAGTCCAGGTAGCCGCGGCTCTTGCGCTTGACCAGGCACCCGAACCGGTCGTCGTAGACCGGCACGCCCCCCGGCACCCGCACGGGGAAGGCGATGACGTGCAGGTGCTCCTTGCCCCGGTACGCGATCAGGTCCGTGGTGAACTCGATACGCCGCGACCCGCGGATCAGGGCGATCTCCTGCACGCGCCGGCAGTCCTTGATGGGCCCGGAGACGCGCACACGACTGGTCACGGGCCCCCGCCAGACCTCAAGCTTGGCCCTGTACTCGCGGCTATGGTAGCGCCGGCCCCCGACCTTGGTCATGACCTCCCACGGCGGCTCGGGGTGGTCGGCGATGTCCTCCTCGATGCTGACGAGCTCGTTGGCCGGCCCACGCTCCTCGTTGACGAGCTCCCGCCCGAGCTCCTTGTCGTAAAGGCTGACGATACCGCCGCCGGCCTCGCGGCACACGGCGATCTGGTAGTACTCGTTCTCGATCTGCACCACCGGGGCGGCGGGCAGCTTCTCGACCAGGGGCAGCGGCTCACGGGACGCCACCACATGGACGGTCGTGTAGCCCAGCGCGGGCACCGTGACGAGCAGGCGCAGGCGAGCGTTGCGGACCTTGCCACCAGGGCCTTCGGCCTCGACGACCTCGAAGGGCACGGGCTCGCCGCCGGCGGTCTGGAGGGTGAAGGACGCCACGGCGCGCGGGAGCCGGACCTCCGCCTCGGCCAGGTCGGTGCGCGGCCAGTTGAGCGGATTGAAGACCACGAGGGCGGCCAGCGCCTTGCCCGTCGCGCAGGAGGTGTCCGCCGCGCCCGCCAGGTACGTCAGCGATCGGTCGAGGACCTGGCCCGCAAGCTCCAGTGCCTCCCGGTACCCGTCCATCAGGTCGAAGTAGGACCGGTCGCAGCACGGCCCGGTGATGGCGTCGTGGTGCTGGTTGAAGAGGACCTGGCGCCAGCCCTTGTCCAGGGCCTCCCAGGCGTACCGGGCGCCATACTGGCTCGCCACGGCCGCGAACTTCTCGGCGTTCACCAGCGCGTTCTCGCACAGGCGGTTGGCGATCTTCAGGTCCACGTGGGCCACGCCCGTGCCCTGGTGGTGCCACTCGAAGTCACGAGCCGTCGTCGGTATGAGAACGCGGCCGCGCCGGCTATCGCGCAGCAGGTGCTCGAAGTAGCGCCGGTGGGCCTGACCGGAGACCACGATGGCGGGGTCTCGCCGGGCCAGTGCCCCGGCCCGGCCTACCACCCAGGCCCTCGGCGGCCGGAAGTCGTTGCAGTCCAGCCGCAGGTCCACCTCCAGCCCCAGCGACTCGCTCTCGGCGACGCAGGCCGCCAGGTACGCCAGGTCTTCCTCCGTGCCGCGGTCGCCGAAGCCGTACATCAGCCGGCGCGTGAGCACCGCCGTGCCGTCGGGCGCAAGCTGGAAGAAGAGCGGCCGCGCGCCCCGGATGTCCTTGGACCACAGCACGGCCCTGTACCGACAGCCCACCGCGATCTGCGGCAACTGGCTCACGTGGCCGAAGACGTCCCAGAGCATCAGCACCGAGGGCTTATCGCCCAGCACCGCCTCGTGGTACCAGCGGCCTTGCGCGATGTTGCGCACGATCGCTTCGCCGCTGATGATCGTCTCGGAGGGCAGGGAGTGGGCGCCCCCCGTGCCCACGCGGCCGGCCGCGATCAGCGCTCGGAGGTATTCGCCCTCGCCGGGGTTGCTGTCCACGTAGGGCTTCAGGTAGGTCAGCTCGTGAAGGAACACGCCGTAGTCGTCGTCCGCGCGGCAGCCGTCGAGGTACTGCCGCGTGCACCCCATGAGGACGACCGCGTAGTCGCGCTGGTCCTCCAGCCAAATGACGTCCGAGTGGAACCCGGGCGTAAAGTACTGGGTCCTGATCCTGCGTGGCTGGTAAAGGGGCTTGGTCATCGCGCCTCCCGCCTGGGCAGAGAGTGGCTGGCTGGGCCGGCTGTCCTAAGCCGCGTCCGCCGGTCAGGCGGGCAGGACGACAGCGGCCCGCGGGTCTCTTCTCGCAGAGGACGGCCGGTCCTGCCTCAGCCACTCCGGGAAGGCGCGGGAAGGTGGCCTCGGCGCCGGGGCGAAGCCCACGTGCGCAGAGGAGGTGCGGCACGCATGATCCGAACAGCGCGCCCCAAAGACGCTGAATCTGTGGCTAACGTGACGGCAGCGGCCTTTGGTATGCTTCTGGGCGGAGAGCATTGGCTTCATAGTTACAGCCTCGTCGAGTCCCGTCCCGAGCAGTTCCTGGTGATCGAGGCAGACGGCGAAATCCAGGGGGCGCTGCGGATAACGCCCGCGTGGATGCAGGTAGGCTCCTGCCGCATGCTCAAGGGTGATGTGGGCGAGGTGGGCGTGCGCCCGGACGTGCAGGGGCGCGGACTGGGCACCCGGCTGATGCGGGCCGCCGTCGAGCACATGCGGGCCAAGGGGTTCCACTTCTCCCGTCTCGGCGGCCTGG
The DNA here is from genome assembly GCA_964608495.1 of uncultured Armatimonadia bacterium. GTDB lineage: Bacteria > Armatimonadota > Zipacnadia > Zipacnadales > FEN-943 > JAKORR01. The sequence continues at coordinate 15,643 of CAZSOQ010000033.1, read as the reverse complement.
TCGAGTTCTACTCCCGCTTCGGCTACCGAGCCTTCCCGCGAGGCTTGTACGAATTCGCGATCGAGCCCATGCAGGGGGGCAATCGCCTGCTCACGATCTACGAGGCGCTCCGTCTCCCCGAGGAGCTGGCGGGCCACGTCCGCCGCTATGACCCCGCGCGCGACTGGCACGCCTGCCAGCGGCTGCGGCAGCAGTTCAACACCGGCCGGACGGGCGCCCCGGTGGCGGACTATGACCCCTCGTCCCCGGCCCCCGCGGCAAACGTGGACCCCCGGGGCTTCAGCTTCGTCTTCGACGACGGGCAGGTGCGGGGCTACGTGCTGGCGAGCCGTCAGGCCGAGGGGCAGATCATCACGCCCTGCGAGGCCCGGGTCGTGGCCGGCGACGGGGCCTTCGACCCCGGCCGCCCCGAGACGCTCTGGGCCCCGCTCAAGGCCCTCCTCCTCGAGGCCGCGCGGATCAACTCGCAGCGCGTGGCCGCGCGGCTCCCCTTCGACCCGATGGTCGAGTACGCGCTGCGCGACGGCCGGGTCCTGTACCGGCGCGTCGAGCTGCAGGGCGGCCCGGCCTCCAACATGGTCCGCATCGTCAACCTTCCCGCCCTGCTGGAGGCCCTGGTGCCCGAGCTTCAGAGTCGGTGGGACCGGTCGAGGATGCCGTGGCAGGGAAGCCTGGCTCTGGCCGTGGACGACGAGAGAGCCGCTATCCAGGTGGCCGACGGCCGAGTGTCGGTGGCACTTGAGCCGGGCCCCGCGGCCGGCGTCGCGCAGGTCGTGGAGATGCCCACCTTCGCCTTCATGGCGCTGCTGCTCGGCCTGCGCTCCTGGGGCGAGCTCGAGGCCTTGTGCCGACACCACCTGACGCCCCCCGCGGCCCGGTCGCTGGGGCTCCTGTTCCCGCCGCAGCCCACGGCCACGGGGCTCTGGGGCTGAGCCGGCGCCCGCGACCCCGCGCCCACCGAGAGGCGACGGCCTAGTACTCGCCCAGCATCCCGGGCAGCGCGGGAAGGTCCGACGGGTCGGCGGGCAGGTCGCCGCGCAGCCGGGCCGCCAGCCGCGTGTTCCGCTCGCGCGCGGGAGCCGTCCTGATCGCCCGCCACAGTCCCCGACTGTCGCCCACCAGGATCGCCATTCGCTCCGCCCGGGTGAGCGCCGTGTACAGCAGATTGCGGCGCAGCATGATGTAGTGGCTCGAGTGGATGGCGAGGACGACGGCCGGGTACTCGCTGCCCTGGCTCTTGTGGACCGTCAGGGCGTAGGCGAGCTCGAGCTGAGCCACCTCGCCGCGCTCGTACTCGATGCGGCCGATGGCGAAGTCCACGGTCAGTCGGCCCTCGGGGTCCACGGCCACGATCTGCCCTATCTCGCCGTTGAAGACGCCCTTGTCGTAGTTGTTCGCGGTCTGCAGCACGCGGTCACCCAGCCGAAACACGGTATCGCCGCGCCGCAGCTCCGGCCGGTCGGGCGCCGGCGGGTTGAGCAGCCGCTGCAGGTGAGCGTTGAGGCTCTGCACGCCCAGCAGGCCGCGGCGCATCGGGCTCAGCACCTGGATGTCGCCGGGCGCGAAGCCCAGGCGCGGCAGGTTGCGCGTGACCGCGTTCTGGATCTTCTCCAGCGCGATCTCCTGCGCCTCGATGGAATCGGACGCCCGGCCCTCGTCCTCCTCCTGGCCTGGGCCCGGGCCCCCGGCCTCTCGCTGCGGGTCCCCCACGTCCACCCACAGCATGTCCTCGTGCTGCCACGTCCCCGGTCGGGGCAGGATCAGCGCCTCGCCCCGGATCAGGCGGTGGGCGTTGGTCACGATCAGGCTGCGCTCCGCCTGCCGGTAGACCCGCGTCAGCCGAAGGGTGGGCAGGCCGCCACTGGAGACCACGTCGTCGAAGAAGGCCCCAGGACCGACCGGCGGCAGTTGGTCCGCGTCGCCCACGAGCACCACGGAGCTGCCCGGGGCCACGGCGCCCAGCAGACTGGCCGCCAGGGGCATGTCTACCATCGAGGCCTCGTCCACCACTATCAGGTCGTAGGGCAGCGGCTCGCCCGGCCCATGAGTGAACCCGCCGTCGGGCCGGTAGCCGAGCAGGCGGTGGATGGTGAAGGCCTCCTGCTCGGTTACCTCCTCGAGACGCTTGGCCGCGCGCCCCGTCGGCGCGCAGAGGACAACCCGCCGCCCAGTACGTCGCCAGACCCACGTGATCGCCTTGGTCACCGTCGTCTTGCCCGTGCCCGGGCCTCCAGTGATGACGCTGACGGGCTTGCGGCAGGTCGTCATCACCGCCGTCCGCTGGTCCTCGTTGAGCTCCAGGTCCGAGTAGTCCTCGAAGCGCCTCAGCCACCCCTCGGCCTGCTCCGGATCGGGAGCCCGCGCCGCTTTGGCCTCGGCCAGCTCGCGCAGCAGCCACGCCACCCGCTTCTCGCACGCCAGCAGCCCGGGCGCATAGCAGGCTTCCTCCCCTCCGGCGTCGGTCTCGGCGATCAGGTCTCCCTCGGCGACCATGAGGCGGACCTGTTCCTCCACGAGGTCGCCGGCCACCTGCAATAGCTCCGCCCCCCGCTCGAGAAGCCCCGCGCGCGTCAAGTACAGGTGGCCGTCTACCAGCGCCTCGCCCAGCACGTGCAGCAGGCCCGCCTGCACGCGCGACGGGTCCTCGGTCGAGAAGCCCGCCTCACGGGCGACCCGGTCCGCCGTGAGAAAGCCCACGCCGCGGATGTCGCGGGCCAGGCGGTAGGGCTGCCGCTCGATCACCTCGACGGCGTGAGGGCCGTAGGCGCGGTGCACACGCGCGGCCAGCGAAGGGCTCAGCCCCTGCGAGCGCAGGAACGCCATCAGCTCGTGGACATGGCGGTGTTCTTGCCAGGCCTCGGCGAGGGACGCCGCTTTCTTGGGGCCGATCCCGGGCACCTCGAGGAGCCGCTCCTCGCCCTCCTCCAGAGCCGCCACGGTGTCCTCGCCGAAGTGCTCGACCAGCCGCCGCGCCAGCTCGGGGCCTATCCCCTTGATGGCCTCGGCGAGGTAGAGCGCCAGGGCCTCCGGCCCGGCCCGGCGCACGAGCTCGTAGTCCTCGAAGCGGAACTGCCGGCCCCAGCGCGAGTGCACCTGCCAGTGACCGCGCAGGCGGACCTGCTCGCCCGCCATGGCCCCTGGCATGGTCCCAATGGCCGAGACCTCGGCTCCGGGGCCCACGCGGAGCTGCAGCACGACATAGCCGCTCTCAGCGGACTGGTAGACGATTCGCTGGATCAGGCCCTCGAGGGTCTCGCTGGACTCGTGGCCGCCGGCCGTGCGCATGTTGGGTGGAATTGTGCCGCGTCGGTGGCGGGATGGCAAGGACGGCACGGGCGCCAGACTGCGGGACGCGGGCCCTCAGACGCCACCAGAACACCACCGGGGGCCGAGACCGGTCCGCAGGGCCCTAGCGCCCCTGGGACAGGTGCCCGGCCCCCGGAGGGGGCGGCCTTCCCTACTTATCTCCCGCGCGCCCGACGGGTGGCCTGGACCCTGCCCCGTCGCCGCGCTCTGGCTCTCACCGTGCTACTCGATCAGCTTCGCCTGCCCCACCTCGACCTGACCCACGCCGACCAGCAGGGCGCTCAGCCTCACAGCGTCGTAAGTGTAGAAGGGGTATCCCCCGTTGCGGCACAGCTGGGCCGTGAAGGCGGCGTCGGCTCCCATGCTGCCGTCCCCCGGACGGTCGTTCTGGCACAGGCTGACCGTGTGGATCCTGATCCCCGCCAGCGCCATCTGGTCCGCGATGTACAGGCAGAGCTGCTGGGAGCGGGTGTCGGGGAAGCTGTTCTGGTGGTACCAGGGCATGCCGTCGCTGACCACGATCGCCACATGCTCGGCGTCGGGGTTGCGTTTGGCTAGCTGGAAAAGGGGCGCCATCTTCGTCTTCAGGGCCGCCGGGTTGCTTATCTGCCAGTTGCCGATGTCGTAGAACACCCCGCCGCTATACAGGCTCGCGACGAAGCTGTCCCAGGCGGTCTGGGCCGCCGTGGGGTCGGCGAAGGCCAGCGTCGCCCGGAGCATGCCCGTGTAGAGATTCGTGTAGCAGTAGCCCTGGGGTGTCTGGTAGTAGGGCACCGTGGGCATCGCCGCGAGGTAGTCCTGCAGGACCGTGACGCCGCCGTCCGTGTCCTCGTTGGTGTGCAGCGCGTAGTTGTGGAACACGTTGGTGTCGCGCCGCGTCGGGCTGGTCGTGTCCTGGTGGTTGGGGTGGTAGCCGAACCCGACGATGCCCGTGCTGTCGCCGTCGGTGAAGCACTGGGTCATGAAGTTGAGGAACTCGACGTTGGCCTCGCGCGCCTGGGGGAACTCATCCTCGAAGGACCCCGACTGGTCCTGGACGATGACCGCCTCCACGCAGGGGCGGGCCTTCTTTGAGATGGTCAGGCCCGCCGTGGCGGCGACCGTCATCTCCACCTGCTCTAGCCCAAGAGCACGCGCGAAGTGCAGGGGGATCGGCCCGTCGGGCGACCCGCCCGTGCGACGCGCGGTGACTCGGAGCGCCACCGGCCCGTCGGGGACGGCCACCACGCCGCCCGACTCGTCGAAGGGTATGATCTGCTTCGTCTCGGCCATGTAGGCCCCGCTCACGACGTCAACGCTGGGGTCCAGGGTCAGAGGCCTGCCCGCGACGACGTTCGAGGCGGCCGTCTCTACCGCGGCCTGTCGTGCAGCGGCCGGGTCGAGACTCGTCTGCAGCATCACCACGCCCGCCAGCGCCGCCGCGTCCGTGGCGCACTGCAACTGGCTCTTCGCCAGCGCCATTACCCCCACGTCCACCGTCAGAGCCACCGCACCCACCAGCACGGGCAGGGCAACCGCGACCATCACTGACACGTTGGCCCGGCGCCTCATCCATCCTTGGCAATTCATCGCAAGCCACCCCCATGGGTACTGGGTTGGCCGGGTCCGCGCACGTGACCGGAAGACTAAGTCCGGGGCATGCTCACTCGAGCCGCGAGCCGCTTGGTGCCCTCCACAGGGTCATCCAGCAGGAAGCTCAGCAGGCCGGGCGCAAGAACGTGGTAGTCGTATACGACCGTGACTCTGACGTGAGAGTTGAGGGGAATGGTGTTGAAGTCGCCCACCGACTGCATCGTCTGCCAGGTCGAAGCCCACTGGCCCTGCCCCAGGTACATCGCATACTCGATCGTGAGCTGCAGGTGCTCTGTGTCCAAGCGGGAGGCGATCTCGGCCACCCGCTGCTGGATGCGATACTCAGACTCGCCCGCCGCGGCCGCGCGCGCGGATTCCTGGGCGATGCTGATGAGACGCATCTGCGTGCTGAAGGCCAACCCCAGGTCTATGATGCCGAAGAGGAACAGGCACAGCAACGGCGCGGTAACCATGAACTCGGCCGCGACAATGCCACTGCGCTGCCCTGCCCCGTACCTGCACCCGGAATACCGCACTACGCTCACCACCTGCTGTCGGATTCGGCCAGGCTACCCCTCGCCCCGCGCCCTTTCTTGCCGTCCCGAGCCGCGTCGGCTGCGGAAGCCTCCGCTGCCGGCGTCCGGCGTTCCCAGAGACCTGAGCTCCAGACTGTCCCTGGTGCCAGGCTCGTGACTGCGCCTGACCTCACGTCTGCAGATGGTGTTGCTCCAGTGAGCTCACCAGGGCCCTATCTGCTGGTTGTCACAGGCACGAGAGCCTCATCTTATGAGAGGTACTGCCCCCGGTATAGCCGGGCCCCTAAATCAAGATGCTCTTCATGCTGGCTGTATTCTAACGCAAGCAAAAGCGTATGTCAATCACTATTATGATAATATGAGACACATAACGCAACCTTAATGTAGCGAACCCCAAGGCCCACCATCCACCCTCACTCCGCTCACCCGCGCATCGCCGGCCCCCCAAACCTCCTGTGCCCTGGGCCGGTCTCAGACCCCGAATCCCTGCTCCCGCCAGGGCGCCTCGACTCAGCCCGGCCCGGCCACCGCCCGGCGTATGTGCCCATCACGCAACGGGCCGCGCCCACTGCCTCCCGCTCGCTCCCCGGGGCCGAGCAGGGCCCAGGTATCCCTGTCAGCCCTGCTAATCTTAATACTCTTGGATACCTCTTGGCTGTTGACAGGCACGTCGCCCGGGTATAGTATCAAGCAAACCTCTATAGATAGAGCATGTCTTGAGGAATCAGACCCGGACCCCAACAGGGGGTGCTTGCGATGCGGCTGTACATCGTCAACAGGAGACCTAGGCGCGGAGCCATCATGCCCCTGGTCGCCTTGACCCTGGTCGTGCTGCTCGTGTGCGCTGGCGCGACCTTCGAGGTGGGCAGGATGGCCCTCACCAAGCACGTCATGCAGAAGGCGGCCGACCTGGCGACGACCTCCGCCGCCTCCCAGGTCGAGGAGCTGTCGCCCACCGAGGTCCGCCGCGCCGCCGCGGGTGTCTTCGCCCTCAATGCCTATGCCACCGCCGGCTCTCCGCCGACACCCCAGGCCGTGGGAACGCTCTACTCGGACGACGGCAGCGGGTCGGAGATCGGCGTCGTCTACGACGTCGGGGCGTACCGCCTGAAGGTCTGGCACCCCTACAGCGACCAGGTCACCCAGGGCCAGAGTCTCCCGCTGACCTGCCTGGTCTGCGTGGAGGCGAGCCGCGTCGTGCAACTCCCCTTCCTCGCGGTGGTGGGCCTGGACAGCGCACCGGTCAGGGCGCGGGCCGTGGCCGTCGGTGAGCCGAGCGGTCCCTGCCTCATCTTCGCCCACAGCAGCGACCCCTTGGTCAACGGCCTAGACTGGACGAGCAACGGCGGCACGATCCACGGCGACTGCCACTCCAACACCCGCGTCAATATGGGTGGGTCGAACCACGTCGTGGACGGCTGGATTGACTACCGCTACGGCTACACCGTCGGCGGCAGCGGCCACGATGTCCAGAAGGGCTTCCGCCTCGGCAACGTCATGGACTACCCCATCAGCTACACTCCCGCCGACTTCCAATACGACTACGTCTACAACAACCTCAAATTCCCGGGCCACGTCATCCCGGCCGGCGTCTACTACGTGAAGGGCAAGCTGCATATCACGGGCGACGATGTGGCCGCGGGCCCGGTGACCTTCGTCGTTGAGGGAGACATATCCGTGGTGGGCACGGGGCACAACTTCACTGCTGCCAGCAACAACATCCTCTTCTACTCCCTGTCAAGCTCGAGCAGGGCGATTGACGTCAGCGCCCAGGGCGGGCAGTGGACCGGCATCTTCTTCGCACCGAACGGCCATATCCAATTCAGCGCGTCAGGCCAGCACATCTACGAGGGCGGGATCGTGGGCGACACCATCGAGATCACCGGCCAGGACTTCACGGCCGAAGGCACGCTCCCGCCGCTGCCCCGCTTCTTCAGCCGGCTGGTGCGCTAGCCGCCGCGGCACTCGGGGCTGGCGGGCGCGGAGGGCGCGGCTCTCGCGGGGGCAGCCGGTCCCAGGTGGCAGCGGGGAGGGGCCGGGCTAGCGGACCAGCGATACTTCCATCTTCCCCGGCCCTCCACCAGTCCCGTGGACGACGAAGTCACTTCCCGTGACCAGTATCTTGTCGCCGATCAGGCAGCCCTCGTAGATGTTGTGGCCGGAGCCGCTGTACTGGATGGAGCCGTTGGGGGCGAAGCACAGGCCCGTGAAGCGCCCGCCCGAGCCGGAGATGTCCAAGTCCCAAGTGTTGTCCCCGGTCAGCGTGTAGAACAGGGTGTCGTTGCGGGCCGCCGTCAGCTCCATGCCGGAGCCGGAGACTGATATCTTGCCCTCGGCGACGAAGGTCACCGGTCCACTGGCGTGGTTGTTGCTCCCGCTGATGTCCACGTCTCCCTTGACGTAGTACACCCCTGCCGGGATCGTGTGGTCTGACCCCGTGATTTTGAACTTGCCGTCCACGATGTAGTCGTAGGGCTCGAAGTCGGCGGGGGTGAAGTTGACCGGGTAGTCCTCGATCTCGCCCTCGATGTAGCCGCCGTCCACCTGGTGGCCGGAGCCGCTGATCGTGGTGCGGTAACGGTACTCGACCCAGCCCGTGCAGTAGTGGGCTGACCCCGTGAACCAAACGCGGCTGTTGGAGTGGGCGTTCCCCTGGATCTCGCCCCCGCTGCCGGTCCACTTGAAGCCGTAGGGGTCCTCGTCGGTGCGGTGGGCGAAGATGGCCAGTTGCCCGCCGCCGGGCACTCCCCGCGCGACGGCCCTGGCCACCACGTGCACGGGACCAACCCCCACGACCCGCAGGAAGAGCATCTCCACTTCCTGCCGTGCCTTCACACAGGTCAGGGAGGACGGGTCCCATCCGTGGTCGTCGGTGTAGGCGTCCCGGTAGGGGTGGATGACCGTCACTGTCTCGTCACCCACGTGGTACGTCGCGCCGTCCGGGCTGCCGTCAACGCCGGGCTGGTCCACATGGGCCTGAAACTGGGCCTCCAGGCCGCCTTCGCCGCCGGTGACGTTGGCGCAGTAGAGGCCGGCGGCAGCGTCCCAGATGTCCGCGTTGGTCGTGCCCTGTTCCTGCCCGGCTCCCGCCAGAGCGGCGAGATCGCAGCGGGCCTGCATCCTCGCCTTGACCACCGCAAGCCGTCCCACATCCAGGACAGCCCCAAAGCAGGTGAGCAGCACGGCCATCGAGAGCGCGCACAGTGGCATGATGCTTCCTCGACGTCGGTCTCGTGTGCTCATCGCGGTATCCTCCATCACTAGTGAGTATACCCCGACCTGAGGAATAACAGAGCATCTCTGCCGCAATACGGCCATTAAGCTTCTTTGAAGCGCTGTTGGCCATGTATTAAGGCCGAACGGGTGCGACGTCTTGACCTTTCGCAGAGGAAGAGGCGGCCGGACGTGGGGTGGCGCCTTAGGCGCCCCGACTAGGAGCGCGCGCGGAAGCAGTAGACCTTGCCGTCGCGGCCGGCAATGGCCACCAGGCCGGCGGAGATAGCGGGGCCGGTAGGCAACTCGCAGCCCAGCTCCTGCCGCCACAGCAAGATGCCGCTCTCCCGCTCCAGGGCGTAGACGGACCCGTCGTGGCTGCCGAAGTAGACGGTGCGGCCGGAGATCCCGGGCGAGGAATCGACCCAGTCGCCCGCCGCGAACCGCCACTTGCGTTGCCCGGTCTCGCATGCGATCCCGAACACGCAGCCCCCGCGCGTACCGATCACGACCGTATCCTCCCAGGCCGCGGGCGAGGTATGGATCTCGCCGTCCGCCTCGAATTCCCAACTCCTGCGGCCGTCGAGCGCTCGCAGGCAGTGGAGGCGGTGGTCGAGGGACGGTACGAGGAGCCGGTCGCGGAAGTAGGCGATCGGGGCCTGGATCTCGCTGCCGGTGGCGTACTCCCACAGGCCCGTGCCGGTACTCAGGTCCAGGCCGTACACCCTCTGGTCCGCCGACCCGACGCACACCATGTCCCTGGCGACGGTCGGTCCGGCCAGCAGGGGGCCGCCGGCGGTGAAGGACCACACCGTCTGCCCCGTGCGGGCGCCCAGGGCGTGAAGGATGCCCGAGGAAGAGGCCGCGAGAACCAGGTTCTCCACCACCACGGCGCTGCCGAAGATGTCCGCGTGCAGGTCCACGTCCCAGAGCGGGCGGCCGTTGGTCACGTCCACAGCCACGAGCCGGGAGCCGGTGGCCACATAGCCCACTCTCCCCTGGCTCACACAGGGCGCGGCCACGAAGGCCTTGTTCGCCCGCAGCTCCCACAGCAGCTCGCCGTCGCTCGCCCTGAGCGCGCACAGGCGCCCATAGCGCCCTGGCTCCTCGACGTACCCGCCCGCGAAGACCACGCCGTTGGCCACGACCACCGGGGCCGCGATCCACTCGGCGACCTCCGTCACCCACAGCAGCCGCAGCGGGGGCGCCACGACTTCGGGCGTGTAGCTGATCCGGTTGACGTTGCCGCCTTCCATCGGCCAGTTGTAGGAGCGCTGGCTGTCGCGGCCCTTCTGGCGAGCCGCCATCAGGGCCGTCTCGTCCAGTGCGCGGATCATCTCGCCGCTCTCGGGGGCGAGCGCCGCCGCCTGGCGCAGCAGCAGCAGCGCCTGGTCCAGCCGCCCTGCGTCCCGCTGCTCAAGCGCGCGGGCGAACAGCTCCTCGGCCGCCTCCGCCGTGGCCCTCTCGGGCGTCACCGCAGCGGCCTCCGCCGCCTGCTCGGCCGCCTTGTCCGCAGCGGTCAGCACCTTCGCGCAGACCGGGCAGGCCTCGTGGCGATGCGCGGTACGATAGCCACAGGCCGTGCAGAACCAGACCCGCCGTCCCGCCACCGCCTCCGCGGCCGCCTCCCGCAGCTCGGCCAGCGCCTCGCGCACCTGGGCCACCGAGGCCGGCCGCTCGTCTCGGCTCTTGGCCAGGCAGCACAGCACGCAATCGCTCAGCGCCTGCGGAAGATCGGGGTTCACGGAGATCGGCGGCGGAGGCGGTCGGCGCAGTATGGCCCCCACCACCGCCTTCGTATCCTCCCCCTGCACGGGCGGCCGTCCCGTCATCAGGTGGTACAGCATGGCGCCGAGGGAGTAGACGTCCGAGCGCTGGTCGGCTGAAGCCGCGTCCAGCACCTGCTCTGGTGGCATGTAGTAGTAGGTACCGAGCCCGCGTCGTCCGTCGGCCTGCGAGCCGATGTCGCCGTGCACCTTGGCCAGCCCGAAGTCCGTTACCTTCGCTGTGCCCAACCGGCTGATGAGCACGTTCGCCGGCTTCAGGTCGCGGTGGATGATCCCCTGCTCGCCCGTGGGCGTCTGCACACCGTGCAGGTACTCGAGCCCGTCGCAGACCTGCAGGCCGTAGTCCAGGGCCTGGGGCAGGTACAGCACGCGCTCCCGGCGGAGCAGGTCCGCGAGGCTCACCCCGTCCACGTACTCGATGAAGAGCAGTGGGAGATCGTCCACCTCACGGTAGATGACGGCGTACACGAGGTGGGGGTGGTGGCCCAGGCTCAGCCACGTGCGCGCCTCCTGCCGGAAGCGGTCAACGGCCGACGGGTTGCCCACGTACTCGGTGCGAAGGGTCTTGACCGCGTACTTGTGCTGGGTCAGCTCATCCAGCACCACGAAGACGATGCCCATGCCGCCCTCGTGCCGCTCGAGACAGACGAACTGGCGGTCTATGCGATCGCCGACCTGATACATGAATCCTCACGACTCGCAACCCGATTGGGGCTTCAGCCCGCGGCAACGACCACATCCGGTCGTCGGTCCCGCGGAGGGCCGGGGACTCCCCCTCCAGCCCCGCCTCACCGACCACTATTCTACTCGTTCCGCGCCCAGCCAGACAGCGGCGTCGCCGACCACAAGAACATCGCGCAGCGTGTCCTCGGCGAAGTGCAGCAGGGCGGCCTGACCTCGCAGCCGGTAATCGCCCGCCCTGATCTCGCCGCCCGTCGTCGAGACCAGCAGCACGTCGCGATGGACGCCGTCGCCGGCCTCCAGGGCGAAGGCCTGGCTGCCCTCGGGCGCGGCCTCGACGGGGATCAGCCTGGCCGCCATCGCCGGTGCCTCGCCCGAGAAAGCCTGCAGGACGTTCACCCACATCGTGTCACGCGCCCTGACCTGCTCGACCACGAAGGGCACAAGGAGCGAGGCGGGCTGGTCGGGGCCGGTGGCCGTCAGCAACACCTCGCCCCGCTGCGGCAGGTGGCACAACGCCACGCCGGCTCCGCTCTCCTGCACCCAACGAGCCGTGAGCGGCCCTCCGGGTTCGCTTCTGCGCCAGTCGTGGCACCAGGAGTAGCCCGCGCCCTCCGGCGCGGCATCCATCGTGGCCCAGTCGGCCTCGGCTTCGAAGGTCCCCCGGTTGTGGTAGACCCACTCGTACCGGTGTTCCTGCTCGTCGGAGGCGAGGGTCACGTCCAGCACTCGTCCGCCCGACACGGCCAGGATGCGCGAGAACTTGACGGGCTTGCAGGCGTCGTCCGCCGACGCGCCGACCAGGCCCAGATTGCCCTCCGCTGCGTAGAACAGGACCCGGCCGGTGCAGGCGCTCTGGCTCTTGCCGTCCACGACGAGGGTGTTATGGGCCAGCGTCTGGCGGTAGTAGCCGCCGTGCATGGGGTTGCCGTAGGCGATGGACCCGGCGTCGGGCGCCATCAGCTCGCCCTGGGCCCACCAGGCGAAGCTCAGCTTGTCCGGGTGACCGTGGCCGCCGCCGTGGGGGCCGAAGTCCAGCGCCAGGTAGTTGCGCGGCATCGGCGAGTCCTGCGGCGCGCCCCAGGGATCCGTCCGGAAGACGGCGTAGCCCGCCTCGGGGTGCAGGCGGCTGGTGAAGCGGGCCTCGGCGGCGGGCAGGTCCCGTGCCGCCCATACCAGGCCCGTCCAGCTCCCCGGCGGTTTCATCGCGGCCACCCAGGCGAGGCGTGGGTCGGGCCAGTGGCGACTGGCGATGGCGTAGATCCCCGCCGAGCCCGCCAGGTTCACATAGCCGCTGTCGTTGAAGGCAGGCAGGAGCATGTCCGGCGCGACGAAGTCCACGGGCGCCTCGTACATCGCCCTGCACTGGTCCAGGAGCACGTCCAGGCCCGCCCGCGTCCCGGCCTCCACGAAGGGGAGCAGCGCGCTCATCGTGTAGAAGTGGTAGCCCCAGGCGCCCTCGTACCACACGCCGGGTGGAATGACGCCCTTCTCAAGCTGGTCGCGGAAGCCGGACGGCCCCGAGTAGGCGGCCCTGACCATCTCCTCGTCGTCCAGCGCCAGCCCCACCAGGCCATAGGCCGAGTTGCGCCAGCAGGAGATGTTGTGGATGCCCATCCGCGGCGACCACGTGGTCTTCGCCGCGGGCATCAGCAGGTGTTCGACGATCTGCCCGCGCTCCTCGTCCCTGAGCGTGTCCTGGACCGCGTCGAAGGCCTGAGCTATGGGGATCAGCCACACGGCCTCGTCGAGGGTCTGCGGGCCCACGTGCCCCCCGCCGGTCGGCTTGCCGTGGATGTCGTGCAGAGGGTACTTCTCGTACCTCTCGGCGTAGCCCAGCAGGATCTCCACCGCGCGTCGAGCGTATTCCGCCTTGCCCGTCAGCAGATAGGCCAGGGCCAGATCGCGCGCCCCGTTCGCCAGCGCGCTGTGCTGGCGGTCGAGCACCACGTCGTCGTAGGGCCAGCCCGAGTACGCTTCCCCGCAGGAGGGACACACGTGTCGCGTGGGACTCTCCGTCGTGAGCCGCGAGCCGCACTTCTTGCAGGTGTACCAGTGCCACCACTGCGAGCCCCGATCGGGGTAGTCGAGAGGGCGCGTGAGCCAGGAGTCGGCGCCGGCGAGCAGGCTCTTCAGCGCCCCGCCCAGGCTCGGTATCTTCTCGGCCGCCTCGAGCACCTCCGCCACCTCGTCACGCCGGATCAGCAGCACGGGATGGGGCACCCTGCCCAGCGGCACGCTCACGCTGACCACCTTCTCCGCGAGGGGGATGTCCGCGCCGGTGTCGGTCCGGCACAATCGCAGACGGGCCGCGAGCTCCCGCAGTCTGGGGGCCCTGGCGAGGTCGGGCACCTCAACCGCCTGCTCGAGCTCGGCCCGCTCGCCGGCGGAAAGACTGACCGCGCGGGGCAGGCCGGGCAGGCGGAGGTGCTCCAGGTCCCCGTCGGCCTCCAGGCGACAGGCGAGCGCCTGGTCGCTGGAGTTCACCAGGGCCAGTCGGAAGGTCCGGCTCAGCCGGCCCTCGGTCACGTGCGTCTCTCCCTCCTCGATCACCGACAGCCTTACTGACGCCCGACGGTAGCGCACGTTGTCCACCAGCACCGTGACGGGCTTGGCCCCTGTGGCCAACTGGGCGCGGAACCAGAGGGTCTGGCCGCTCTCGCTGGGCGTGTCGCCCCAGCGCCACAGGGGGGCCTGCAGGGCGATGACCGCCGTGTGCCACTCGCCCGGGGTGAGTAGCGCCTCATCGGTGATCTGCCACGTGGCCTGCCAGCCGTCCGCGAGGGGGTAGTCGAGGATCTTCACGCCCCACCAGCCGAGGCCCGGTGAGGAGATCTGGTAGTCGAACACCAGCTCCTGCCACTCGTCGGACTCGACGTCGCGGCCGGCCAGGTTCAGCGCGGCCGCCACGGGGCCGTCGGTCTTGTCCACGACGAGCTTGCCCGCGCGGCCGCCCCGGGCCTCCACCACGTCGCCGCTCCACCCCTGCGGGGTCTTCTCGAAGTCCTCGAGCAGCCTCTCCTGGGCGGGAAGGCCCTGCGCGCCGCCCGGTGCCGGCGCGAGCAGGCAGCCCAGCATCACCACACAAGCCACCGCCAAGGCCGTCTTCGCGTCAAAGCGCATCATGCACCACTGCCTCCCTGGCCGCGGATCGAGAGAAGGCGGTACACCCTCACCGGCTCGTCGAATCCCCTGATGAGGTGCGTCCCCACGTCCTCGGCCTCGACCCACTCGGCCACCTGTTGGTAAGTGTCTCCGCTGATCAGGACCTCGACGCCCAGGTCCCTGGCCAGGTCCTGCAGGCGAGAGGCCAGGTTGACCGTAGCTCCGATGACCGTGTACTGCATGCGCTGCTGGGAGCCCACGTAGCCGACGACGACCTCGCCGGTGGCGATGCCGACGCCGATGCACAGGTCCCGGAGGCCGTGGAAGTCCCACAGCTCCTGGTTGGAGTTGACGGCGGCCACCAGGTCGAGGGCGGCCCGCACGGCGCGAAGGGCGTGGTCGGGCTGCTCCGCGGGGGCGTTGAAGAAGGCCAGCACGCCGTCGCCCAGGAACTTGTCCAGCGTCCCGCCGTGGCGCCAGACCACGCCGTGGCTCTCGGAGAAGAAGTGGTTCAGGGCCTCGACCAGGTCCTCCGGCGACAGGCGCCGGGCGTAGACCGAGGAGTTGCGGATGTCGCCGAACAGGACGGTGACCACCCGGCGCTGCCCGCGAGTGGCCGCGTCCAGGTCCGCATCCACCAGTTGCTCGGCGATGCTCGGCGGCACGAAGCGGCTGAACACGCTCACGGCGCGACGCTGCTGCCGCTCGGCCGTCATCAGCCGGGCTGCCAGACCGGCCACCAGGGCCGCGATGCAGGCCGCCGTCGTCGGCACGATCGGCAGAGCCACATTCCCCCTCGCGAAGCCCTCCACCGCCAGCACCCAGTAGGCGAACATGACCGCCATGCCGCTGACCCAGCTCCACATGCCCGGCAGCAGGCCCACCTGCGCGGCCACACCGATCGCCAGCAGGATGGACAGCGCCACGCCCTTGGTCTCCCGCGGGAAACGGACGGCGTCGCCCGCCAGCACGTTGCCCGTGGCGTTGGCCAGGGCCTCGACCCCGCGGAAGCTGGCGTCGAAGGGGGACGGGCGCAGGTCGTACAGGCCCGCGGCCGTGGCGCCGATGAGCGCTATCCGCCCCCTCAGCGCCGCCTGGGCGCCGGGATCGCCCGCGAGAACGTCGCGGGCGGAGACGTAGGGATAGGTGCCCGTCGGGCCTGCGAAGTTGACCGGCGTGAGCCCGTAGACGTCTGTAGGCAGCAAGCGATCGCCGATCTGGATCTGCTCGCCCGGCAGAACGGCCACCGTCTCCGGCTCAACGCCCAGCCGCGCCGCCGCCAGCACCAGCGGCAGGGATGGCACCAGCCCCAGGTCGGTCACGCCGAGCAGCGCTATGTCGCGGTACACCCCGTCGCCCGACCCCACCAGGTCCACGATGCCCAGCCCCACGGCGGCCTGGCAGAACATCGGCAGCGGCGCGGCTGGGCGTTGAGCCGGAGAC
>CAZSOQ010000032.1:0-31661 GCA_964608495.1 uncultured Armatimonadia bacterium | reverse complement strand
CGAAGCCCAGGTCGTGGACGCCGCCCGGCACAAGTTCCACTCCCTGCTCGAGCAGTACGAGAAGCCCGAGGGCCGCGAGGAGCAGCTTGCCGCCCTGCGAGCCATCATCGAGAGGGCCCGCGGGGAGCTGCTCGGCTAGAGGCCCGGCCGCCGGGCCGGCCCGCCACCACGGGGGCGCGCTTCCGCGCCGTGCCACGCGCGTCCCCGGCCGTACCCGAACGTGCGGCGATCACTTGAGCACCACTCGCAGGAGCGTCAGAGAGCCCAGGACGAAGCAGCCTGCCGCCACGGCAACCTTGAGCTTGTCCGCCGACACAGCCCGGACAGTGGCCGCGGCGAGCAGGGCTGCCACCGCCCCACCCACCACCATCGCTCCGGCCAGCGGCCAGCAGATCGCCGCGCCGCCGGTCACATAGCCCGCGATCCCGCCCACGCAGGTCAGGGCCTCCGACAGCGAGGTGATGGCCACCGCCTCACGGGCGCCTATGCCGATGACCACCTGCCCGGCCGTCATCAGGGGGCCGTACCCGCCTCCCATGAAGCCCTTGTTGATCGAGGCCACCAGGCCAAGGGTCCCCGCGCGCCATGTCGAGAACTGGAGTCGGAGATGCCCGCTCCCAACGACGAGCACGCCCATGGCGATCACGATGGCCCCGGTGATCGCCTTGATCGTTGTCGCCGGAAGCCGCACTGCCACCGTCGCCGCCATCACCGCGCCGAGGACTCCGCATAGGCCGAGCAGCACGCCAAGGCGTAAGGCCCGGCCCCGGAACCGCAGGTCGGCGTTCCCGAGCGAATGGTGCCCGGCCGCCGCCAAACTGCCCGATATCAGCTCCTGCACGAGCACCGCCGGCACGACCTGCAGCGGGCTGAACCCGAGCAGCAGCAGCATGGGCGTCAGCGTGGTGCCGTAGCCCATGCCCAGGGAGCTGTCCACATACTCCGCCACGAAGGACAACAGCGCCACGATCCCCATAGTGAGCAGCATCTGGTCGCCCCTCAGGCTCAGGGACACCCGGTCACCGAAGACCGTCAGCCCGATCGCTGACAGGAACAGCGACGCCGATGCGACGCACCAGAGCAGGATCAGGGCGCGCTTCAGGTTCCGGTGTAGGGTCGGTGAGAGTACTCGTTCGGTGGACATGGTGCACTCTTATAAGACTCCTATAGCACTCTGTCAAGAGCCTTCGGCCCATCGGGCGTGTTCGGAAGCGCAGGGACCGACCTGTCACAGGCAGGCGCCACCAGCGCAGACGCCCCGACCCCCACGGGGGCCGCGGCATCCTGCGCGAAGCGAACACCGGCGCTGTCCCCACCTGTTCCCCGGCGCTGAAGCGCTGTAGACTCGACCCAGTCGCCCGCCGGCGACCCGGCGTCTCCGCGGGCGAGCCCTGCCCATGGCCGGTCTGGTCCCAAGGGGGTCCGCGCAACCATGTCGCCTCACCGACGTGTCCTCTGGGCCGTGTCAGCCTTCATCGCCCTTGCCTCGCTCGCAGCCGGGGCGCCTTCCGTCCGCGACGAGGGCGCGCAGACCATCGTCGAGGGCACCGACTACCGCGTGGCCTTCATGCGCGACTGCCTGGACATGCTCTACGAGGTGCGGACGCGGGACGGCCGATGGTACCCGGTCACGAAGACCGTGGCCGGCCTTACCTTCGGCTACCTTCGCGGCCCCGAGGTCCACCAGTCCAACGGGGTGCGGGCGACCTGGGCCCTCGAGGCGATGCCGGAGGCCGTGGTGGTGGGGCGCCAGGGCGTGCTGGACACCACCAGCGGCATGGCCCTCAACCTCCACTTCCTTTGCACCGACGCGGGAGTCCTGGTCGGCGCGAGGCTGGACGGAGTCCCGGCCGGGGACGAGCAGGGGCGGCTCTGGTCACCTCCGCGGCTGGCCCTGGTGCCGGGGGACTGGGACGGCTATGTCTTCTGGGCGGCCGACGGTGACCGCCACGAGGGGGCCATCGCGGACCTCCAGCCCCTCCCAGCGTACGCCGGTGTGTCGCCCTGGGGTCCTCAAGGCGACACGGCCCCCGGCCTCGACCCGGCTCGGCCGGGGCTCATCGTGAGATCGGCGGCCCGAGGCGTGGGCTTCGGCGTCGTCTTCGTGGACTACCCGGGCCGCTGGGGCGATTCGCACAGCTTCCTCCAGCGCCACACCGCCAGCTCGCTGTACCTCTACGCCGGTTACTCCCGGCCCACGGCCGAGGAGGTGGGGTGGGCCTGGCTCGCGCCCTTCCCGCCGGCCGACGCCGCGGACGAAGAGGCCCGCGTGCGGGAGCTGGCCGCCAGCGGCGAGCGCCTGGTGGCATCCTTCCGTCCCGTGGCCAAGCCCGTGCCCGAGGAATGGGCGCGGCCCCTGCCCGACTTCCCCGAGGACCTCAGGCCGCGCCGCCCGGTGACTGACATCAACGAGGCGATCGTCTACTCCGTCAGCGAGGACACCGCCTCGGACTACGCCGTCGAGCTGGCGCGCAAGACCGGCTCGGACGCGCTCGTCCGCGGCTGGTTCAAGTGGGCCCAGGCTCCTCCCGTGGCCGAGTGGAGCTCCATCCCACCGCGCATCCATGAGCTCGGCGCCCTCTTCGGCGGGGGCATAACCTGCAGCGCGCTGTACGACGAGGAGAACGGCCTGTCCAGGGAGCAGGTGCTGGACATGGCCACTCGCGGCCCCGCCGGGCAGTTGATTGACGCCTGGGACACGGCCGGGATCAGGCACGGTTCCCTGTCGAGCCCCGCCTATCTGGACTACCTGTTCCGGTGGTGCCGCGAGCAGATAGACGCCGGCGTGGACTACCTGTTCATGGACGAGCACACGGCCGCGCTCAGCCGGCTCGAGGGCTACGACGACCACTCCCTGGCCGACTTCCGCCGCTACCTGCTGGAGGCCTGCCCCCTGACCGAAGGCTGGGCGCCCGGCGACGCACGGTGGCGCACGGAGCTGCAGATCGCCCTCGACGACCACGCCATCTGCCCCACGGGCGAGATGGGCTCCTTCGACTACCGCGGCTACCTGCGCGCCCACGACCTCCTCGATGACCCTCTCGTGGGCGACAACCCCCTCGCCGGTCTGTGGTCACAGTTCCGCGCCTATCGCGACGACCGCGCCTGGCGGGCCCTGACCGACCGCATACGCGCCTACGCCAGGGAGAAGAACCGCACGGTGCTCATCAGCGCCAACGGCATCGCGCGCTACGTTGACCTGCAGGTCCTGGGCGTATGGGGCCTGTGGCGAACGGACGATGGCCATATCTCCCTGGCCGACGACCAGCTTCTCTACTGGCGGTCGCTGGTCGTCCAGGGACACGACGTCGCGGGCCGCAAGGTGCCCGTCGTGCTCTTCCACGACTGGGGCTTCGGCGAGCCGCCCTTCCCGTGGCTGGCCGTGGCTCCCTCGGAACGCGAGGTCTGGGTGCGCACCCGCGGCGCGGAGATCTACGCCGCCGGCGCCTTCTTTGCCTTCCCCGTTCTGGGGCCCTTCGGCTGCGACGCCGGCCGCGACGGCACGCTCTCCACGATGGTCAAGCAGATGATCTTCTACCGCCGCCACGCGGACGTGTACCTGCGCAGCCGCTGGCTGGGCCACGATGTCCTGCGGGCGAACACCGACCTCGTCAGCCTGGCCGCGTGGCAGGGACAGCCGGGCGTAATCCTGCACGTCATCAACCGCGACGTGCGCCTCGGCGAGCTCGTGCCTCAGCGCGAGGTCGTCCTTCGCGTCCCGACTTCCCGGCCGCCCGATAGGATCACCGTGGTCTCCCCGGACTTCGAGGGCGAGCGCGAGGCCCCCTTCCGGGCCGTCGGCGACGACCTGGAGGTCACGCTCGGCGACCTGGAGGCCTACTCGGTCGTCACCCTCCACTACCCCGGCGAGGTGGACGTGAGCCGCCTGACCGATCCCCTGCGCGTTCAGCCGCCTGCCCGCTGGACCCGGCCCCTGCGCAGCGAGTTCCGGGTCCTGCCCGACGGCTCGGTCGAGCACGCCACTGAGCTCGAGGGCTTCCTGCAGGGCATGTTGCACACGCAGCTCCGCAACCCGCCGACCTTCCTGGTGAACGCCTCGGGGCAGGCGGAGCTGGCGGTCCACGTCCGGGCAGTGGCGGCGCTGGGCGCCCGGCTCGAGTACCGGGTGGACGGCGAGCCGCGCCAGACCGTGGAGCTGCCGGACCTGGACGGGAAGAACGACGGGGCCGTGGCCGAGTACGACAAGACCTTCGTCTTCCCGATACCCCTGGGGCGTCACCGCGTCACGCTGGACAACCTTGGGGGCGACTGGGCCGTGGTAAGCTGGTACGAGTTCCGCGGCCGGTTCGCGGACTGATCGGCGCCGATGGCCTGGGCGCGCAACCAAGGACTTCGCCGACCCGCCTCGAACCGCTTGCCGATGCAGCAGGGAGGCGAGGTGCGCTTGACCCGTCGAGAGCTGAACCTGGCCACCTTCGAGGGCACCAACGACGCCGTGCTGTGGCAGCCGCGCCTCGAAACGTGGATCCACCACCATCGCCACAAGGGTACCCTCCCGGAGCGTTACCGGGACCTGGACTACTTCGGCATCTACGATGCCCTGCGCTGCTCGGTCCGCTATGCCGCCTCCGCGGGCCTAGAGTCCTACGAGGACCCCGCCGATGTGGTCAGGGCCGAAGAGCACGACGGCCGCTACTACATCACGACGATCACCACTCCCAGCGGCACCATCAGGACCGTCCACCAGGAGGTCCACGAGAACGGCGAGGTCGTCAACCGCCGCATCTGTGAGTACCCGGTCAAGACCGGCGGGGACCTGCGCGTGGTCACGGACCTGGTGGAGCGCGAGCAGGCCCGCGCGAACGTCGAGGCCTTCCAGCAGGCCGCCGACCGCGTGGGCCATCGCGCCGAGCCCACCGTCTTCTTCGGCGGCTCCGGCTTCACGGACCTGGTCAAGGTCTGGTGCGGCCTGGAGGGCACCTACTACCTTCTCGCCGACGACCGCGCGGCCGTCGAGGAGTATCTGGAGGCCTGCAACCGCCGCGAAGATCGCAGGCTCGACGAGGCCCTCAAGCTCCCCTGCCGCATCTTCAACCTGGGCGACCACGCCACCAACGAGTTCACACCTCCACCCATCCTCCTGCGCTACCTGATGCCCCGCTGGCAGAAGATCAGCGCCCGCATGCACGAGCACGGCCGCTTCGTCCACACCCACTGGGACGGCAACTCCCGCCTCATGCTCCCCTACCTGAAGGACACGGGCCTGGACGGCGTCGAGGCCCTCACGCCCGAGCCCATGGCCGACATGACGCTGGAGCAGATCAAGGCGGCCGTGGGGGACACCATCGTCTGCCTCGACCTCCTGCCGGCCATCCACTTCCTGCCTCACTACTCCCTGCAGACGGCCGTGGACTTCGCCCGCCGTGTTCTGGACATGTTCGCCCCCAGGCTGATCCTGGGCATCTCCGACGAGATCTCCCAGGTGGGGGAGATAGAGAAGGTCGAGGCCATCGGCGAGCTCGTTGACGAGCTCTGCGGCCTTGCCGACTAGCGGCGCCGGCCACAGTCCGCGCCGCCGCGCGATCGGACGACATCCCCGATTGCGGCCCACGATGCCGCGGGCCCCTGGAGGAATGGGACCATGAGTGCTAAGCGACGCAAGCGGCCTCTGCCGCGCAGGAAGGCCTTCTTCGGCCTGCACTTCGATCTGCACCCCAAGGACACCGACACCTCGCTCGGCGCCGATATCTGCGAGGACAACATCGCCCACCTGCTGGAGCGCGTCGGCCCCGACTATGTCCAGTACGACTGCAAGGGCCACGCGGGCTACACCGGCTACCCGACGAAGGTCGGCTGGGCCTCGCCGGGCATCGTCAATGACTCCCTCGCCGTGTGGCGCAAGGTGACGCGCGAGTACGGCGTGGGCCTGTACATCCACTACTCGGGCGTCTGGGACAGCGTGGCGCTCAAGCATCACCCCGAGTGGGCCCGCCTCGACGCCGAAGGCAAGCCCGACGACCGCATGACCAGCACCTTCGGCCCCTACGTGGACGAGCTCATGATCCCACAGCTCAAGGAGGTCGCCGCCGCCTACGACCTCGACGGCGTCTGGGTGGACGGCGACTGCTGGGGCGTCCAGCTCGACTACTCGCCCGCCGCCGTCGCGGCCTGGCGCGCCCAGACAGGCCTCGACCACGCCCCGGCCGATCGCTCCGACCCCCACTGGCTCGAGTGGAAGATGTTCCATCGCCGCCGCTTCGAGTGGTACCTGGCCCGTTGGGTGGACGCGCTGCACAAGTTCCGCCGCCGGTTCCAGATCACCAGCAACTGGATGTACACGACCTACGCCCCCAAGCCGGTCGAGGTAGCCCTCGACTTCCTCTCCGGCGACTACTCGCCCATGGCCTCCGTGGACCGAGCCCGCGTCGAGGCCCGCTACCTCGCCCACACCGGCATGCCCTGGGACCTCATGGCCTGGGGGTTCAACTGGAGCGAGGGCGTGGGCAAGATCCTCAAGCCCGCCGTCCATCTGCAGCAAGAGGCCGCCGTGGTCCTCATGCAGGGCGGCGGCTTCCAGATCTACTACCAGCCCACGCGCTCCGGCTGGGTCCCCGAGCAAGTGATCGAGACCAGCGGACAGGTCGCCGACTTCTGTCGCGCCCGCCAGAAGGTCAGCCACCGCAGCACCACCGTCCCGCAGGTCGCCGTCCTGCTCTCCACCGAGTCGATGTGGGACCGTTCCGACGTGCCCTTCCACTCGCCCAATCACCTCCACGAGCTCGAGGGCGCGCTGCACGCCCTGCTGGAGCTCAACTACTCGGTGGACGTGATGGCCGAGCACCAGCTCCAGCCCCGCCTGGCCGAGTTCCCCCTGGTCATACTGCCCGACGCCCACAAGCTCGCCGAGGACTTCCGCCAGGCGCTGCTCGACCACGTGCGCGGCGGCGGTGGCCTGCTGCTCCTGGGCTGGCAGTCCGGCCGCCTCTTCCCCGAGGCCGTGGGCGCGAGTCTGGAGGGAGAGCCCGAGGGGACCATCAGCGAGCTGGCCTGCGAGGGCGGGGTGGTCAACTCCAACGGCCTGTGGCAGAAGGTCACTCCCACTTCCGCTGAGGCCATCGCCTACCGGCATCCCACCCAGGACACGCGGAAGAACGCCGAGGTGGCCGCGACCCTCGCCCCCTATGGCGAGGGCCATGTGGCGGCCGTGTGGGGCCCCGTGGCGCTCACCTACTACCGCACGCACCACTCCTCGCTGCGCCGGCTCCTCGGCGACATCGTCCACCGGGTCTTCCCCGAGCCCGCCTTCACCACCGACGCACCGCCCTTCGTGGACCTGGCCCTCCGCCGCACCGCCGGCGGCAGGCTCAGCCTGCACCTGCTCAACCTTGCCCAGGCCCAGCGCGCCGGCAGCTTCCTCAGCACCGACGTCATCCCGGAGATCGGGCCCATCGAAGTGCGGCTGCGCCTGCCCCACCGGCCCAGGCGCGTGCGCTGGGTGCCCAGTGGTGGTCGCCTGAAGTGGTCCTGGGCCGACGGTGTCCTGTCGGCCCGCATCCCGTCGCTGCACATCCACGGCGTCCTTGTGGCCGACTAGCCGGCTCGCCCGAGGAGGCGCCCGAGCCATGACCGACAACGACAGGACCGTCCTGCGTGATCTGGCGAAGCGCATCGCCGAGATCGCCGCCCAGCCCGAGCAGGACGAGAGGCGCCGGCTCTGGTACGCGCAGAACTCCCTGCGGCCGATCCGCCCGGTGGTCTTCATCTCGCCCGAGGGTTCCTGGTGCGAGCTCCTGCCCGACACGGCCCTGCAGTGCCGGGACGACGACGCCCGGGGCATCGAGCACGGCCTGCGCATGCGCATCTACGCGGCCGAGCACTTCGATGACGACCAGGTCTGCGACAACGTCTTCCGTGTGCCCCGCGCCGTCCAGACTACGGGCTGGGGTATCGGGCCTCGCTACGCCCACAGCGACATGGCCCGGGGCGCCTACAACTGGGACCCGCCCATCAAGTCGCGCGAGGACATCAGCAAGATCCAGACACCCACCGCGACCCACGACCCCGAGGCCACCGAGCGCGCCCTCGACTTCTACCAGGACCTGTTCGGTGACCTCCTGGAGGTCCGTCTGCATGGTCAGCTATGGTGGGCTCTGGGTCTCATAGACGAGTGGACGGTGCTTCGCGGCATCGAGCAGACCTACTGGGACATGGCCGACGCCCCGGGCCTGGTGCACGCCGGGATGAGCCGCCTGTGCGAGGGCAAGCTGGCCTGGCTGGACTCGCTGGAGTCCCTCGGCGTGCTCTCGCTCAACAACGGGAACGACTATGTCGGCTCGGGTGGCTTCGGCTTCAGCGATGAGCTGCCGGGTGCCGACTTCGACGGCCGCGTGCGCCCCAATAACCTCTGGGGATTCTGCGAGTCCCAGTCAATGTCTGAGGTCTCGCCCGCCATGCTCGCCGAGTTCGTCCTGCCCTACCAGGTCCGCATCCTCGAGCGCTTCGGCCTGAGCTGCTACGGCTGCTGTGAGCCGCTGCACAACCACATTGATCTCCTCCGCGAGCGCGTGCCCCGTCTCCGGCGGCTCTCCATCAGCCCCTGGGCGGACAAGCGCATCAGCGCCGAGAAGCTGGGCGGCGACGTCATCTTCTCCTGGAAGCCCAACCCGGCCTATCTGGCCTCGGTGACCTTCGCGCCCGAGACGGTGCGCCGGGACCTTCGGGAGACGGTCGAGGTCTGCCGCGAGCACGGCTGCGCGCTCGAGATAATCCTGAAGGATACGCACACCTGCAACAACGAGCCCTGGCGCTTCGACGAGTGGAGCAGGATCGCGATGCAGGAGGCCCTGCGCGCGGTCGAGTAGGCCCCGGGGCGACGAAGCCCGGCTCTTCAGACTGTCGCATGCTAGTAGTCGCAGGCTTCAGCCTGCTGGGGTGGTCCCTCATTCTGGCAAAGGAGGCTCACCATGAAGCTGATCTTCACCCAGCCCGCCGACTGCCACGACACCTACGGCAGACTTCACTTCGGGGCCAACGGCCTGCGCGTCCTCGGCCAGGCCTCCGGCCTGCCGGCCATGCGCCCGCGCTGCGCCGTCCCCCAGGCCGACGGCTCCTACCTGCTGTACGGTGGCAGCGGCGGCGCCGACGAGCCCTGGCGGATCTTCCGCGCCCGCACCTTCGACGGCCTGCACTACGAGGGCGCCGAGACGGTCTTCCAGAGCGACCCCGGCCCCTGGCTCGGCGAGATGGACATCGCCCACGACCCCCTCGACGGCAGCCTCCTGTGCCTCAAGTGGCACCGCGGCGACACCGGCCACGCCCTCTTCGCCTTCGGTAGCGAGGACGGCTCTTCCTGGCGCCCGCTGGCCCAGGGCCCCGTCTACGTGGATCACGACGCTTTCGGCCTCATGTGGGACCCGGGCACCCAGCGCTATGTCTGCTACCAGACCACCTACCAGCCCTGGCAGAAACGCTTCGAGGACAACATCGGCCGCGAGACCCGCCGCGTCCTCCACATCCGCACCAGCCCCGACGGCGTCACCTGGGACCCGCCCGAGGACGTGTTCTGGGCCGGGCCCCACATGCCCCCCGAGCGGCTCATGACGCCCGACGACGACGACCCTGAGGAGATCGAGTTCTACCGCTTCTGCGGCTTTTCCTACGCCGATCGGTACGCAGGCATGATGCTCGTCTACTGCCCCAGCCCCCACGCAGGCAATCCCCGCTACCCGTGGACCAAGCACGGCCCGCACCTGTACGGCGAGTGGTGGACCAGCGGCGACGGGATGCAGTGGGCGCGGCCCTTCCGCGACGTCTTCGGTCCGGGCGAGGCGCCGGGCGCAGTCGAGCACGCCCCCATGGCCCTCGACGGCCACCACCTATGGGTGATGGGCAAGACGGTCTGCGCCCTGCCCGAGGACCGGCTCTTCCACGTGGGATCGAGAGCCAACGCCGAGTTCTCGACCGTGCCCTTCGCGATGCCCAAGGGCCCGCTGACGCTCAATGCCTCGTTGTGCTTCGACGGCGACGAGCGCCGCGGCATGATGGGGCAGGGTTACATCATGGCGGAGCTGCTGCGCGAGGACGGCTCGGTGGCCGAGGGCTTCGAGAAGGAGCGGTGCGTCCTGCGGCAGATGGCGGGCGACACAGCGCCGCTTCTCTGGGGCCACGCCGACGGCTCTGCGCTCGCGGGCCAGACCCTGCGCCTGCGCCTTTACTTCCGCGACGCACGCATCTACTCGCTGACCATCTAGGCGGGGCGGCTGTCCGTTGTGGGAGGCGAGGGGGCGGTTCCTGCCCCCTCGGCGACGGCGCACTGAACCCGCGCCGCGCCGCTCGACCCGCCCCCCGCTACAACCGCCACGGCTTCCTGCGCCGGAAGGGGTTCTCGAAGGTGTTCGAGACCCGCCGCGTCTCCTCCAGGTGCATCATGCAGGCCCTCATGCAGCCCCTCGCCCCGCCCAGCGCCGCGTTGTGATCGTACACGTGCGGGTATCCCACGGCTTCGTTCAGCTTCGCCCCACCGCAGTACACGTCCGCGTACTCACTCTCGTCGGTCCCCGGCCGCAGGAAGGGATTGTACTCGGCCTTGCCCCCGCGGTAGGCCACCGAGCACGCGATCGTGTTCAGTTTCCCCCACTCGATCCTCCGCCCCGCCACGGTCACGTTCTCCGTCTCGGTTCCCGAGATCGCCTGCCCGGGACACTCGGCCACGCACCTCAGGCACCGGTCGCAGATCTCGCCCTCGAAGATCGGGTCCGGCTCGAGAGGCGCGTCGGTCAGCAGCAGAACGAACCGCTGTCTCGGCCCGAACTGGGGCGTCAGGAACAGCTTGCTGTAGCCTATCTCGCCCAGTCCGGCCGCAAAGGCCGCGATCCTGAAGTCCACGAGCACGTCCGGGTTCGGTCGCCCCGGCGCCACCGCGCGGCTGCGGTCCGGCGTATGCTGCTGGGTGGCGAAGCTCACCGACGTGCCGGGGTACATGTTCGGCACGGGCGCCGCCTCGTACCCGTGGTCCTCGATGAAGCAGCACAGCTCGCGCAGGACGATCGGCATGTAGACCAGGTTCAGGCCACCGTACCCCAGCGCCGTGTAGGCGGTGAAGTACGTGCCCTCCTCGATGCCCCGGAAGTAGCCGCGCGGGATCCTGAAGGCCAGGGCGATGAGGGCCTTTGCGCCGGGGAAGATCTCCCGCGGGTCCTGCTGGAGCGGCGCGCCCTCGAATCGGTCCATCGAGGCGATCCCCACCAGGTCCGCGCCCAGCTCCCTGCCTTCCTGCTTCACCTGCTCGGCGGTAAGCATCGCGTGTAGCAGCCTCCCGGGGGGACCCGGCTCTGTGGTGCGGGCGTGCCCGGCGCCCTCAGGCGATGGGGCCGTCGCCCGAGGTTGCGAAGGAACCTGCGCCCATGTCCGTCAGGACCTGTTCGAGCACCTGCTCGCAGTAGCCGCACCGGTGGCATCGCGCGCCGCAGTTTGCCGTCCGCTCGAACCAGTCCTCGGGGAACTTGTCGTTGTCCACGATGTAGGGAGCGAAGGCCGGCGAGTAGCCCGGCTCGAAGAGGTCCAGCAGGTTGCCCCGGTAGCGCGCCTGCGTATAGGCGTGGATCACGGCCCGCGGCCGCGCGTGCATCCGCGTGGCGAGCTTCACGACCGGGAAGAGGTCCTCGTAGTGGTGCAGGTCCTCCGGCCTTACCCACGTCGCCTGCAGGACCACGGGCCAGTTGCTCCGGTCCCGCAGCAGGTTCCAGCAGGCGTGGGGCGTCCAGTCCGCCATGTTGATCGTCTCGTCCACTTCCTGCTCGTGGGCCACCAGGTTGTCGTGGAAGGTCTGGCCCGAGCAGAATCGCAAGCACCCGCTATTGCCCAGCATGTGTAGCCTCTTGCCTTCCTCGCCGGCCCACTCCAGCAGCTCGCGCACGTAGTCCAGCTCGCGGTTGAAGTCGCGCTGCACGTAGTACCCGTCGAAGAGGTGGGCCAGGTAGCGCATGCCCTGGGTCGTCCCGATGCGCATGTTGACCGAAGCCCGCACTTCCACCTCAGGGAAGCTCTCCTTGACCGTCTTCGCCACCGCCGGGGAGGTGGTCGTCACGATGTCCGCGCCGCCGACGGCTTCGCCCAGGTGGTCCAGCACGGAGATGACCTTGTTCGCCAGGTGCTGGCTCACCGCCAGGCGGCCGTAGCAGTTGGCGTTGAACAGGACGTCCAGCTTCACGCCCATCGCGCGCAGCGCCTGCAGGTCCGCCTCCAGACGCTGCTGGCCCGTCCAGTCCGTGTAGCCCCGGCGGCTGGTCAGGGGCGCGCGACCCGAGGGCATGTCCGCCCAGGGGAAGTACACCTCGGCGATGTGCTCCCGATAGTCGCGCACGATCTCGACGAGGGGCTCCTCGTCCTCATCGGGCAACTGGTATCCGACCGCGAACTTCATCAGGGCTCTCTCCTCGCGGCGCCTTCACGGCCGACACCGCTCGCACCGGGGGTCCTCCGGATCCATGCGCGCTCGTCCGCCGTCTCGGGCCTAGTCCGTTCCCCGCATCTGTTCCTGGGCCTGCGCGCTCACGTCCTCGGGCTCCACCGACCAGTCCACGGTCCAGGGCTTGCGCCGCCGGAAGGGCTGATGGAACCTGTTCTCGAGCACCCCGCGGGCCTCCAGCCCGACCATGCACGCCCTCATGCATCCCCTCCCGGCGCAGATGGACTGGCCGGTGTTGTACAGATTACGCGGCTTCCGGTAGAAGGGCGAGATGGGGCTGGGTTTGACGTCCTCCCGGCCGGCCAGGTAGCTGCCGGTCTCGCCCTCGCCTTCGACCGTCGTCCCGCCGCGGAAGGCCAGGTCGCACGCCTCGCAGTCGAGCTTCCCCCACTCGACCCAGCGCCCGGCGAGCTGCACACGCACCGTCTCGGTGGCGCTGATGGCGTCGCCGGGGCATTCGCGCACGCAGGCCATGCACCGATCGCACAGCGCCGGCCCGTCGCACAGGGGGTCCGGCTCCAGCTCCGCCTCGGTCAGCACCACCCCGAGCCTCTGCCGTGGCCCGAACTGCGGCGTCAGGAACACCTTGCTGTACCCGATCTCCCCCAGCCCGGCCAGGTAGGCCGCGATGCGCAGATGCACCATGACGTCCGGCGCGGCGCGACCGGGCTCGACCGGCCGGCTGTAGCCCTGGTTCGGGCGCCCCTCGTTGTCTATCGCCCGCCAGTCGCTCTGGTGGCCGATGGGGATCGCCTCGTAGCCCTCGTCCTCGATGTACTTGCACAGGTTGATGACCGTGAGGGGGATATACAGGTACGTCAGCCCCCCATAGCCCATGGACGAGTAGTTGCTGAAGAAGGTCCCTTCCTCGACGCCACGGAGGCTGCCTCGCATCACGCGGAAGCCCATCGCGATGAGCGAGCGCGCCTCGGGCATGATCTGCCTGGGGTCCATCTGCAGCGGCGCGCCCTCGTACCGGTCCATCGAAGCGATGCCGACGATGTCCGCCCCCAGCGCCTTCGCCTGTGCCTTCACACTTGCTGCGTCAATCATCACTGCTCTGCCTCCTGCCGCGTGTATCCGATCCCCCCTCCTCCACAGTCTTCCGCCGAGGGCCGACCGCTACCTGCGCGGTAGTCTACAGGGCCCGTGCGTATACTACCGCGCCGTGCCGCGCCCGTCGCCCCCTCAGTCGCTCCCAACACACACCGGTGATGTGCCGACGGCCGCGCGGGATATAATGGCATGGTCCGCACTCGCCGGCGGCCATTGGCGTGGCGGCCACCGTGGCCCCAGGCAGCAGGTCCCCACGCCGCGCCCGTCGGCACCACGGAGGTGGGCGCGATGGCTGAGCTGGTGGAGGGCAGGAAGGCTCCGGCCTTCACACTTCCGGCGAGCACGGGTGGCAAGATCAGCCTGAGAGACTACCGCGGCAAGAGCCACGTGGTCCTCTACTTCTACCCGCGTGACATGACCTCGGGCTGTACCAGGGAAGCCTGCAGCTTCCGCGACCTCGGGGCCGAGTTCGCCCAGGCGGGCGCCGTGATCCTCGGCGTCAGCACCGACGACCTCGACTCCCACGGCAAGTTCACGCAGGCCCACAGCCTGACCTTCCCGCTCCTCAGCGACACCGACGCCAAGGTCGCCACCAGGTACGGTGTCTACAAGGAGAGGAACATGTACGGCCGGAAGGTCATGGGCATCGAGCGCATGACCTTCGTGATAGACCGCGACGGCACGATCCGCCGCATCTGGCGCAAGGTCAAGGTCGAGCAGCACGCCGACGAGGTGCTGGATTTCCTGCGCAGCCTCGGCTAGGCCGGCCCCACGACAGCCGCCCCACGGGACCCTCGACGGTATCCCCCGGCGGGGCACGTTGGCCCCGCACCCGCCGCGTGGCCTTCCTCCCGCTCGGCGGGGGGACAAGGAAGTGCCGGCCCGTGCGCGGAACACCGTCGCCAACCGCGCGCGGCCGCCTGTGAAGGGCGCCGCGGCGTCCCGGGGCGAGGGTCGGTCCGCTGCTCGCCCCCTTCCCCGCGCATGAGAGGTGGTCTCACCGTGAGCGCAGGAGAAGGAAGGCACGTCTGGATTTTCCCCGATGGCGACCTGCCGCCCGCGGGCGACCCGGACCTGCCCCTCGAGGGCCACGAGTCCCTCATCGTCCTCAACACGGGCGACTCGGAGGCCCACATCGAGATTGACGTGTTCTTCAGCGATCGCGAGCCGGAGACGGGCCTCAGGGTCTCGGTCCCCGCGCGGCGCGTCCAGTGTTTCCGCCTGGACAAGCCGCTGGGCGACCGCGGCTTCCAGGTCCCCTTCGGCCAGTACGCCCTGAGGCTGCGCTCGGACATGCCCGTCGTGGCCCAGATCGGCCGGGCGGATGTGCGCCAGCCCAACCTCGCGTACTACACGATCCTTGGCTACTCGACGGACTGAGGCCCGTCCTCCGCCCGGGCGCGACGCACGCGCGCGGGCGGCCTGTTGCACCCGATCGCGCCGGTGCGCAACCCACAGACGAGGGGATCAAAATGCACGAGCCCAAGTGGTGTCTGTTCTACGACGTTCACACCATGCCCGCCTGCCCGGACGTGGGCGAGGGCTTCGATGCCGACGCCTTCGCCGACCGCCTTCACGCCTGCGGCGTTGACTACGTGGTCTTCCACGCGCGCTGCAACCTCGGCATGGCCTACTACAACACGAAGGTCGGCATCCGCCACCCGTCCCTGCGGTACGACCTGTTCGGGAAGCTCGCGGAGGCGTGCCAGGCCCGAGGGATCGCTCTCTCGGCCTACGTCAACGTCGGCCTCAGCCACGAGGAGGCCCTGCTCAACCGCGGCTGGCTCGTGCTGACCCCTGAGGGCCACACCTACAAGCCCAATCGCCTGGACCACTTCTTCCGCATGATGTGCTACAACACGGGCTATGCCGACCACGTGCTCGAGATGATCCGCGAGATCGTGAGCGGCTACCCCGTGGCCGGGCTGTTCCTGGACTGCATGCACCAGCACCCCTGCGTAGGCGTCGAGTGCGTCCGCGAGATGAAGGAGCGGGGCATGGACTGGGAGGACCCGCGCCAGTTGGCGGAGTTCGCCGAGCTGTCGCGCCTGCGCATGGCCCGCCGCATCGCCGAGGCCGCGCGGGCCATCAAGCCTGACCTGCTGCTGTACTTCAACGGGGTGGGGGCCGAGGCCCAGCAGGACATCGGCACCTACTTGGAGTACGAGTGCCTGCCCACGGGCGGCTGGGGCTACGACGCCCTGCCCGCCTACGGGCGCTACCTGCGCACCCTCGGCAAGCCGCTGCTCAACATGACCGGCCGGTTCCACAAGTCCTGGGGCGACTTCGGCGGCATCCGCACCGAGGCCAGCCTCGAGTACGACTGCCTCCACGGTCTGGCCCTCGGCATGCGCACCACCATCGGCGACCACTTCCACCCCCGCGGCGACATCAACCACGCCGTCTTCGACCTCATCGAGCGCATCTACGGCCGCCTGCAGAAGCTCGAGCCGTGGCTCGACGGCGCCAAGGCCGTCACCGACCTCGCCGTCGTGGCGCCCAAGCCCGGCTTCAGCTACGTCCACGGTGCCGAGTTCGCCCGCAGCCAGGCGACGGTCAAGGGCGCCACGCGCCTCCTCTGCGAGCTGAAGGCCCAGTTCGACGTGCTCTCCCCCCGGGCCGATTGGCAGGGCTACCGCCTGCTGGTCCTGCCCGACGACGTGACCCTGGACGACCAGGACGCCGACAAGGTGCGCAGGCACCTGGCGGCCGGTGGCGCCGTGCTGTCGAGCTGCTGGTCGGGCGCCGATCCGGATAGGCAGGACTTCGTGCTGCGCGAGTGGGGCGTCACGCTCCAGGGCGAGAGCCCCCACGATCCCGCCTTCTTCGTCGTCGGGCCTGAGCTGAGCCAGGCGATGCCCGACATGCCCATCACGCTCTACCAGCGCGGCACGACCATCGCCGCTCTCGACGGCACCCAGGTGCTGGCCGCCATCGTCGCGCCCTACTACAGCCGCCACTGGGACGGTGAGCACGGCTTCGTGTACCTGCCGCCCGACAGGGCCACGGGCGAGCCCGCGCTGACGCTGTGCGGCAGTGTCGCCCACGCGAGCCACCCGATCTTCGCGTCCTACTACAGCGACGCCCCGGTGCCTATCAGGCAGGTCGTGGCGAATCTGCTGGCCCGTCTGCTGCCCGAGCCCCTGGTCAGGACCTGGGGCCTGCCGTCCTTCGCCAGGGTGACCGTGACCAGCCAGCCGGGCCGCCGCATGGTCCATCTGCTGTCCTACGTCCCCGAGCGGCGTGGGCCCACCATGGACATGATCGAGGAGCCCATCGAGCTACGCGATGTGCCCGTGGCCCTGCGCCTCGACGGCGACCCGCCCGCGAGGGTCTACCTCGCGCCGACGGGCGACGAGCTCCCCTTCTCGGTCGTCGGCGGATACATCGAGACCACGGTGCCTGTCGTGCCGGGCTACGCGATGGTCGTCTTCGAGTAGCGCCGTCGCGCCGGCAGGGGAACGAACGAGTCTGCCCGGGCCGCCACGGGCGTGCCATGCCCGCACGGCCCTTGCGTGTCAGCACCGTCTCGGGCACACTCCTTGCCGTCACGCCATCACGTCACCCCGGTGGGAAAGCCAATGCGTGTGATCCTCCGCTCAGCCTCCGCATCCGCGGCCATCTTCCTCCTTCCGCTGGCGGCCGTCGCGGCTCCCGGCATCACCGCCACCGGCGCGCGGGTCGTGGCCGAGACCGATGCCTTCCGCGCCCGCTTCGAGCGCGGCGTGCTGGTCTCCCTCGTCAGCAAGCTCGGCGGCGGTGAGCTCCTTGCGCCCGCCGATGCCGAGGCCATGGGTGGGCTGCTCACCCGCGCGGGCCTCCAGCCGCCCGCCGGCGACGTCACCGTGTCTGCCACGGGCGACCAGGCGACCATGACGCGCACCGGCCCCCACGGCACCTGGACCCTCACCCTTTGCCTCGATCCCGATCATGGGGACCTCGTCCTAAAGGCCACGGGCCGGGCCGCCGAGCCCGGCGTCGGGGGTCTTCGGGTGGCCCTGGCTCCGCCGGACTTCGATCGTCTCCAGCTCGTCGCGCCCATGTCCGCCCAGGGCCTGCTCGTGCGCGACCTGGCACCGGGCGACGCTCTGGACCTCACCTACTGCGGCCACCGCAACTGGGAGGCCCAGATCGCCATCTTCGAGCCTGACCCGGCCGCCCAGGCCCCGGCCCCCGACGGCTTCGCCGTCTGGTCCCAGGACCCGCGTGCCATTCCCAAGTCCCTCCACTTCCGCCGCAGCGACCCAGGGGGCGCGCTCTGGCTTCACAGCGAGACCCTCGGCGCCCCCGACGCCGTCTCCTCGGCCGAGGGTGTCGAGTGGCGGATCAACGTCTTCCGGGGCGACTGGCGCGTCCCCGCGGCCCGTTACCGCCAGTGGATGCGCGGCGCCTTCCACCCCAGACTCGGCGACGACTGGCGACCCCCGGCCTGGACCGCCGACATCTCCGCCTTCGTCAAGGTCCTGCGCAACGACCCCGCTCTGCTCGATCCCCTGGCGCGCGTCCTCGACCCGCGCAGGACCCTTCTCGTGGTCGTCAATTGGCGCCGCGACGGCTACGACATCAACTACCCCGACTACACGGCCGCACCCGACTTCCCTGCCTTCTGCGCCCGCGCCCACGCCCTCGGCTTCCGCGTGATGGTCCACTTCAACACCTTCGCCTGTTCCCCACGCAACCCGGCCTTCGCGGCCCTCGAGCCCTTCGTCCTGCGCGACCGCGCCGGCCGGCCCGTCGGCTACGAGGTGGACAATCCCAGCCACCCTAAGCATTTCGTGCACATCAACCCGGCCTCCTCGGCCTACCGCAAGCTCCTCGCCGGCGCCGTACGCGAGGCGGTCGAGCGATACGGGATAGACGCCGCGCATCTCGACCAGAGCATCGAGCTGGTCAACGATCATGCGGGGCTGGTCGAGGGGATGACCATGGGCGAGGGCAAGCTGCGCCTGATGGACGACCTGCTCCGCGCCGCGCCCGGCCTTGCCCTGGGCGGCGAGGAGTTCAACGAGGTGACCTCGGGCGCCTTGAGCTTCACCCAGCGCACGCCCTTCGACGACGAGGCCCGCTCCCAGCACTCCATCGGCTTCTTCCTCTTCAGCCCCGCCTGCAGGTACTACTCCCACTACGCCTTCACGATCCCCGCCGGCGCCACCAACTCCGAGGCCGCGGACGTCCTCCGCACCCAGGAACGCAGCGGCCTGTACCCAACCTTCGACCTGGGCTACCCCGGGGAGCTGTCCCAGCCCGGCGCGGTCACCGTCGCCGGCATCGCCCGGGCCTTCCAGGGGCACGGCCTCGTCCCGCTGGCCGACGCCCCCTGGCCCGCCGATGCCCGCTTCTGCTGGCGCTCGGCCGACGGTCGGGCCTGGGCCGTGATGCCCACCGACACCGGCGCCCGCCTCGCCAGCGACGACGAGGTCCTCTACGAGCGGCGCTCCGGCCTGGACGTGCTCGATACCACAGGCTCCGTCCCGGGCTGGCCCGTCTTCGACGCCCGCGGCCTTAGCGGCCTGGATCCCACAGCCCAGTACATCCTCTCTCCCGACCCGCCACCCGACCTCTCGCCGCGCTTCCTCCGCCTCGCCCGCGAGCACACCCTCACCCGCTGGCAGCTCTCCGACGACGTCCTCTGGGCTGAGACGGAGGTCAATCGCCGCGCCGTCGCTCTGCTTCGCCTGAGCGATCTCGCCGATCGCATGAGGGTGGGCGTGCTCGTCCAGGGCACGCGCGAGGAGCCCCTGGCCTATCGCGCGGAGTTCTCCCGCCGCCTCGTCGCCTCGGGTGGAGTCCGGCGAGACGCCCTGTCCGCCCATCCCCCCTGGTCCGGCGTGGACGGCTGGGGCCAGGTCTTCGCTGAGTTCGACCTGGACCTCCCGCTCTCCGACCGTGGCCTCTTCCTCGACTGGTACGCGGGCATGCACGACTCTGCTCGCGACACGGACGGAGTCACCTACATCGTCGAGGTGGACGGTCAGCGTGTCTTCGAGCGCCACGTCAGCCGGCAGGGCTGGCAGCCCACCCTCGCCGACCTCTCCGCCTTCGCGGGACGGAAGGTCCGCCTGCGCCTCATCGCCGATCCCGGCCCCGAACACCGCGCCTCCTGGGACCTGTGCGCCTGGGGCGATCCGATCATCCGCCGCGGCTGCCCGCCCGGCCCCGTCCAGGTCCTGGCCCCGGGCGAGCCCCTCGCCGCCACCGACGCCGAGGGCCGCCCGATCCCGGTCTCCGTGAAGGCCGGCGAGACTCCCGGCGAGGCAGGGAGCCGCATCGTTACCCTCGACCTCACGCCTCCCGGGGCCTTCCTCCTGCGCTTCAGCCCCGGCCGCGCGGTCACGCTTCCCTTCGATCTTCTCGCCGGCCCCGAACGCATCGGCCAGGTCTCGCGCGGCGAGTGGCGTGCAGTGCCTCCGGACAGCGACGTGGGGCGGCGGGCCGATCGCTCCTGTGGTGGTGCGGTGCGCGAGGGTTCAGTGGGGGCTCACCCGCCGAGCTTCGGGCAGACCTCCTTCCAGTACCTCGTGCGCCTACCCCGGGCCGAGCCTTTGGCGCTCGCCCTCGGCTACGGGGTCTGCGGCTCCTTCACCAAGGGCGTGTCCTTCCAGGTGGCTGTGAATCGGCGCACCGTCTGGCGCGACGTCATGATCGAGGGGGCATATCGCGAGGCGAGCGTGGACCTGACGGCCTTGGCGGGCCAGGACGTTCTGCTGGAGCTGGTCACCGACTCGATCGGCTCCGGCAGCTACGACTGGGCCCTCTGGTCCCGCGCCGTCCTCAGTGCCGGGTAGCCCTTCCGTCTGCTGCCGAGTAACGCGGCGGCCCCAGGCGGTGCGCAAGAAGGGGCGCTCGGCCCCTTCCTCATCCCCCGGCGCATCGCCGGAATCGCATCTCGCACGTCCCATCCCCGCCGCAGATCGTGCACGGCATCTCGTACTCGTACTCGCCCCCGAACTCCCTGCACCACACCCTCCCCTCCGTCGGGCATACCGCCTGCGACACCTGGTGCGCCACCTCCTGCCGCCCGCTCTGCACCAGCAGCCTGTGCCACGCGCACTGGCGTATCGTGAACGCCACGCCCTCCGCTCCCACGCCGCTCTCGAAGACGTGCCCATCGGCGCGCAGCTTGAGGCTGAAGCATCGCTCCAGCTCCTCGGGCGTATTCCCCCCGCAGCCCAGCAGCTCCCGGGCCTTGCGCGCCTGGATCTTCGCCACGACCCCCCACACCTTCCCATCCAGCCGCACGGCCTCGTCGAAGCCGCGCGTCTCCTCGGTCATCACGAACCACAGCCCGTCCACGGCCTGGTACGCCCGCCGCAGGTACTCCGCGAGGATTCCGTCATCCTGGGCCATTGACCGTGCTCCCTTGGTGGGTGCTTCCGTCCGCGCTACTGTGCCCTCAGGGCCGCGGGGGCAGCGCCGCCAGCCGCTGCCTGATCGTGGCGTAAAGCTCATCCGTCCACGCGGGCAGCTCGGGCGGGTCCTTCGGCAGGCCTCGCACGCGGAAGTCCACGGGGCTGAGGATGACCGTGATGTTCCCCAAGCCCGTCTCGGCCGCCAGGACGAACAGGTCCTCGGCCGCCTCATCGCCCATCGCGAGGCAGCCGATGGACGCCCCGCCGCCGTGGATCATGATGTCGCCGCCCAGATTCGTCCGCCCTTCGCGCCGGGCCTGTCGCCGGTCAGACTCGTTCGGGTAGTTGATCCCCAGGGACAGGTGGAACCGGCTGTTGGGGTTCAGGAGCGCGATCCTGTAGACCCCCTCGGGCACCTGCAGGTCGCCCTCGCGCAGCTTGGGCCCTATTCTCCCGCTCGCCGCGAGGATCGGGTAGGACCGGACGAACACCGGCTTCCCCGACGCATCGGCCGCGTAGGCTTCGAGCAGCTTCTCCTGCTTGAGGCCCACGAGCACCAGCTTGCGCGGAGGGTAGCGCACCCCGCGCGCCCGGAAGTGCGGCCTCAGCCGCGCCCGCGCGGCCGGTCCATACTGCCCGAGGCGATCCGCGACCGTTGCTCGTGCCTTCACGTCGTCTCGCCTTGCGTCGGCCACACCGGACAGGTAGGGCCCGAGGACAGCCACGATCGCCACGCCGGCCGGCACAGCCGCCCAGGCTCCCCTCGGGCGCAGGCATCTACTCAGCAGGACCATCGGCCCTCCCCTCTGCGTCATCTCGCCCTTAGCCTACCTCATCCGCCGCCCGCGGCCCACCGGCCCCGGCACGCGGCCGGGTCCCCATCCATCGTCACCTGGGGTAGAATGGGTCCTGACCGGGCGCGGGAGGTCAACCGATCCGCCCGTGCCGCGGCCCTCGGGCGCGCGTCTGTGGCTGCTTCAGGGCTGTCGGTTCGCGGCTCGTGTGAACCTTCGCCGCCAAGAGGCGGTCCTAGCTGAGAAAGCCCGCCGGTCCCGCGCTAGAGCGATCCCAGGGGGCGCGGTGGGAGGGAAGACGATGGCAAGATACGCGCTGACCGCGCTCGCCCTGGTCCTGGTGCCCTGTGTGACGCTGGGGCCCTCGCTGGGAGACCGTGCTCAGTTGGCCGCCGACCAGGCCGTGGTCACTTCCACGTACGGCGACGTCCAGGTCCGCCACGGCACGGCGGGCTGGTCCGCTGCGCGGCTGAACGAGGTCCTCAAGCCCAGCGATGCCATCAAGACCGGCGCCGACTCCCGCGCGGAGGTCACCATCGGCCGCGGCGGCTATGTCCGCATGGACGAGAGCTCCCACCTCCTCATCACCCACCTGCAGGCCGGTGGCCTAACCAGCTTCAAAGCCCTCCTCGGCGGCATCTGGGTCACCATCGAGCGCGCCCTTACCGGCTCGAGCAAGTTCCAGGTCCAGATGCCCAGCGCCGTCGCCTCCGTCAAGGGCACGGTGTTCCGCTGCGAGGTAGCCGAGGACGGCGAGTCCGCCACCTACGTCTACGAGGGCGAGGTGGAGGTCACCGGCGACCGCGAGCCGGTCAGCGTCGCCCAGTCCCAGCTCGTGCGCATCCGCCCTGGCGCCACGGTGGCTGCCGCCCCCCTCGACCTCGACGCTGACGACCTCAAGCCCTGGGTCCAGTACAACCGCTGCTGCGACATCCTTCGCTACACCGGCAACCCCAGCATCCTCGTTGCCCTCACCGAGGACGGCGTCGCAGGTGAGGACGGTCTCTTCCTCGCTTCCCAGGCCCTCGCCCACTCCCTCCGTCGCCTGGGCTTCGTGGCGGCCTCCCTATCGAAGGCCAACCTGCCAGGCATCAGCGTGGGCGACGACGGCTTGATCCGCTGGCGTCAGCAGCCCCACGCCGACTACGCAGTGCTCGGCCGCGTGGAGGCCGACGAGCCCACCGAGCTCGCGGACGGCACCCTCTCCGCCCGCCTTCAGGGCACTGCCCTTCTCGTCAAGCCCGCCGACCGCGAACCCATCCTTACCGTCACCTCCGTCGCTTCAGCCCACGGCACCTCTCGCCAGCAGGCCGTGTCCGCCGCCCTCGTCGCTCTTGGCGCGCGGCTCGGTGCCGACCTGGGCCCGCGCACGATCCGCGAGACGATGGCCCGCCACGGCGGCGCCGTCCGTGTCAGCATCATCGGCTCCGGCGATCGGGCACAGATCGCCCTCCTGCACAGGCTGCTCGCCGAGACGCCCGGCGTCGTCCGCGTGGCGCCGCTGGCCATGCCCGGCAGCCGCGTCTCCCTGGCCGTAGCGGGCCAGCTCTCCCCGGAACGGATCGCCGCCGCCCTTCCCAGGTACGCCGGGCAGCTCGTCGAGTCTGTCCAGGTCGCCGACCACACCGTTTTCGTCAGACTCAAGCGCGCGCCACCGTCTCGCCCCGGCCCTCAGGGCCAGCGCCCGCCGGGGGTGGGGCCCCCTTTCCCGGAGTAGGGGGCAGACCCGCCAGGGGCCCCCTGCACCCGAGACCCCGGAGGGATCCCCAATAGCGGCGCTGGGTCACGGACTCAATCCGCGTCGGGCCGTGGCGGTGGCCCTCGCCCTGGCTGTCCTCTGTGTCTTCGCGGCCGCTCGTCTTCCGGCGCTGCGCGCCACCGAGCTGGGCCTCCTGGACTGGCGTCTCCGCGCCACCCGGCCCGTCCCGGCCGCTGACAGGCTCCTCATCGTGGCCATCGAGGCGTCCACCTTCGAGACCCTGGGCACCTGGGGCCCCTCGGCCCTTGACCGGGCCGCTTGGCCTCCCGCAATCCACGCCCTCGCCGATGCCGGCGCCCGCGCCATCGCCCTGGACGTCTACTTCACCCCCACGTCCACCGGCGCCGACGCCGCGCTCGCCGCGGCCCTGGCCGACGCGGGCACGGTCATCATCGTCGCCGACGCCACTGCCCGCCGCGCCCAAGGCGACACCGAATCCCTGACCTTCCGTCCGCCCTCCCCGGCCATCGCCAAAGCCGCCGCCGGCGTCGCCTCACCCCTTCTCTTCCGCCCCGACAACACAGTGCGCTGGGTCAGGCTTCAGCAGACCGCCGCCGACGGCTCCACGGCCTACCCGGCCCTCGCCTTCGCCGTTGCCCAGGCTGTGACCCGCGGCCCCCTCCGCGTCCCGCCCTCTAGCTGGCCCCTGATGACGATCCCCTGGTCCGGGCCCATGGGCACGATCCGCCGCGTCCGTTTCGAGGACCTCTGTGCCGGCCGCGTGCCCCCGGACCAGATCCGCGACCGCGTCGTCTTCGTCGGTCGCTGGGACGAGATGGAGGATCTGCTCCAGACGCCCCTGGGCCCCGTGAACGGCGTCGAGATCCATGCCCAGGCCACGGCCGCCCTACTCTCCGGACGCTACCTCACCCCGGCCGGCAACACCGCGGGCCTCCTGATCGCCCTCGTCCTCTCAGCCGCCCTGGCACTTCTGGGCATCCGCCGAGTCGTCTGGGTCACCTGGCTACACACCGCCTGCGCCGTCCTCTGCTGGCTCGCCCTCGCCTACGTCGTCTTCCGCGCCGGTGGCGTGATCCTGCCGGTCACGGGCACGGCGCTGAGCCTGCTGGCCACCGGCCTCGTCCTCTCGGCCCTGGGCAGCGAGCGCGCCCTGAGGTCCCTCACCAAGCTCTGGCCCTCCTGGGTCAGCACCGAGGCCCAGGAGGTCGAGGCGACCGTGCTCGTCTGCGACCTCGCGGGCTATACGTCCCGGTCTGAGCAGAGCGCCCCGGGCGAAATGCTCGAGCTCCTCCGCCGCTTCTTCTCCCTGGTCGAGGAGGCCGTGCGGGAATTCGGCGGCACCCTCGCCCGGCGCCCCGGTGACGCTGCCATCGTCCTCTTCCGCCACGAGGACGGCCGGCCCCATCCTGCCGCCCGCGCCCTCCGGGCCGCTCTCGCCCTGCGCGACCGCCTCCACGAGGCCTGGCGCGACACTGACATCGGCTTCGGCATCACCCTCACCACGGGCCTCGTCTCCCTCGGCTTCGTCGGTCCCGAGCCTCAGATCCTCGGCGATCCCGTGAATGTCGGCTTCCGCCTGCAGAGCGAGTGT
This sequence comes from uncultured Armatimonadia bacterium, assembly GCA_964608495.1. Taxonomy (GTDB): domain Bacteria; phylum Armatimonadota; class Zipacnadia; order Zipacnadales; family FEN-943; genus JAKORR01. The sequence continues at coordinate 6,724 of CAZSOQ010000032.1, read as the reverse complement.
CGCAGTCTCGACGAGCCCATCATCGCCGACTGGCCCACGACGACCGCCGATCCCGAGATGGCCCGCCTGATGCGGCCCCTCGGCGAGGTGGAGGTTCGCCACCGCAAGACGCCTGTCCAGATCTTCGCCCCCGTCGAGGAGCCCTGAGCGCGCCCTCCGACTCCCTGCCGCCGTCCCGCCCTACTCCCCGCCTCCGCGTGACCCGAGAGGTGAACGCACCGCGACCGCCTAAAATCCCCGGCACGTGGCGAAGCGCGCAACGCCGGCCGCTGTGTGCACCCTTACTGCCGCGCGCCGCCGCCACGGGAGGCCAGCGCAACATGATCCCGCCGTCCTTCCGCCCGGTCAGCCTCGGCGCCGTCGTCCTGGCGGCGCTCATCATCCTGGGGCCCCTGCCCTGCCTCGCGGCGAATCCCGTCGCCGAGACGCCCGTGGCCGCCGGCGTTCCGGCCGGCACCGTCCTTCACGTCTCACCCGCGGGCAACGACGCCTGGTCGGGTCAACTCGCCGCACCGAACGACGCCCGCACCGACGGCCCCTTCGCGTCGCCTTCCCGCGCCCAGGCGGCCGTCCGCGCTCTCAAGGCCCAGGGCCTGGCCCAGCCCCTCACCGTCGTCCTCCACGCCGGCGTCTACGAGCTGCCCGAGACGCTGGTCTTCACTCCCGAGGACAGCGGCACCGAAGCCTGCCCCATCACCTACATGGCCCAGCCCGGCGAGGCCGTTGTCCTCCGCGGCGGCCGCACGATCACCGGCTGGGAGCCCTGGCGCGACGGCATCTACCGGGCGGACCTCAAGACCCAGGGCCTCGACGGCGCACGATTCCACCAGCTCTTCTACCGCGGCCGTCGTCAAACCCTCGCGCGCTACCCCGACCTGGACCCGGCCCACCCGCGCACCGGCGGCCAGCTCTACGTCGAGGACACGGCCCCGCGCCCGCGAGCCCAGCTCTTCTATGCCGAGGGCGCGGTCCCCTTCGACCGCTGGCGCGACTTCTCCCAGGCCGAGGTGGTCTCCACCTACTGCCAGGGCTGGAACTTCGCCCTCACCCCCATCGAGACCGTGGACACCGCGCGTCGCCTCATCACCACCCGTCAGGTCCGGCGCGAGTTCCTGCCTCTCAACCGCTTCTTCATCCAAAACGTCCCGGACGCTCTCGACAGCCCGGGCGAGTGGTTCCTGGACTACCAGACGAGCCTCCTCCACTTCCATCCGCCCGACGGCGCGGCCCCCGGCGACGATGTCGTCGTCCCGGTCCTCGACCACATCGTCGAGTTGCGCGGCACGATCCCCTACCCCCACGGCTACCTGCGCGTCAGCTACCAGGGCACGCGCGAGGATTTCCCCATGCCCGCCGGCGCGCCGCCCGACGACCCCGTCCAGTACCTGACCTTCCGCGGCTTCACCTTCGAGGCCGCCCGCCACAGCGCCCTGCGGCTGGTCGGCGCCCGCCACTGCGCCGTCATCGGCAATCGCATCACCAACATCGGCAACTATGGCGTGAACCTCGGCGGCGTCACCAACGCCTACCCCGAGGTCGGCAACCCACGCCTCTCCGAGCCCGAGGGCGAGATGGGCGGCGTCGGCGGTGCGGGCCAGGACCTGCTGTTCTGCGACCCGTGCCAGGACTGCCGCGTGGCCGGCAACGACATCTGGTCCCTCGGCGCCGACGGCATCTTCCTCTACGGCACGGGCAACGTCGCCGAGAACAACCACGTCTACGACATCGGCCTGTTCGACAAGGACTGCGCCTGCATCAATCTCTTCGGCGAGCGCAACGTCGCCCGCCGCAATCACCTGCACGACGTCCCCCGCAACGCCGTGTTCCTCAAGGGCGTGGACAACGTCGTCGAGCTCAACGACCTGCATCACACCATGCTCGAGACCTGCGACGGCGGCGCCATCCGCATGTGCCAGCGCAACCTCAACCTCCGCGGCAGTATCCTCCGCTTCAACCGCATCGTGGACACCGTGGGCTACGGCTACCCCCGCAACACCAACACCTTCCTCTCGCCCTACTACAACTGGGGCATCTACCTGGACGACTTCACCTGCGGTACCACGATCCAGGGCAATCTCATCGTCCGCACCGCCCGTGGCGGGGTCATGTACCACGGCGGCAGCGACAACATCGTCGAGGACAACGTCCTCGTGGACGCCGGCACCTACGCGCTCGAACATGCCCCAATCCGCGACCGCCCGATCGCCGGCAACGTCGCCCGCCGCAACCTTATCGTTTGTAACGGCGACCAGGCCTTCCCTTACCGCGCCACCCGGTGGGTCGAGGGAGCCTGGACCTTCGACCGCAATCTCGTCTGGACCCGCAACCAGCCCGCGCGCGTGGATCAGGGCCCCGGCGGGCGGACCTTCGACACGTGGGAGGCCTGGCAGGCCGCCGGCCTCGACCCCAACTCCGTCGTCGCCGACCCGCTCTTCGTGGCCCCCGACGCCGGCGACTACCGCCTGCGCGACGATTCCCCGGCCTGGGCCCTGGGCTTCCGGAAGCTCCCCTCCGACGAGATCGGCTGCTACGAGAGCCCGGAGCGCGCCTCCTGGCCGCCAGTCACCGAGCCCCACCTCGTCCGCGAGGAGCCTGTCCTCTACTCGATGCCCGCGCGGCCCCTGAGCGACGACTATGAGGTGGACGTGGTGGGCCGGCCTCCGCGCCATGGCGACGTGCTGGCCTACCCCAAGGCCCCCATCGCTGTGACCGACGAGCGCGCCGCCGACGGCAAGCACAGCCTCAAGTTCACGGACGCCCCGGACCTGCCGAACGACTGGGCGCCCCGCATCTACTGGCCCTTCGACTACCGCGACGGCACGGTCCGCTTCGCCTGCGACCTCTGGCTCGACGGCGCCCGGCCGCCGAGGCTGTACGTGGACCCCCGTCAGTACAGTGACACCGGCGGCAGGGAATACCTCAGCGGCCCCATGCTGCGCATCGAGCAGGACGGCAGCCTGATGGCGGGCGCCACCAAGCTCGCCGACCTTCCCTTCGACACCTGGTTCCGCCTCGAGATCACGATGGTCCTGGGCCCGGGGGCCCCCTCAAGCTCCCGCGCCGTCCTTACCGTCCGCGGCCAGGACCCCCTCCAGCTCGAGATCCCTCACGTCAGCCCTGCCTTCCAGCGCCTCGAACGCATCGTCATCTCAAGCCTGACGACGCAGGAATCCGTCTTCCATCTCGACAACGTCACCTGCGGCCCAACCGGCTGAGAGGTCCCGTCTCCTCGGGGTGCGCACGGAGCGCGCCAATCTCACGCGGAGGAGGGTTCACGCGTCGCGATCACGACCATCGCGAGTGGATGGGGGTCTGGGGGAGCGGGCTTCCCCGGCAGGGGGTTCGGGGGACAGCGTCCCCCGGGCCCGGCGGTCCGCTCCTGGCGACGACCGCGGCATGTCTGACAGGAGGCCCGTTCATGTCGAGAATGGCCCCGCGTCTGGCTCTGTGCCTATCTCTTGCCGCCGTGCTGCCGAGCGTGGCCCGGGCTGACTACTGCCCGCCCGATTCCCCTCTCTCCGGCGACATGAGGGACATAATGCTGATCTACATCAGCGATGGCGCCTGGGCGGTCGAGAACTTCCGGCCTTACGTCGCCTACCTGGACAAGCAGGCCGGCGGGCAGCCGCGCGACTGGTTCTACGACTCCTTCCTCTTCCTGATGTTCGGTGGCGCTCCCTCGGGCGGCGCTTACTACAACGGCACGGCCACCAAGGCCGACTGGGACCACTACCTGGGTCTCCTCTTCTCGCCCGACCGCTGCCTTGTCGCGCTCGACGCTTGCATCGAGGAGATGGGCGCCCGGCTCGGTGACCCGGACCGCGTCTGCCCCGTCATCATCATGATCCCGTACCTCTCGAAGGGGCTGGACCGTTTCGGTGACGTGGACGGGGACGGTCGCGACGAGGACCCCGCCGACGACGCCGACCGCGTCAAGGCCTTCCACTGGGTGGCGGACGCGATTCTCGACCGCTGGCGGGCCCAGACCTACGCTCACCTGAAGCTGTGGGGTTTCTACTGGATGCACGAGGGCGCGTCGCCTGCTGACCGGGCCACCATCCGCGCGGTGGCCGACCACGTGCACGCGCGCGGCTTCGGCTTCCACTGGATCCCCTGGTTCCGCGCCCCGGGGTACGACGTCTGGCGCGATCTGGGCTTCGACTTCGTCGTGATGCAGCCCAACTTCGCCTTCATCAAGGCGCCTGGGGGTGCGGTTGTCCCCGACGAGGGCCGCCTCACGGACAACGCCGAGTCCTGCCGCGCGCTCGGCCTGGGTGTGGAGATGGAGCTGGACAGCCAGGTCGCCACGGACCCCGGCCAGAGGCTCAATCTGCAGCTCTATCTCAATCACGGCGTTGACGATCTTGACGGCTACATGACCTCCGCCGTCCGCGCCTACTACCAGGGCTACGACTTCATTGCCCAGCTCTATCGCAGCGACCTACCGGCCTGCAACCGGCTCTACGACGACCTGTATCGCTTCCACAAGAGCACCTACCAGCGCCGCGCGGTGTCCCTGTGCGAGGGCGCGCCGGCGACCCTCAACGGCCGGCCCGAGCCGCGGCTCACCGACGGCCTGTGGCTCACCCGGGGCGACCGCCCGGACCGCGTCCCCCTCGCGGACTCTCCGGCGGTCGTCGAGCTCGACCTGGGCGCTGCCCAGATCCTTGGCGACGTCCGTGTCCACGTGGCGGCCCGCGACGACGGCGGGGCCGTGCCTCCGTCCCTGCTGCGGGTGCTCACCAGCCTGGACGGGCGCGAATTCCGGCCGGCGGCCGAGGCCCCCGCGCCGATCCTGCAGCCCGCGGGCGACTGGAAGGCCGGCTTCGCGCTGCTCACCTTCGAGCCGCGGTTCGCCCGCTTCCTGCGCGTCGAGGTGCCCGCGCCGGCGGGCCGGGTGGCGGTGGACGAGGTAGTGGCTTTCCCGGCGCCTCATCTGCTGGGATCGGTGGCCTATCGCATCGAGGGCAGTGTGGCGCCCGATCTCGCGCCGGGCGCGCCGGGCGTGCTCAGCGACGGCCGCCTGTCCACGTCTGCCTCCCGCGACGGCGCCGTCGGCTTCACGGACGGACGGGGGTCGGTGGCCCTCGATCTGGATGACGATTGGTACCTGTCGGCCGCTCTGGCCCACGCGCGTTGGGCGGGCGAGGCGCCGGCTTCCTGCCGGGTGAGGCTGGCCGGGGGTGCCGCGCCCACCAGCACCGACTGGGTGACGGCTCGCGGCGTGGGCGAGGGCTGGATCGAGATCCCGCTCCCCCTGACGCCCGTAAGGTCCCTGGCCTTCGACCTGCGGGGCGGACCCGACGTCCTCTGGGACGAGCTCCAGGTGCGGCGCGGGGCCAACCGCGCTGCCGGCAAGCCCTACCGCATCGAGCCGCCCTTCGAGGCCCGCTACCCCGACACCGCCGGCACGGAGCTCACCGACGGCGTGCTCAGCGAGACCGGCTTCGGCGACGGGGGGACGGTGGGCTGGTACGGCGGCGAGGTCGCGGTGACGCTGGACCTGGGCGCCGACGCGCGCTTCGACGCCCTTCGCCTGCACGTCGAGGGCGGCGGGTACGCAGCCGTGGACTACCCCTCGGTGGTCGAGGCCTGGGCCTCGGACGACGGCCAAGCCTGGCGCCTGCTGACGGGCGAGTGGGCGCCCAGGCAGGTTGTCTACTCGCAGGCCATGGGCGACGGCCTCAACGAGCTTGCCTGGCTCCGCCTGAGCTTCGCCGCGACCGTTGCCCGCTACGTCCGAATCCGCTGCGACGCGGCGGGGTGGCTGATGCTCAGCGAGGTGCAGGTCCTCGCGGGCGAGGACAACCTGGCTGCCGGCCGCCCCTACTACCTTAGCCCCGCCCCTACTTCCAGCGCCAAGTACGCCGACGACGCGGCGAAGCTCACCGACGGCGAGTACTCACGCTCCGGCGACGGCTGGGGGAAGGCCGTTGGCTGGAGCACGGTGGACCCTGAGGTCGTCGTTGACCTGCTCCAGCCCGCCGACGTGTCCATCGTCCGCGCCCACGTCCTCGGCGGCGGCCAAGGCGCCGTCTTCTTCCCCAGGACGGTGAGTGTCGCCACATCGCTGGACGGGCTTGCCTGGTCCGAGGACACCTCGACGGACGTCTTCCCCACGGAGTCGGGGAACGAGTCCCTGGCGGCCTTCATGTCCGCGCAGCTCGATGTCCGTCAAGCGCGGTACGTGCGCGTACGCCTGACGCGCAAGGGCTGGGCCATGCTCGATGAGATCGAGGTGTACTGACTCCACAGCCCCAACCAGGCCCATCCGCCCCGGGTGACAGGCGCGGCAGTGCTCCACCTTGATAGATTCGCCGCCCTTCGTGGGAAGCCTGGTGCGGTTTCTGCGCCAGGGCGACGGCCCTGCACTGGCCTTCGCTGTTAGCTATTGGTGGCCATCCCCTTCCCCGGTCGCCGGCAAAGCCGGCTCCTACCCTAACAGCGATTCGCGGGCGGTCGTGTTCACACTTCTCTTGAGGTCACAGAGGGTGAAACGGGTTCACCAGTTATTCGGCTGTTCAAGGCACTTTGCATGTCTTTGCATCACTCTACGGGGGCCGGATTCCACATTACGTTAAGTCTTTTTAGCGTACTGGTGAAGTCGAAAGCGTCTGGTACTCTCCTTCATGACCTATTTTACACCCACTTTGAACCGACGGTTCGCCCTTGCCCACGGCCCCTCGCCCTTCCCACCCTTCCCCTCAAGGGAGGCACTTGGCCG
>CAZSOQ010000031.1:0-32199 GCA_964608495.1 uncultured Armatimonadia bacterium | reverse complement strand
GGCAGCTCCGAAGTCCTCCTGCACCTTTGGCCCGTGTGTGAAGACGACACGGGCCTCGCGACGCAGCATTGCGTCCAGGTCGCAGGGCACGAGGCGGCCTGGCGGGAGCCCACGCGGCACACCGAACATCAGCGCGTAGCCGCCGCGGCGCATCATCAGCGGCACCACCGGCAGTGTCTCCGGCAGGCCCACGGCCTCGACGGCCAGATCCGCTTCGCCCAGGCCGGCGTCCAGGGCCTGCCTGGCCGTGCCGTGGAACACGTCCGTGGCGCCCATCGCCTCGGCACGCTCGAGTCGGTCGGCCAGCGGATCCACGCAGATCACCTCGCGGCAGCCCAGATGTCGCAGCAGGCCGACGAACAGCAGCCCTATGGGGCCGCTGCCCACGACGATGGCGCTCCAGCCGATCACCGGCGGGAGCTTGCGCACGCCGTGGATCACAGTCCCCAGAGGCTGGGCCATCAGCATCTCGACCGGCGACCGCTCCTCGGGGAGCGGCACGAGGTGGGGCCTGGACACGGCGACGGCGCCCACGAACCCCGCGTGACTGTCCACCAGGACACGCTGGCCCGCCCGCAGGTCGTCGGCATCCTCGGCCAGCACGCCCGCAAGCTCGTGCCCCGGCGCACCCACCGGGCAAGGGTACTCGCCTGCCTCGCCCCCGTAGATCGGCAGGTCGCTGCCGCACAGGCCCACGTGGGTGAGCCGCACCAGGAACTCACCCTCCGCTGGCTGCGGGTCCGCCACGTCGAGGATCTCGACTTGCTGAGGCCCGGTTATCCTTGCGGCTATCATGGCTTGTCACCCGTTCTTTCCCCTGCAACAGGAGGGCGTCGGACTCTCCCTGGGGCCCCGGCGTCCCCGCCGCCCCGCCAAGTTGTACTACCCCGCGCCGCAGCCAGGCAAGTCAGCCTTGCTCCTCGCCCATGGACGTGGGCTGCATCTCCGCCCGACGCGCCCGGCGGGAGCAAGGTTGCACGGTGGTGCGCCAAGGCTATAATGGCGCCGCAGTGGAGGCCCACCGATGCGCATTGCCGAAAGCCTGGTCGTTGTTGCTGCCCTCCTGGGCGGCTCATGGACCGCCACCGGGCGGACCGGGGCAGCCCCGCAGGATGTCCCAAGCCACCTGCGGCCGCACATGCTGCACCACGCGCCGCCCGCTCTGCTGGAGCCCCTGGAGAACGGGAGCCCGAGCGTGCTCAAGGGCTGGAACCCGACCGCAGAGCGCGACCTCGTCAACCAGCTCAGCCAGGCGGGCCTCGAGCACCGGGTGGTCAAGGCCGGCATCATGGACGCCGTCGGGCTGCGCCTTGCCGTCGTGAAGGTCCAGGCAGGAGTCTGGCATACCGGGGAGTTCTCCGTCGCCCGTCTTCACTCGGACTCCCAGCAGGTCCTCGCAGCTTGCTTCGGCGACAACCTGAGATGCGACCACGTGGACCTCTGGGCCGCCGTCCCCTATGAGGGACCCGACGGCATCAAGTGGCATTGGCCCGTGTTCTCCATGAGCTGCTGGCGCGACAACTACACCGCCATGGCCCGGTCGGGCCTTCCGCCCGGGCAGTTGCTGCAGAGCCTGTCCATGCTCCGGTACGACCCTCTGTTCCTCAAGTATGCCGCGGACAACGGGGTCGTCCGGGGCGAGGCCGTCTTCGACCTGGCCGTGCCCGAGCTCAACGGCTGGAGCCTGGACTCGGTGCCCGCCAGGCCTGATGAGCACTTGCAGGCCATCACCCGGGGGGCAGCGAACAGCCGCGTGGTCGCCATAACCATTGACGACGGTCCTCACCCCGCCAGCACCTCCCTGATGCTGCAGGTACTGGCTGAGCAGAAAGCCCGAGCCACCTTCTTCGTCGTGGGCGAGAAGATCATCCACTACCCGCAGCTCTTCCTGGACATCGTGGGTGCCGGCCATGAGATCGGGAACCACTGCTTCACCAACCGCCGCCTGCCGGACCTGCCCCTGAATGCCGCAGCCGCCGAGCTGGGGGAGACGTCCAGGCTCGTCGAAGCCCTCAGCAGGCAGCGCTGCCGGCTCATGCGCCCACCTGGCGGTGGTCTGGACGAGAAGAGCCTTCGTCTCTGTGCGAGCCTCGGCCTGCTGCCGGTCTTCTGGAGCCGCAACACGGGTGACTGGCGCCCCAGGCCCCCGGCCGAGATCGCCCGGGTCGCGCTGACGGGCGTGAAGGGCGGCGACATCATCCTCATGCATCAGGGGAACATCGAGAGCGCCCTGGCTCTGCGCGAGATCCTGGCGGGCCTGCGTCAGATGGGCCTGCAGCCCGGTCGCGTGTCAGACCTGCTGCCCGACGCGCCCCTGCTGGCGGGCAACGCACCCGAGGTCCTTGCGGATCTGCGATCCCTCGGTTGTCTGCGCGACGAGTAGCCGGCCAGGGTGTCGGCTCACTCCAGCCGGGGGCCTGCCGGAGCCCACCCGAGCCGAGCAGCGTCAGTGGCGTCGGCAGGATCGCCGGCTCCCGAAGGGCGTCGCAGTTGCGGTTTGACGGGCGGCCAGGCCCCCTGTATAATCCCGCCACACTCACAGGAAAGGCGGGCCTCCGTGCGCGGACTGCGGCGCCTCCTACGTTGGCTCTACCCAGGGATGCGGGTGAAGCGTTGGGCCGCCCTCGTTTTCCTGGGGCTTGTCCTTGCCTCCCTGGGTGTAATGCTTGTCGCGAACCTTTTTGCCTACGAGCTCACGGCTCGCGTGGGAGGTCCCTGGGCCGCCAGCTTCTGGGGCGCCCTGGCCGGACTGGCCGGGCTGTCCATGGTCATCGCGGGCGTCCGCGGGCTGGTGCGATCCGTCGCTTCGGCCCTGGCGCCGCACTCGGAGGACCATCTCGCCGACGTGGTCTGGCAGCAACGGCGCCGCGACAGCGGGCTTCGCGTTGTCGCCATCGGTGGGGGCACGGGTCTGTCCCAGCTCCTTCGCGGCCTCAAGACCCACACCAGCAACATCTCGGCGATCGTGGCCGTCTCGGACGAGGGCGGAAGCTCCGGCCGCCTGCGACGTGAGCTCGGCGTGCCGCCTCCCGGTGACATCCGCAACTGCCTCGCCGCGCTGGCGGACTCCGAGCAGCTCATGTCGCTCCTTCTCCAGTTCCGCTTCGACGGAGAGGCGAGGGAGCTTGGCGGTCACAGCCTGGGCAACCTTCTCATCGCAGCCCTCACCGAGATCACCGGGGATTTCGACGAGGCCGTGCGCCAGATGCACGAGATCCTGGCCATCCGCGGGCGTGTCATGCCTCCCACCACCGCCGATGTCACGCTCTGTGCCGAGCTGGCTGACGGCAGCCACGTCCGCGGCGAACTGGCTGTGACGACGGCCCGGGACATCAGGCGCGTGTACCTCGACCCGCCGGACCCGCCGGCCCTGGAAGAGGCCGTGCGCGCTGTCTGGGACGCCGACCTGGTCGTGATCGGGCCGGGCAGCCTTTTCACCAGCGTCATGCCCAACCTGCTCGTGCCCGACCTGGCCGACGCCTTGCGGCAGACCCCGGCCGTGCGCATCTATGTGTCCAATGTGATGACCCAGCCGGGCGAGACTGACGGCTTCAGCGCTCCCGACCACGTCGCGGTCGTTGAACAGCACGTCGGTGAGCCGGTCTTCGAGTTCGTCCTTCTCAACGACGGCAGGCCCGGGAAGGACGTGTTGGCGCGTTACGAGGAGGAGGGAGCCCATTTCGTGGCGCCGGATGCACCGGCCATCGCGGCGATGGGCTACATCCCGATAATGAGGAGCTTGGTCTCGCAGGACAACTGGGCGAGACATGATCCGAGCAAGCTATCCCGCGCGCTCATTACCTTGGCGCAGCAGGAACTGGCTGTCGCCATCTGAAGGGGCAAAGGTGAAGCTTGGCACTGCACGGAACCAATCGACAGGAGGGATCACTGTGGCATTGCGTGTAGGCATCAACGGCTTCGGCCGAATCGGCAGGCAGGTCTTCAAGGTCATCCGGCAGCGGTACGCCGAGCAGATCGAGATCGTTGGCATCAACGATCTCACCGACGACGAGATGCTGGCGCACCTGCTCAAGTACGACAGCATCTACGGCCGCTACCCGGGGACGGTCCTGGCTCGCGACGGCCGTCTGGTCATATCCGATGCAGCCGGCACCATCGAGGTGCCCAGCATCTGCCAGGATCCGAAGAACCCCCTCGCGCCGCCTCAGCTCCCCTGGGCGGACCTGGGCGCGCAGATCGTCCTCGAGTCCACCGGTGTCTTCACCGACGTCAGCAAGGCCGCCGGGCACCTCGACGCCGGCGCGGAGCGCGTCATCATCTCCGCGCCCGCCAAGGGCGAGTGCCGTACCATCGTCCTGGGCGTCAACGATGATCAGTACAACCCCGAGACCGACCGGATCGTCAGCAACGCGTCCTGCACCACTAACTGCCTCGCGCCCGTGTGCAGAGTCCTCAACGACAACTGGGTCATCGAGCGCGGCTTCATGACCACCATCCACAGCTACACCAACGACCAGCGATTGCTGGACCTGCCGCACAGGGACCCCTACCGCGCTCGGGCCGCCGCGCTGAACGTCATCCCGACGAGCACCGGCGCCGCCAGGGCCATCGGCCTGGTCATCGAAGCCCTCTCGGGCAGGATGGACGGCATAGCTCTGCGCGTGCCCACGCCCACCGGCTCCATCGTTGACCTGGTGTGCATTGTGCAAAGCGCGCCCGCGGACGCCGCCGAGGTCAACGCGGCCTTCAAGGCCGCGGCCGAGGAGGGCCCGCTCGCGCCCTACATGGACTACGAGGAAGACCCCATCGTCCTCACCGACATCGTTGAGTGCCCGGCCTCGGCCGTCTTCGTGCCCGACCAGACCAAGGCCAACGGCAACATGGTCAAGGTCCTGGCCTGGTACGACAACGAGTGGGGCTACTCCAACCGCACCGCTGACCTAATCGTGCTCATGGGCCAGCAGGACGCCTAGACTCGGCGTTCCCTGCCCAGGCGCAAGGACAGCGAACATGCTCGAGCGGGGCGGGCGCCGACGACCGGTCGCCCGCCCCGCCTTCCGTCAGTCTGCGCGTAAGACACGGACCGGGGAGTGATCAAGGTGCCAGTCATGGGTCGGAAGACGACCAGCGACGTAGCCGCCGAGCTGTCGGGCAAGAGGATTCTCTGTCGCGTGGACTTCAACGTCCCCATGAAGGGACGGCAGATCACCGACGACACGCGCATCACGGCCGTGCTGCCCACGCTGGAGGCACTCCGTGATACGGTCCTCGTGCTCTGCTCTCACCTCGGCCGCCCGGAGGGCCAGCCCGACCCGGAGTTCTCCCTCCGCCCTGCGGCTGACAGGCTTGAGGAACTGCTCAAGGGCCAGGGCCGTTCGGTCCGCTTCGTGCCTGACTGCATCGGCGATGCCGTGGCCGAGGCCGTCGCGGGGATGAAGCCGGGCGACATCGCGGTGCTCGAGAACACTCGCTTCTACCCGGGCGAGGAGTCCAAGGATGAGGCCAAGAATCGCGCTTTCGCCGAGCAGCTGGCCGCGCCCTTTGAGGCCTACGTTAACGATGCCTTCGGTGCCGCCCACCGCAAGCACGCCTCGTCCTACACGGTCGCGGGCCTCTTGACCCCCGCGGTGGCGGGGCTCCTCATGGAGGCCGAGGTGGCTGCCCTCAGCAAGCTCACGGCCCAGCCCAGGGACGGCTTCGTCGCGGTCATCGGCGGAGCCAAGGTCGAAGACAAGATCGGCGTCATTCGCTCGCTGCTGGTCCGTGCTGAGAAGGTTCTCGTCGGCGGGGCCATGGCCTGGGCCTTCTACAAGGCCCGGCATTACGAGATCGGCGTGTCCCTCTGCACGCCCAAGAGCCTGAAGGCCGCCGCCGAGCTCCTCGCCGATCCCGACTGGGACCAGTCCGGGCTGGTCCTGCCGTCCGATTGCTACATGCGCTACCGCCGCGGTCCCGGCACCCAGCGCAAGAAGGTGCCCGTCCCCATGATCCGGCCGGGATGGAGCGCCGTGGACATCGGCCCCGAGACCACCGCGACCTTCTGCTCCCACGTCGCCTCGGCCAGGACCGTCTTCTGGAACGGCCCGATGGGTCTCTTCGAGGTGCCGCCCTTCGACGAGGGCACCCATGCGGTGGCCGACGCCGTCGCTGCCTGTCCGGGGTACACGGTCATCGGTGGCGGTGACTCCGTCGCGGCTGTCGAGCAGGCGGGCGTCGCAGGCAGAATCAAGCACGTCTCGACCGGCGGCGGCGCAAGCCTGGAGTTCGTCGAGTTCGGCACGCTACCGGGCGTCGAAGCGCTCAATCCTGTCTAACCGCGCCGAGTCGGGGACCCGGCGCCAGACCGACGCGGACACCTGGGGCTGACCGTGCCCCAGCTAGCGGTAGTCCCTACGTCAGAGCCAAGGTGAGTGATGAACCATGCGCAGGCCCATGATGGCGGGGAACTGGAAGATGAACAAGGACAACCAGGAGGCCGCCTGGCTGGTGGCGCAGCTCCTGGAAGCGGTCGGCGGAGTGACGAGCGTTGACGTCGTCCTCTGCCCGCCCTTCACCGCGCTCGATGCCGTCGGCGACGCTCTGGAGGGGTCCAGCATCATGCTCGGGGCCCAGGACGTCTTCTGGACGGCCGAGGGCGCCTACACGGGAGAGGTATCGGCCCAGATGCTTGCCTCCGTGGGCGTCGAGTATGTGATCGTGGGGCACTCTGAGCGGCGCTGCCGCTTCGGCTCCTGGTCCGAGGACTGGCCCGAGGAGTTGCGCTCGGTCTTCGGTGACAACGACGTCACCGTGAACTGGAAGGCTCGGGCCGTCCTGGAGGCGGGCCTGACCCCGATCATCTGCTGCGGCGAGACGATAGACGAGCGACGCGCCGGATCCACCGATGTCGTCGTCCGTGACCAGGTCAACGCCGCGCTGACGGGCATGAGCGAGAATGACATTGAGTCTGTGATCATCGCCTACGAGCCCGTCTGGGCGATCGGCACCGGCGAGGTGTGCGAGGCCGATGAGGCCAACCGCGTGCTCGGCTTGATACGCGGCCCCCTGGCCGACAAGATCGGCGAGGCCGCCCAGGAGAGCCAGATCCTCTACGGTGGCTCCGTGAAGCCGGGCAACGTAGAGGGTCTCATGCAGCAGGCGGAGATTGACGGCGGCCTGGTTGGCGGTGCCTCCCTCACGGCGGAGGAGTTCGTACCCCTGGTCGAGGCGGCCCAGAGGATTCGCGGGGCCGGCGCCTGAGGACCTCCCCGCCCTCTGGGGCGACGCGTCATCCCTCTCCAGATGAGCATGCCGCTGCCCGGGGTCCATGGCGATCCCGGGCATCGCTTCTGGTCCCTAGGTCGGCCCTCGCCGGCCTTCTCGCAGAGCTAGACCACGACGGGGACCACCTCGAAGCGGTCCACCTGCACAAGCCCCAGGTCCGTCAGCTTCAGGTGGGGCATCACGGGCAGCGCCAGGAAGGAGAGGGTCATGAAGGGGTCAGGAAGCGTGCAGCCCAACGCCCCGGCGGCCCCCTCGAGCTCCCGGATGCCGCGCACAACCCGCTCCAGGGGCTCGGGACTCATCAGGCCCGCGATGGGCAAGGCCAGGGAGGCGAGCACCTCGCCCTCCGCCACTGCCACCTGCCCGCCGCCCATCTCGGCCAGCGCCCTGACGGCGGTGAGCATGTCCTCTACGGAGCGGCCCACGACGACCAGGTTGTGGCTGTCGTGGGCCACCGTGGACGCCAGCGCGCCCCGGCGCAGGCCGAATCCCTGCACCAATCCCAGCCCCACGCCCCCACCGCGTCCGTGCCTGTGGATCACCGCCGCCCGACACACGTCCTGGTCGGCGTTCTCGGGCGTGATACAGCCATCGCGGCACGGCACTTCCAGGTGTATCTCTCCCGTAACGATCTGCGCCGGTTCGGCGGTGATGACACGGCAGAGCGCCTGCCTGGCACCCTCAGGCGCTGGTAGCGCGAAGCTGTTCGCGGTGAGACGCGGCAGGTGACAGGAGCTGCGTAGGCCCTGGGGCAGCGGCAGTGGCGCGCAGTCGGCGACCAACTCGCCGTCGCGCGCCACGACGCGGCCTCGCTTCAGCACCAACCTCGGCTGCAGACTCTGTACGCTGTCCACCAGCACGATGTCGGCGAGGAGCCCTGGCGCTATCACACCACGGTCGAACAGCCGGAAGTACGTGGTAGGCACGAGGGTCAGACAGCGCACGGCAACGTGCGGCTCGATCCCCAGGGCGACGGCCTCGCGTAGGAGGTGGTCCAGGTGCCCGTGCTCGGCGAGACGGCGGGCGTTGCAGTCGTCGGTCACCAGCGCGCAGCGCCAGGCCGTATCGCCCTGGAGGAGAGGACAGAGGGTGGCGAGGTTCCTCGCCGCGCCCCCCTCACGGACCATCACCATCATCCCCGCGTCGAGCTTCTCCCGGGCCTCCTCCAGGGTCGTGCTTTCGTGGTCCGAGCGTGGTCCCGCCGCAAGGTAAGCCTGCAGGGCGGGTCCGCTTAGCCGTGGCGCGTGGCCATCCACCACGCGGCCGGCCGCCGCGGCGATCTTGCGCAGCACTTCCCGGTCCTGGGCGACCACGCCAGGGAAGTTCATCACCTCGCCGAGGCCGAGGACCCCTGGCCAGGACAGCAGCTCCTCCACCTCGCCCGGGCCGATCTGTGCCCCCGAGGTCTCAAGGTGCGTCGCGGGCACGCAGCTCGGCGCCATGAGGAACACGTCCAGGGGCGCGGTCGCGGCTGCGTCCAGCAGGTACCGAAGCCCCTCCATGCCGGCCACGTTGGCTATCTCGTGCGGATCGGCCACCACGGTCGTCGTGCCCCCCGGAACGGCCACTCGCGCGAACTGCTCCGGTGACAACATGCTGGCTTCCAGGTGCATGTGGCCGTCTATCAGGCCCGGAAGGGCTGCCAGGCCGTGCCCCCCAATCTCCTCGCGTCCCTCGTAGCGTCCCACGCCCGCGATCCGCTCCCCGCAGAGGGCCACGTCCGCTTCCCTCAGCACGCCCGAGATGACGTCCAGCACAGCAACGTTTCTGATGACCAAGTCTGCCGGCTCCCGGCCTGCCGCCTGTCGAATCAGCCTGGCTCGATCGCTGACGCCATGCATCTGGCCTGCCCTCCGCTGCTGCTCGCGCTAGGCGGCCCCTTCCGCCGCCCGGAACGGTTCGCGGGGCTGCCACCCGCCATTATACCGTGCGCCTTCTTGCCGCGTTCCGCCCGGGAGTCTCGGGGCCCACGGACGCCTCCGCGGGGCTCCGTGCCCGGCACGAGGCGCCGCCGTTGACGCACTTGCCAGCCGTGGATAGAATGATTCCCGGCCCCGACGGGATGGGACTCGGCTCGAGCTTGCCTCGAAGCCGGGTGCGAGCACCCAAGGAGCCCATCGCGGCGCGTCTATTCGTGTGTCCCCTGAAGGCCCGCGATCGCCGCGGCGAGGGATGTGAGATGACGCCTGAATCACGCGTAGTGGAGGGTACCAGGCCCGAGAGGTACGGCCCGCCCGACGCCCAGCGCGGTCTCGTTGCCGCGGTCCGCACGTCGCCAGAGACCGTCATCGAGGACATCAAGCGGTGTATGAGCCTCGCCGGGTTCCCGGACGTCCTGGCGCGCGACGCGGCCACGATCCTCAAGATCAACATCTCCTGGCATTTCTACATGCCCGCCTGCTCGACGACGCCTTGGCAGTTCGACGGCGTGACGCAGGCGCTTCTGGAAGCAGGCTGGGCGCCGGAGGACATAGTCCCGGCCCAGAACTCCACAGTCGTGGTGAACCCGCGGACCGGATCGGTGCGAAACCATCTCCTTGAGCCGGCGCGGCGGCACGGTCTGGAGTTCGTCTGGCTCTTCGAGAAGGACAAGGTCGAGTGGGTAACCTACCAGCCCGCGGCGGAGATGTTGGTACTGCAAGACATCTTCCGTGATGGCGGGATCAGGATACCGGCGGCTCTGGTCGGGCGGAACGCGGTCCACCTGCCCACCGTCAAAACCCATGTCTTCACCACGACGACGGGGGCCATGAAGAACGCCTTCGGGGGGTTGCTGGACCTCAACCGTCACTGGACCCATGCGCACATCCATGAGACATTGGTGGACCTACTGAGGATACAGTACGAGATCCACCCCGGAATCCTCGCTGTCATGGATGGCACGATCGCGGGAGACGGCGCTGGCCCGAGGTGCATGGTCCCGCACGTGAAGAACGTCATCCTGGCCAGCGCCGACCAGGTCGCCATAGACTCGCTGGCGGCCAAGACGATGGGTTTCGACCCCATGCGACTGGGGTATATACGCTTGGCGCATGAAGCGGGCCTCGGCGTAGGGGACCCGCGCGAGATCAGGGTCGTAGGCGACGAGGACATCGCAGAGGAGGACTGGGGGTTCCAGGTCGGGGACACCTTCGCCAGCCGCGGCCAGAAGGCCATCTACTGGGGACCGTTGAAGCCACTGGAGGTCGCGCTTCTCCGCACGCCGATTGTCCCCTGGTCGTACCTTGCCTCGAGGCTGTACCACGACGTTTTCTGGTATCCCTGCGTGGGCTACTGGCGGACGCGTCGCGTCCTGCGAGGCACCGGATGGGGACAGCTCTTCCAGCGCTACCGGTCAGGTCGGGGTGTCCGTGACCGTTGACGGCAGGCTCATATGGCGTGGGCTGGCAGCGGCGTGGATGGTGGTGATACTGGTCGAGTGCTGGTCGCCGCAGCCCCCGGTCCTAGCCCCGACTGCCGACTGGGGGACGCACGGGATGGGCTTCGCGGTTCTGGGCCTGCTGCTCGTGCCCGCAGTGGGCAGAGGAACGGTGAGGTCCGGGCTTCTGCTGGCGCTGGTCGTGGGCCTCGTCTGGAGCACGGTGAGTGAGCTAGGCCAGGGCTTCGTGCACGGTCGGTCGGTGAGCGCCACGGACTGGGCCGCCAATGCCATCGGCATCGGTCTTGGGTCGGCGGGCTGGCGGCTTGGCACGAAGTTGCGGGCCAAGATGCGTGTGATTCAGCCCAGGAGGACTAGACATGGATCACGTACAGGAAGTCAATAGCGCCGATTTCGACACCGAGGTACTGCAGAGCGCCACACCGGTACTCGTGGACTTCTGGGCACCGTGGTGCCAGCCCTGCCTGATGGTGGCCCCGGTGATCGAGAGGCTGGCAGAGCGCTTTGCCGGCCGGATGAAGATGGTCAGGGTCAATATCGACGACAACCCCGACCTGGCGACCCGCTTCAGCCTTAGGGCCATACCAATCCTTTTCTTCTTCAATGGTGGACAGGTGGTCAACCGGTTGCTTGGGGCGCAGCCCGAGGCCTCGATCGTGCGAGCGATAGAGGGCGTTCTGCAATAGGCTGGGATGGACCGGCCCTGGCTCCCATGCAAACACTTCGCCGCCGTCGAACGTCTTAAGGAGTCAAGCAATCGGGGTGGTTCCCCGGGGGGCCGGCCCATCGCGGCACCGAAACGCCCCGAAGTAAGGAGGTAGAAGGTCCATGGACAGAGAGGGATTTGGCCATCGCCACTCTCATCTAGTGATCATCTTGCTGGCAGGCGTGTTGGGCGCTCTGCTCACGTTCCTGGTCCTCTATGGACTACGTGGCCAGAGCGTCGCCGTCTCGCCAGTGCAGGCCCAGACTGCGGCAGCCACGTCGGTGGAGCAGTCCTTCGTCGAGGTGGCGAAGCGGACGGTGCCGGCTGTGGTGAACATAAGCGCCGAGCGGGTCACTCGCGAGCAGGCAAGGGGAATGCCGGGTCCTGAGGAGTTCTTCCGCCAGTTCCCCTTCCCCTTTGACTTCAAGGGACAGCCCTTCGACAAGGAACAGGGCGAGGGCGACACAGAGACGCCCAGAGATCTGGAGCGCCGCGCGCAGAGCCTCGGCTCGGGTTGGGTCTGGTCGGAGGACGGCTACATAGTGACTAACGCGCACGTGGTCGGTGGCGCCAGCGACATCAAGGTCACGCTGCACGACCGCGGTGAGGACGGTCGCCAGTACGACGCCAAGGTCGTCGGCGAGGACCCCCGTACGGAGCTGGCCGTGCTGAAGGTGGATGCGGGGCGCAAGCTGCCGACCCTCAAGCTCGGCGATTCCAGCACGACCGAGGTTGGGCAGTGGGCCATGGCGGTCGGCGCTCCCTTCGGGCTGCAGCAGACCGTCACCGTGGGTATCGTCAGCGCCAAGGGCAGGTTCCTGCCAGGGCAGAACGAGTACATCCGGATCGGCGACATCATCCAGACCGATGCCGCGATCAACCCAGGCAACAGCGGCGGTCCGCTCGTGAACCTGCGGGGTGAGGTGGTAGGCATCAACGTGGCGATCGTCTCGCCAGGGATGGTGCCGGGCAACGTCGGCATCGGGTTCGCCATACCCTCTGAGACCGCGCAGGGAGTGGTGCCGGCCCTGATCCAGCACGGCCGTGTTGCGCGTGGGTGGCTCGGGATCACCATCGAGGACCTGACGCCCAACATGCGCAAGTTCTACGGAGCGCCTGAGGGTGGCGCACTGGTCACGAGTATCCAGCCCGAGGCCCCGGCCGCCAAGAGCGACCTGAAGGAAGACGACGCCATAGTCGCGGTGGGCACCCAGCCCGTGCGCGACAGTTGGGGCCTGCAGAAGGCCGTGGCCGACCAGCCGCCCGGCTCGCGAGTGGAGCTCACCGTGATCAGAGGCAAGAAGCAGATCAAGGTGACCATCGAGCTGGGAGAGATGCCGGCCAGATACGCAGGGACCGAGAAGGAGAAGAAGGAGCCGCCCAAGCCGGAGGTCGGACTGCTGGGCCTGCGGGTGTCCGAGGTGACGGATGCCCTGAAGACGACGCTCAAGCTGCCCGACGTCAAGGGCGTGGTGGTTCTGGGCGTGGAGGCCGACAGCCCGACGCGTGGCCGGCTGCAGAAGGGCGACGTGATCACCAGGATCAACAACGCCGAGGTCCGATCGCTCGAAGACTACGAGGCCGCCGTCCAGGAGGCCCGTAAGGCTAAGGCGGAGTTCCTCATTATCCGAGTGTCCAGGACGGCCCAGGACGGGAGCACCATCAGCAGCGTGGTGGACATCCCGACCGAGTGGTAGGGTCAGGAACCGCGGTACCGGGGCCGACGGTGACCGCGGGTCGGTGAGCCGGGAGCGCCGATGGGTCACCCTTGGCGCTCCTTTTCGTGACCGGAGGCAGCTCTTGCTGGGAAGGCGGGCGGCAGGGGCGAAAGAGATGGAACCAATGGCCATACGGGTCGTATATCCATATGGTCTACCCGTTAGCGTCGTAGCGTGCGAGCGGGGTGTGCGTCGGGTCCTCCTGGGCCAGCGGCTGGCGCTTCAGGGCGATAGCCGGGGTGCGGAGGAGATGGCGGCGCAAGCGGCGGGCCAGCTCGAGGAGTACTTCGCGGGGCAGCGAAGCGAGTTCAGGACACCCGTTGAGCCAGAAGGCCTGACGGAGTTCCAGCGAGCTGTCCTTGACGTATGTTGTCTCATTCCCTACGCAATCGTGACGAGCTACGGAGCCCTCGCGGCGGCAGTCGCCGGCTCCAAGGGTGCTGCCCGCGCGGTGGGGCAAGCCCTGGCCTGCAACCCGACCCCCGTCCTTGTGCCCTGTCACCGAGTCGTGCGAGGGGACGGCGGGCTTGGCGGCTTCTCCGCGGGCCTGTTCTGGAAGCGGCGACTGCTGGCCCTGGAGCGCGGCGAAGCCCCGCTGGAAGGGTAGTCATCCTCGCTTGGGCGGGCCTGACCACGGGCGCCGGGCCTCCGGTCCGGGGGAGTGGTACCCGGGGCCCTTGCGGGACGGGGGAGAGGGCCCAGTCGGGCGGCTTGGGAGGATGCGGGCATCCCGTTGCGAAGACCCCGTCGCTTGAGGTGAGGGCACGCGCAGCGCCTGCTCGATCTCCACGAAGGCCCGACTCGGGAAGCCCCAACACCTGCTCCAACCCACGAGCGTCTGGCGCTTCCGCTCGGCGGGGCGGCAATCGCCAGATGGGTGGGTGCTCGTTCGGTTGACTGAGGGGTGCTAGCTAATGTATAATCCCCGTGTCAAGGTCGGTACCGGGCAGGGCAGGGCCCGATCGCAGCGCTGGCATGGGTGTCGTTGTGCCGGCGCGGGCGGTAGCTGTTGCACCTCCATATCCGGGTGTCCAGGAAGGTGGACATTAATGGGTCGGCGCAATCAACGCAGCTGGGCTGGCTACACCGCTGTGCTCGCCTCTCTCACCCTCGCACTCCTACTCCCCTCGGTCACACAGGCGGCAATCTCCCTGGCCTTCAGTGGGACAGGTGTATGGCCCCGGATTGCCTCGGAGAACTCCCAGCGATGGTTCCGCTTCAACATCACGTGGGGCGAGACCGAGCTGTGGACCTTCTCCTTCAATGCCGAAGGAGTGCGCTTCCGCTACGATCTGGACGGCAACACCTCCCGGGACACCAGCATCAGACTCGGGATGAGCTATCCGTATGTGCAGGGCCTGAACCCGGGAGAGACGCCCTACTCCGTGGGCGTGGTGGTCAACAGCCTCGGGACCCGCAACATCAATATCACGATCGGTCCCTTCGCCGCGCCCGTCTACAGGCCCTCGTGGAGCATCTGGACTGATTGCTTCCGCCCCAACACGATCGGCACCGTGGGCTGGGGGCGCGACTATCAATACACCTTCTGGGGGTACTGGACCCACTGGACCGCGGGCGGCAACCCGACGACCGACACCGTGAGCGGCTCGTACATAACCGTGCCTGACGACAACGACGCTCTGCAGTGGTATGCGGGCCCCGCCGCCAACATTGACCCTCTGTCGGTGGATGCGGCCAACCCTCAGAGCCCGGTGGGTCCCGACAACGGCTCGTCCAGCTCCCGCTACATCTGGCGCGTGCGGTACCAGACCCATATCATGCCTGGGGCGACCCAGCGCGCATGGTCGCAGCAGATGCGCTGCCGGTGGATGGGGTACGACGCTCTGGGGACGCCGCCCGCCGAGAACTCGAGCATAGTTGACCTGGACTACGCAACGTACGACTTCAACACGCAGCGCTTCCAGTCATATGGCACGCAGGGGGGCAACAACGACCCATGGATACTGCACCCCTGGCAGGATTCCTTCGCCGACCGGCAGGGCTACGTGATCAACTGGCAGGACGGCGGCGTGCTGCTGGTATTGGACGAGGACTACGACCACCCGCACTTCATGATACGGGAGGACGCCGGCGACGACGACCCGGCGGACGGGCAGATCTACCGGTTCGAGGTGCTCCCGACCGACTACCAGAACTGGATTGACACGGTCTTCCTGTTCCCTCAGGACCCGACCTTCCAGGATGCCTGGGATGCCTACTCCAGCGGGATTGAGGGTCGGCCCGTGTCGAACAACTACGTCACCTTCTTCCGCGGCGGGCACAAGTACGAGTTCTGGGCCACGGACGACATCAAGCCGGTAGCCTGGTGGGGAAGCGGCAATGTGGGATGGGTACAGATAGGCCGTCCCGGCCTGGAGGGGCGCGTGGCTCTGGTGGAGGCCAACCAGTGGATCAGTTCGCCCGACGGCCTCAACCAGCGCATAATCCCGATCTACAAGGACACGGCGCGTGCGCCCATTGAGCTGGAGCCGCTCTACAGTACCCCCGGCGTTGCCGCTCAGAGGATCCCGGTCGCTCCCACGTCTCTCAGCAACCGGCGGTTCGACGACCAAGACACTTCGGGCGGCGGCTTTGGGTACCCCTTCAACTCGCAGGATCCCACTCAGTATCCGAAGTGTGACCCCGTGCTCTCCGGGCATCCCTTCTTCCCGGCGCGTGACCTTACACCGACCGCCCCGACCGCTGCCGACCCCGAGCCGAACCTGAGCGATACGTGGCCCGGATTCATGCGCCCGAGCGTGGGCGAGACATCCATTGGGCCGAGCGCGTACAACTCGCTGCCCTTCCCCTTCAACCCGCTGGCCGACAGGGGGGAGCCCTGGGACCCGGAGAGGCCCTTCTACCCTGACCGGCTGCTGCCAACGGATCCGCCGCCACAGAACGTGGAGGCGGGGTGGGTAGGCACCAACTTCGCGCGGTACCCGGGGCCTGGCAGCTCGAACCTGGGGCCGGTGCCGATCCGGTTCTGCAACGACGGCACCATAATGCCAAACTTCGTCAACATCACGCCGGACACTTACTCGACGCCCTACGTGGGCGGCAAGTGGACGCGATCAACTACGTACACCTTCCGGGTGGTTTACTGGCAGTCGGACAACCTGGCGCCGGGCTCGATCCAGCTCTGGGTGCGGCGCAACACCGCCGGCAGCGCCCCGGGGACATACCGCGGCTACACGATGCAGAAGGCCTACCCTCTGGACAATGACTACACGGACGGCTGCGTGTTCTACTACCAGTTGTCTGCTGCCCAGTTGCCGGGCGGTGGCGGCTCGGGGGACTACAACTACCACTTCTCCGCCAGCGACGGGACGAACACGGCCATCTTCCCCAACCGGCCCGACAGATACCAGCAGCCTGGCGGCGGCACTCTCGACGACCCGGGCGACATCGGCGTCGTGCCCGATCCGCAGACCGGCGTTGCCCCCGACTGCTACTGGTTCCGCGTGAACCAGCCGCCGCAGCTCTCGGCGCCCCAGGTCACGCCGGCCGTGGGCCGCGAGGGCGAGAACTTCGTCTTCTACGTCACCTACAGCGACCTGGATCAGCAGGTGCTCAGCGACTACCAGTGGCAGGGCATCGGCACGCCTCAGGGCCGCGGTGACAGGGTCTTCCGGCCCCTCATCTACCTGGACCTGTTCTCCAACGACCTGGGCTCGTGCACGGTCAAGCGCGTCAGGAGCGTGCCGGGCGACCCGTTCACCTTCCAGTACCAGACTGACAGTGCCGATCCGAACACGGGTCGGAAGTACTACGCCGACGCGGCCCTGGCGGGGAAGTGGGTGCAGTTGCTGGCGGGAGCCAAGTACCGGATCGCGTCCAACACGCGCGACGAGGTCGTCCTGACAGCGCTGCACGAGAACGTCAACCTGGTGGCCAACGACCAGTTCACAGTGGCGGATTGGTTCACAGGCACGATGAGCCAGGTGGACTCGGCGGACACAGACTACACGAACGGTGCGGTCTTCAAGTTCGAGACGGCCACCACGGTCGTGCTTCGATCGGGGGTGCACCGCTACTTCTTCGAGTACTGGGATGACTGGGGTAGCTGGCTGTTCCGGGACGACCCGAACGTGAAGGTCGAGGGCGAGCAGGTGTTCCTGCCCGGCAGTGGGTGGTTCGTCGGGCCGGAGGTAATCGGGAACAGCGCCCCGCATCTGACGGACTTCCGGCTCGTGCCGAGAGCAGCGGACCCGGCGGACTACGATGGCACGACGGCGACGGAGTTCACCTTCTATGTGACCTACGTGGACCCCGAGGACGATCCGCCGTCGCTGCTTCGCGTGGGTGTGGACGGGGACGCAACGACGCCGAGCCTGCTCCTCGATATGGTGCCGCGCGACCCCAACGACAAGGTCTACAGCGACGGCGCCGTCTACCTGTCACCCGAGGTGCGGCTGGGTCAGGGACGGCACGTCTTCCGAGCGCAGTGCTCCGACGGCGTGCTGACCTACCCGGCGCTCGGGTGGCCGAACCCGCCGCCGGGCGACGGCAAGCTGCGGTTCGTAGGACCGATAGACCCGGCCACGAGTGCGCCGACGGACTCGGCGCCGGGCCCGAACGTCGGGCCGAATACTCCGCCGACGCTGGAGTACCCGGGCAACGACAACGGGAGCGACCCCACCAACCCGCCTGGTCTGGACCCGAACGATGGGACGAGCCAGACGACCTTCACGTACACGGTGATCTACAAGGACACGGACCAGTTCGCGGGGATGACGGGCAACCCGCCGGAGTACGTCCAGGTCTACATTGACCACCAGCCCTATGACATGCAGCCGGTGGACCCGAACGATGAGGACTACACCGACGGGGCCACCTTCCAGTTCACCATCTCCGGGCTGGTGGCCGGAGACCCGCACACGTACTTCTTCGTGGCGTCGGACGGTGTGGACAGGGCCCGGCTCCCCGCGTCGCCGGACTCGAACCGCGGGCCGGTCGTTGATGAGCCGCCGGGAGAGCCACAGAAGCTGATCGCCAAGGACACGCCCAGGGACGAGGGCAACTCCATTGACCTGTCCTGGAACGCGAGCCTTGACGACGCCGGTGGGGCCAACGACGTGGCGATGTACCGCATCTACCGCGCGACAGCGCCCAACGGCTATGGAGCGGAGCCTCTGAAGGAGCTCGACCTGAACGACATCGGGCATCGCTCGACGTATACCTACCAGGACAACAAGGCGAACTCGGGCGACGGCAACGAGCCGCAGGACAATACGGACTACTACTACGTGGTGACGGCCGTAGATGCGGGCAACCGGGAGTCGGTCTACAGCAACGAGGCGGGGCCCGTGCGGGCGATAGACAACAACGCGCCGCGGCCCCCCGCCAACCTGCGCGTCAGCAACCCGGGCCTCGGCGCGACGCTGTATCTGGCCTGGGACCTGTCGCCGGACGACCCGGCCAGCACGGCGCCCGACTCCGCCCAGGATGTGACCGAGTACCGCATCTACCGGTCCGAGACGGCCACGGGCTTCCCGTCCACGCCAACGGACACCGTGCCCGCGGGGTCCACATCCTTCAACGACCAGGGCGTTGTGGACGGGCAGCAGTACTGGTACAGGATCACGGCGTGGGACGGCACGAACGAGTCCACGGCCACACCCACGGTTGGGCCGCGGCAGAGCACGGACGACAACCCGCCGCAGATCGTGGACAGGCAACCCTCTGAGGACGAAGTGGACGTCTCACCGAGGACGAACATCTCCTTCGCGGTCGAGGACACGGGCGCCGGAGTGGATCAGGCCAACCTGGGCGTGACCATCCGGATGCGCGAGCGAGGCCAGACGGCCTGGCAGCCGGTGCTCGGCACGCAGACGCTCGACACCTCGGCCATGCCCAGTAGGCTTGGGGTGCTGTTCGATCCCGAGACCGACTTCCCCTACTTCGCGACGGTGGAGGTCGCGGTAACGGCGCAGGACCGGCGCGACCCGAATCCGAACGTGACGTCGGCTACGTGGCAGTTCACGATAGCCGGGGCTCAGACGTATCGCTGTGCCGGTACGGTGCGCCAGAGCGACGGGACGCCGTTGGCCAACGTGCAGGTGCAGGTTGGGCCCTTTACGGCCACCACGGGCGCTAACGGCGCCTACGAGGTGACGGGTCTGGCCGATGGGCGGTACGAGGTGCGCCCGGCTCTGGCCAACTGGTCCTTCACGCCCCAGTTCAAGGTAGTGGACGTGCCTCCGGCCCAGCTCGGCGTTGACTTCGTCGCCCTGCCCGGGTACGACATCCGCGGGCGTGTCACGCTCGCCGGCGGCGCTGGGCTGGTCGGCGTGCAGATAACGGCAGGCTCGTGGATGGCCACCACCGACGGTCAGGGCCGCTACGTGCTGGCTGACCTGCCGGCGGGCACGCACACAGTGGTGCCCACGCTGCAGGGGTACGCCTTCGCCCCCGCTTCGCTTGACGTGCGCCTGGTGAACGCGGACGCGAGCAACCAGAACTTCACGGCCACGCCGCTCAGGTACTCGCTGAGCGGGCGCGTGGCCACGGCTCTGGGAACGCCGGTGGCGAACGCCCGCGTAACGGTCCTCAACGAAGCCGGGGCGGTTGTCGAGACGGCGAACACGGCCGAGCCCGGCACCTACGTCTTCGCCAGCCTGCCTCCGGGGCGGTACACGGTGCGCGTCGAGAAGACGGGGTGGGCCTTCCAGCCGCCGCAGACCACGCTGGACCTGTCGGGTGACACGACAGGCGTGGACTTCGAGGCCCTGGAGGTCACCCAGATCGCACTGGGGCGAGACTACAACTTCGTGGGTGTGCCGGCCTTCCCGCTCGATGATCACCCGCTGAACGTGTTCCAGGTGGGCGACCGGAGGGTGGCCCGGTGGGATCCGGTGCTGGCCCTGAGCCAGCCGAACGCCTATGTGGCGGCGCGGACGACGGGCACGCTGCCGGAGATTCTGCGCGTCGAGCCCGGGCGCGGCTTCTGGATCCTGGCGCCCAATGACATGGTGGCTACCTTCGCGAGCCGGCCGCTGAACCCGAACGCAACGATAGACATGAACGTGTGGCGCGGCTGGAACATGCTGGCGAACCCCCTCGGCCGGCCCATGCTGTGGTCAGCCCTGGGGATCGCCGCGGGCATGCCGGTGCGGAACTACGGCTTCATCTATGACAAGCCGAACAACGCCTACCTGATGGTCGCGAGTGTGCCGGGCCAGGGCATTGTGGACACGGTGCCGACCAACGCGGCCTTCTGGATCTACGGCCTCGACACCACCACGCTGCGAGTACTGCCCGGGGTCGCCTCTGCCGAGCCGCAGCAGGAGCGGGAGCTGCAGGCCGGTGACTTCCTGGTGCCGATAGCAGCCTCGGTGCAGGGGAGCCGGGACGCGGCCACCCTGGTGGGAACGCTGGCGGCGGGCGAGATGAAGGTGGAGAACCCACCCGCCATGGCGGGCATGGTGGACCTGTACGTCGAGGAGGACGGTCAGGCCTGGTCGGCGGCGGTGAGGAGCCAGGCATCCCCACGGATGACCTGGAAGCTGGGTGTGGTGGCGCCCGCGGGGGCGAACGAGGTGGCCGTGGAACTGCCCGACCTGTCCCACGTGCCGTCGGACAAGGCGGTAATGCTGAAGGACCTGGACACGGGCCGCGCGACCTACATGAGGACGCAGCGGCGCTACGTGATGCAGGCCGAGCCCGGCCAGGTGCGCCACCTCGAGCTGATCATCGAGGACAAGGGCGCCAGTTGCCTGGCGGTGTCGTCGGCCCAGGCCACTCAGGAGGGGAGCCGCGCCGTCGTGACCTTCAGTCTGTCGGCGCAGGCCAGGGTGCAGGCCGAGGTGCTGAACATCGCGGGCCGTACCGTGCGGGTGCTGGCGACGGACCAGGCGGCGGCCGCGGGTGTGAACAGCCTGGCCTGGGATCTGCGGAACGCTCAGGGCTCGCCGGTGCCGGCGGGCCGGTACATTGTGCGGATCGTGGCCATGGCGGAGAACGGCCAGCAGGTGGCCGCGGTCGCCCAGGTGACGGTCCGCAGGTAGACCGCGCGCAGGGCGCAGAGCATACATGCTGGTTGGCCTTGTGGAGCGCGGAAGCTCACAAGCCAGAGGTGTCGTTGGGGACACAGGCAAGCGCCGAGACGTCTGCCAAAGAGGTGCGAGCTACATGCGCACGGCAAAGATCGTACTAGGCCTGACATCATTTGCCGCCCTAATACTCGTATCCTGCGGGTGGATACTCAGCAGGGAGGCGCCGGTAGCGCCCGGGGAGATTGGCCTCGGGCCGCAGACCGAGTACGCGCTGAGCTTCCTGCAGGAGAATATGGGGCTATCGCGCAGGGACGCCGTGAGCGAGATGCACCGGGCGGCGCTTCTCAACGACGGGCAGCGGATCGTGGACCGGTTCGACATCCCGCCTGGTGCGACGCTGGACTTCATCGAGGTAGACGGGACGAAGGCCGGCAAGGAATCGGTGCGGTTCCTGGGGACGGGTCGGGCTGTGCCCGCTTCGTCGCCCGAGGGCCTGGCCTTCTGGCGGGTGTTCGAGCGTGCCGCCAGGGCGAAGGGCTGGACGGGTGCCCTCAGGGCCATGCGGAACCTGCGTGATTCCGGCCTGGTGGTCGCCCCGGCGTGGTTCGGCGCGGGCGGCCAGGTGGCTACGACCGCGGCCACAACGGCCGGGCGGGGCGCGACCGCAGCGACGAACATCCGCGTGGCAGTCATCTGCGCCCGGTTCCCCGCGTGGAGAGACCGCGCGCCGCTGGGCGACGGCAACGGCTCGCGCGGCTCACCGGACCTGTACTACGAGTTCGATCCCCAGGGCAGGCAGCGGCATGTTGACCCGTCGGTGGACCCCGGCAACCCACTGACCTGGCCCGGGACGGTTGACTGGTACATCGACTCGCCTGGCGGGCGCATGCCGGCCGCTGGCGGCGAGCCGCTGGGGACGCAGGCCCAGTGGGATGACGAGCACCCGGCGCGGGTGCCCAATGCCGCCGACGGCCCGACGACGCCGAAGCTGCAGGACTACTGGTATCGCCACGTCTTCGACCTGAACTTCACTGGGGGCATGGCCCCGCCAGGCATGGGCGGCTGGGCGAGCTCGCTGCACAACTACTACTGGTCCAACTCTAACGGCAACATCAACATAACGGGCGCCCCAACGGACGTGTACGGCTGGATCGAGACCCACCACGTTCTGGACCGCTTGCCCTACCCGTCGGGACCTGACCCGATCTACATGGTTCAGCCGGGCACACCTCTGATCCGGCCTTCCTCGCAGATCGAGGCGTCGGACGGCGTGACCCGCGAGATACTTCGCGCGAGCCTGACGGGGTCCAAGCTGACCATACTATACGAGGACGAGTTCCTGGGCTCCAGCCCACCGTGGCCCACGCTCTGGGTGCGGCAGAGGGACGTTGACAACGTGGCGGACGACCAGAACGGGTGGGTGCGGATCGCCCTGAGCGGGGCCAACACCACCCAGATCGGGGACCCGTACGATCGGCGCCGCTGGACCTACGCGGAGGTGGACTGGGAATTCACGAAGATCGGGGCTACCAGCACCACGGACTTCGCGATCTGGGCAGGCGAGCACTGGGCCGTGGAAACGACCCACGGTGCGGGCTACGTCTGGCGCTCGCGGAAGATAGACCCATCCCCAGCGGAAGATCCGGTCGTGGGCGCCAGTCCGCCCGACGGGGCTGTCAGCCCCAGATCGGCGGCTCAGGATCGGGGCTGCGGTGCTCTGCCCAACACTCTGTTCACGCAGGCGGATGTGGCGCTTCAGTGCGGCGTGACACCGGTCGGCGCGCAGAACCCGCCGTACACCACCGGGAACCGGTTCAAGAGCTTCGACTACTACTGCCACGACCACTTCGTGAACCGCACGCGCGGCCCGTACCAGATCGAGCACATTAATCATGGCAGCTCCGTGGACGATATCGGCGGCGACAGCGAGCCGGGTGGGGATAACCGCAAGCCGCGTCCCTATCCCTTCGACTGCGGGCTGCCGTCGGCCCTGGGCGGCGGTGACCGGATGCAGCTCGGGTACTTTAGCTTCCCGAACAACGACAACGCGGGAGCGCACAGCGCGGGCGGGATGAGAGCCGACGTCAATGCCGCCATGACGGACGCGGGCATCCAGCTGGGGTCGGCGTACAACCGCACGGTGTACATATTCGCCGGCGACTCGCCCAGTGAGGGCGGCGGGACGTACAGCGCGCCAAGCAGTTGGGGAAGCATCATCGCTCACGCGGGCGGCTCGATGGTGACCATAGGTGAGACCACGGGCCTGCTGACCTTCGCCCATGAGATGGGACATACCTTTGGCTTCGGCGACCTGTACGACATGGACTTCTACACGAACAAGCTGAACGGTCAGCCACCCAACCCGCTGTACTTCGAATGTCCCGCGATGGGGCCCTACAGCGTGATGGCCTTCGGCGGCGTGCGGGTGGATGCGTATCACAAGATCGGCGTCGGGTGGCTGTCGGGGGATAAGCTCGTGGCTCTCGAAAGCGACCGGCCGAACTCGGAGATCCCTGCCGTCGAGGGCGTCCTGCGCGAGCCGATCGTCTACAAGCTGCCAGCGAACCCCTATTACATAGTGGACGGGGTGCCGCCAGCCGCTTGGCAGGAGCACTACCTGGTTGAGTACCGCGACGTGCCTGATGCCCAGCCCGCTGGCTACTTCGGGGACCAGAGCCCGAAGGGCATCTACGTGTACCACATTGACAACCGGGGTGTAGGCCAGATCGTCGAGGGCCTGATGAAGTGCTCGATCGTGCAGGCCGACGGGCTGAACGAGCTGGAAGTCAACAGCACGAGCCAAGGCCCAGGGAGTATTGCCGGTGACCCCTTTGGTGGGCCGCCCGACCTGCCAGACGCCAACCCGAACTTCTGTCAGTGGAACTTCCGGCTGGATGACTGGCTGGGCGGCAGCTCCTCGCCTCGTCCGGCGCCGCGGGCATACAGCCACGGATTGTTCAACAATCACGGGATTGACGGGCGGCCGCAGAAGATCGGCGATACCGAAGCGGACAGCTTCACGCGAGTGCTGAACATCCGCGTCAGCCGCGCGATGGCGTACGCCGACATCTACGTGCGGCCCGCGGAGGTCGTGGCGACGGGGGGCAGCGCCTGGCGGGATATCATCAACAGCGATGCGGTGCCGGACCAGCTGGCGTGGCAGGGCCTGCAGAACGTCTCGCTGCTGAAGCTGACGCTGGACAACCGCGCGTACACGCCGGGCGACTACCGGTACATGTCCATGGACGACGTGACGATCCAGGACGTGCGGATCCTGGAGAGCGGATCGAGCCCGAATGACCCGGACGTGGCGCGGGCGAAGATATGGGTGGACAACGGGGACGGCAACTTCGACCCGGCCTCGGACAGTCTGCTCAATTGGACGACAGTGACGAATCAGCAGGCGCTGTTCAGCCAGCTGAACTACGAGGTGCCGCTGGGCGAGGCGCGGGACCTGTTCGTGACCTACGACGTGGGGGAGACGGCGCAGATCAACCCGAAGATCACGCTGGGCGCCGACCTGCCTGAGCCTCGCTACCTGATGCCACAGGCCCCGGGCACGGTGCAGGAGCGGGTCCGCAACGCGGCCCAGTTCTCCTTCGGGGCGGCGCGCTTCCCGATCCAGACTGCGGTGGGCGAGGTGCTGGAGGGGACGGACACGGTGTTCATCTCGTCCAGCAGCCTGGCGCCGGGCTACGTGCAGCCGATGCAGCAGCGCGTGCCTGTGATGCGGATGCTGATGAGCGTGGACCACGACCGGGCGATAGTCCGGCGGCTGCGGTTCCGGTGCAATCCCGACGCGGGCGTTGGGCATACACCCACGATGCCGCAGGACGACGTGGATCTGGCCGAGCTGTGGCTGGACACGAACCAGAACGGTGCGCTGGAGCCTGCGCAGGACACCAAGCTGGCAGAGGCGGTTTTCTCGAACGCCACCGATCTGCTGTTCGATGGGCTCGACCTGACGGTGAACGCCGGGGGGCCGATCCATCTGCTGGTGTCGTTCAACATCGCAGCGGACGTGGACCTGGCGGGCGGAGCGCACTGGCTGGAACTCGAGATACCCACCTGGTTCGACAATGGAGGCACACCGGGCGTCCCCACCGACGACGTGTACTATGTCCGTCTGGTGGACGAGGACGGGCCGAACAACACGCTCTACGGGAACCCGGCAGACGCGAACGATATCAGAGATGCGGCACACCTGGCGGCTCCGGCTGACGCCGAGACGTGGAAGACGGTGGCCGGGGCGGACGTGGTGGACGCCGGGGGCGCGCCGTGGAAGTCGAACGACTTCGCGGTGAGGCCGCCGAATCCGCCGACACTGAGCAACGTGACGATCGTCCCCGCGAGCCGCCACGGGAGCAAGTCGGACGTCTTCACGCTGGGAGTCACGTACACGTCCCTGGCGGGGCTGATGCCGGCCTACGTGAGACTGGTGTACCGGCACCAGGCCTGGCCGGCGGCAACGGCCAACATGGTCGTGGCGATGAACGGGGTTGATCCAACAGACACGAATGTGGCGGATGGCAAGCGCTATGAGGTGCAGTTGAGCGCCACGGACTTCGTGGACTGGGGGCAGTACAGACACTACTTCACGGCGAGCGACAAGTTCACGCCAGTCTACCACTACGACCCCGATGGCCCGACAGCGGGGGACCCGGAGGGCTCGTACGATGAGACGTACCGGGCGGGCGGGCCGCTGCAGAAGGCCGCGGACGCCAACCTGATCGAGTGGCTGGTGGGGCCGATCCTGGGTACGCCGAGCGTGCTGCGGTTCACGGACAGCGCCTACATCGAGGTGAATCAGTTCGAGGAGGGCGCGCGGCTCTATATGGAGCTGCTCGAGCCCGACGAGAACGCGAACATTGCTGTGCCTGACACGCTGAACGTGCTCGTGGAGTCGACGGTTACGGGGGATCAGGAACCGGTCGTCCTGACCGAGACGGGGAACAACACGGGTCTGTTCCACGGGAGCATCCTGACGCTGGGACGGTACCACCAGGCGCCACCGGACAACGATGCGTCGGGCGACGGGGTGCTGAATGTCATCGCCGGGGCGACGGGCCAGGTCGTGCAGGTTACGTACGAGGACAAGGATGACTGGCCGGCGGCGGGCGCTAACGACACGAGTGTGGACACGGCGACCGTCGTGGACACGACAGCGCCCGCACAGGTGCTGCCGGGGGCCCTGGCGCTGACCAGCGGCGACCAGGGCCGGACGATAGACGTAGAGTGGACCGCCTATGACGAGGACGCCCAGGTAGACGTGGCGCCGGACGGTGGGTACAGGGTCTACATCTCGGAGAACACGGACTTCACAACCGTCGCCGGGCTGACGCCGGTGGCGGACCTGCCACCGAGCACCTGGGTGACCGGGGGCGGAGTGCCCGGCACCCAGATGTACCAGATCACGTCATTGCCCAACGGCGACCCGATCGTGCCTGGCCGGACGTACTACGTAGCCGTAACGGCCTACGATGAGGTGCCGAACGAGAGGACGGCGGTGACGACCACAGCTATCACGCCGGCGGATGTTCTTGGGCCGGAGTTGGTGTTGCGTGTTCCGGACGACGGCGACACGAATGTGCCGCTGGACCAGGTCATCAGCGTCCGGCTGCAGGACGCGGGCGCTGGGATGGACTGGAGCACCTTCACCTTCGAGGTGCAGGTGACGAACCGCGGGACGATCCGCCAGCCAAGAGTGGCTGTGGGGAACTGGGTGCAGCCGCAGCCGCCGTCGGCGCGGGACGCCAACGACCAGGTCGTCACCTTCGATCCAGGGACCGTTGATCCGGCGGTGTACCCCGCCCTGGCGGCGGGCTGGACGTGGAACGACGTAGTGGACGTCTGGCTGCACCTGGCGGACAACGCCGGGAACCCGCTGGACTCGCACTGGGTCTTCTCGCTGCCGGAGGACAGGACGAGGCCGTACGTGGACGTGGCGTCCCAGTCCCCGGCAAACGGCGAGGCGGACGTGCCCTTCTCCGAGCCCGTCGAGTTCGACATGGCCGACGATGTATCGGGTGTTGACCCGAGCACGCTGGAAGTGGAGCTGCGGATCGTGGATGTGCGGACCGGCAGGCAACGGGTGCCGTGGACGGACATCACTGCAGACCCAGGCTTCAGCGTGACCTGGACGCCTGACTACCTGCGCGGAGCGGTGTTGTACGAACCGGCCGAGGAGTGGCACTGGAACGACCAGGTGGAGGTGCGGGCTCGGGCGGCCGACCGGGCTGGGAACGTGAGGACGGCCTGGGAGAAGTGGGTATTCTACACCCTCTCCGACCTGAACCACCTGGCCATCATCAACGAGCAGCCGACGGATACAAGCATTGATGTGGTGCGGGACACCAACATCTCCTTCCACGCCATAGACGGCGAGGAGGACGAGGAGTCGGGCGTGGATCCCACCACGATCACGCTTACGGTCAACGGTGTGGCCATCCCGTACGCCAGCCTCCACATCCAGGGGAACCAGTACGACTACGAGGTGACGTACAACCGGCCGACCGACTTTGAGTACGGCCAAGCGGTGCAGTGCGTGGCCACGGCGAAGGACGCGGCGGGCAACCAGGTGACGAGGACCTGGTCGTTCACGGTCGTGGACGACACGGAACGTCCGCAGATCACGCCGATGTCGCCGAAGGAGAATGACTCGGGCGTTGGCGTAAACACGAACATAGTGGTGAGTATCACGGATAACGAGACGGGGCTTGTGGCGGGGAGCGTCAACGTGGTGCCGTACGTGGGCGGCGCGGCAGTCGCCGGCAGCCTCACGAAGGACGTGCAGCCCGACGGCAAGACGATCAACGCGACCTTCGACCCCACGGCTTCCCTGCCGTACAACACCACCGTGACGGTGAAGGTATGGGCGAGGGACAACAGGGGCAACGAGTGGGATCCGCCCTTCGAGTACACCTTCAGCACACGCACGGCGCGGACCTTCATGATCGTGGGCCGTGTGACGGACGGCGCAGGGAATGCCATCGCGGCGGTCAACGTGGCGCTCGGCGGCGTAGCTCAGGCGAACAGCCAGACCGACGGCAACGGGTACTTCCGCTTCAGCCGCCTGGTGGCCGGGAACTACACCGTGCAGCCGTCGCTGACCGGCTGGAGCTTCACGCCGGCGCAGCGGCAGATTGACGTTCAGCAGAACGTGGACAATGCCGATTTCACGGGTGTGCAGCAGACCTTCAATATGGCGGGTACGGTGACGTCCTCGGACGGCACTGCGCTCCCGGGCGTCACGATCCAGGTGGATGGACAGACGGCGACCACGGGCGCGCAGGGCAGGTGGAGCTTCCAGAACCTGACGATCGGTGAGTACACCGTCACGCCCTCCCTCGCCAACTACCGGTTCGACCCGGCCTCGCGGACTGTGCAGATCACGGCGGCTACCAACCCGAACGACCTGCTAAACCTGGACTTCCGCGCCGTCCCCTTCACCTTCTCGGTGGCGGGTGTGGTCAC
Organism: uncultured Armatimonadia bacterium; assembly: GCA_964608495.1. GTDB lineage: Bacteria > Armatimonadota > Zipacnadia > Zipacnadales > FEN-943 > JAKORR01. The sequence goes on along the minus strand of CAZSOQ010000031.1, from coordinate 3,702 downwards.
GGACTACGAGGGCAACAGGATGGACGCGGTATTGGTCACGGCCGACGGTCGCACGGCCGTGACGAGCGAGACGGGCCGCTACCAGCTTGGCGGCATCCCGACGGGGACTGTGCAGGTGGGGGCCGAGAAGCAGGGCTGGAGCTTCGTGTGGCAGGACGCCCAGGGCGTCTGGCACGCTGGGGCCCAGCCTGTGACAGTGCCGCCGGACCAGACAGCGGCGAACTTCGTCGGCTACCGCACCTTCCGGCACGCCTTCTCGACTGGTGTACACCTGATTGGTGTGCCGGCCACGCCGTACGACCCGGCGGCCGCCACGGTCTTCGGTACAGACGCCGTGGCGCGGTGGGACCCGGCGGCAGCGGTGCCGGGGTACGTGACGCCGAGACTGCGTCCGGGCGCCGACATCCTCAACGTGGCTCCCGGCCGCGGCTTCTTCGTCCGGTTCACCGAGGGCGCCGATCTCGAGGTGCTGGGCATCGCGACGGACCCGAACGCCGCGGTCAACACGGGTCTGGTCACGGGCTGGAACATGCAGGCGAACCCCTTTGACGCGCAACTGCCCTTCGCCAGCGTGCAGACGCTGTCGGGCACGGTAAGGCCCTTCGGGTACGTGTATGACCCGGTTCGCCGGTCGTACCTGCTGGTGGCCCAGACCCCGGGGGTGGGCATAGACAGGTCCTACATGCTGCCGTGGGAAGGCATCTGGCTGCGGGCGCTGAGCACAGCGTCCATCCGGGTCAGCCCACCGACGCAGGCTGCTGCGGCGGAGAGTGTGGAGTCGCTGCAGCTCGACCTGGGGTCTGGTGGCTGGTGGATACCGGTGGTGGCTCGGGCAGGGGACAGGAGCGACGAATGCTGCGCCGTGGGCGTGATGAGCTCCGGTGCGGCCCTGGCGCTCGAGAAGCCGCCGGCCATGCCTGACGCCGTGGACGTGTCGGTCGAGGCTGCGGACGGCACCAGGCTGTCGCGGTCCATAGCGGTTGGCACGCAGGGCAAGCACGAGTGGGACCTTGTCGTGGCGACGGACGTTCCCGACGCGGACGTTAGCGTCTCGCTGCCCGACCTCAGCCGTGTGCCGCATGAGATGACGGTCACGGTGACGGATCTCGGCACGGGCAAGACGATGTACGCCCGGACGATGAGCTGCTACAGGTTCCAGGTAGGCCCAAGCGGCGGCAGCCGCAAGCTGCGCCTGACCGTGGAGCCGCGGACGGAGGCGGGACTGGTCGTGTCCTCGGCCTCGGCGCGGACGCAAGGGGCTCGCGTGGTCGTGACTTACTCGGTGAGCTCCTCGTGCCGCGTACAGGCTCGGGTGCTGAACATCGCCGGCCGGCCGGTGCGCGTGCTGGCGTCCGACTCCGCGGCCACGGCGGGCGTGAACACGCTCGCCTGGGACGGCCGCAACGCGAGCGGCTCGATGACGCCGTCAGGGCTGTACCTGGTGGAGATCGAGGCCCTTGCCGAGAACGGTCAGCGGGCCAAGACGGTCACCCAGGTCCGCTACGCGCCGGTCCGGTAGTAGGCAGACGAACTCATAGCAGATGCTGGAGGCCTGAAGGCTCATGCGACGTATGAGCAGGACTAGCATGGTCGGCCTCGTGGCTCTCGTTGGGGTGGCCCTTATCGCGGTGGGTTGCGGCGGCAGCGACGGGCCGGGGCGTGGCAACCAGCCGCCGGCGGGCACGGGGACCGTACGGGGGCAGGTGACCTATCTTGACTTCCCCGACCTGCCGGCGACGGGGGTCGTGGTGAGGGTGGGGACCTACGAGACGCAGACCGAGGACGGGTGGTTTGAGGTGAACGTGCCCAAGGGCACGTACACTGTTACGGTGGTGCCTCCGGAGGGCTTCAGCCTGCCGCCGGGGGCCGCGCCTCAGGTCACGGTCAACGAGGGTGAGACGGTCACGCTGGCGGAGCCCTTCGTGCTGATATCGGAGGACGACAACCCGCCGGCACCGTACTAGAGCGAATGACGTCGTCGCGTCGCAGTAGGCTACGCCGCCCCTCCGAGAACCTTCGGAGGGCGGCGTTTGTCATGGTGCTCGCCCCGGCCCTTCTGGCCGCGGGACGGGCGTCTGGAGATTGGCCGACCTTCAGGGGCGACAACGCTCGGTCGGGCCGGGCAGACAGGCCCATCAGCGACAGTCCGGCCCACCTGTGGAAGGCCGAGCTGGGGGGGAGCGTCGACGGCTCGCCGGTAGTGGTCGGCGGGCGTGTCTTCGTCGGCACGAACCAAGGCGTCTTTGCAGCCGTGGCCGCCGAGAGCGGTGAGCTTCTGTGGCGAGCCCAGCTTGACGGGGCCATCTGCTCGGCGGCGGGGCTGGCGGGGGACGACAGGCTCCTGGTAGGCACTTCCCGCCGCCGCCTCTACTGCCTCAGCACCCAGGGCGCCTTGCTTTGGCAGGCTCGAGCCTGGGATGCAGTGGTCGCCTCGCCTTTGGTGGTCGGCGACTTGTGCATCTGGGGCAGCATGGACGGGGTGCTCCACGCGACCCGCGTCGCGGACGGGAGCACGGCCTGGGAACGGACGCTGGCCGGGGGCATAGGCGCGGCCCCAAGCGGGGCCGGGGACGTCGTCTATGCAGCAGACGAGCGGGGCGTAGTGTGGGCGCTGAGGGTCAGCGATGGTCAGGTCCTGTGGCAGCGCGAGACGGGTTGCCTCGGGATGGCGGCTCCGGTGGTCGCGGACGACACACTGCTTGTGCCACTGGTGAGCCCGACGCAACTCTCCCCGCCCAAGGTGCCCTACCTGGTCGCCCTTGATCGCACAACGGGCGAGGTGAGATGGCAGGTGACCGAGGCGCGCTCGGTTTTCGCCAGTCCTCTGCAGGGCGCCCAGGGACTGTTGTACGTTTCCGTGGAGGGCTATCTATCGGAGACCTTCCTCCGTTGCCAGTCGGCAGACGGCGGCAGCGAGGTCTGGAAGCAGCGGCTGGCCGGCGTGGTTGACTCGTCGCCGGCGATGGCGGGCCAGCGGGTCTACTTCGGCGCGCAGGACGGGTGCCTGTACGTTGCCGACTCGTCGAGCGGGGCCGTGCTGGCGCGGGTGCAGCTGGCCACGAAGGTGTTCTCGTCTCCCGCGCTGGACGGCGGGCGGCTGTATCTGGGCGCAAAGGACGGGTGTCTCCACTGTCTGCAGTGAGCGGATTGCTGGTTTGTCTGACGGCCGGGGCGATGGCTCCCGCCGGATCCCTGCCGCAGGCCCTGCTGGTGAGCCCGGCGCCTGAGGTGAGCTCGAGCGCCGTAGTCCCCTTCGTGCGGGTCCTCCCGCTTGTGGGGGCGGCACGCGGAGGGCAGGTCGTGTGGGTCGCGGCGGAGTGCTCTGCCCTCAGTGATGCGCAGGCGGCGGACCTGCGTCGGGCGATAGAGGACGGAGCTGTCGTGGTGGTCGAGGACGCGCCCCGGTTGGCGCAGGGCCCGCTGGCCGAGGCGCTGGGCATGGGCCTGGGCGACGCGCCGTCAAGCCCCGTCCGGGTGAAGTGTCTAGACCCAGACCATCCCGCTACGATCGGTGTGCCCTTAGACACCTGGCGTCTGCCCGCTCCGGCGGCCGCGCCCCAGGTGAGCGGGGCGAAGGTGATCCTGGCCTCGGCGGATGGCTGGCCGGTGCTCTGGGTGAGATCGGTGGGGAAGGGGAAGGCCGTAGGGCTGGCCGGCCAGCGGAGCCAGTGGCGCGTGGCCGCGCAGGCGGTGGGCTACGAC
>CAZSOQ010000030.1:28502-32508 GCA_964608495.1 uncultured Armatimonadia bacterium | reverse complement strand
GCTGATGGCCAGCGGCATCGTGACGGCCCTGACGGTGGCGGGCGTGTTCGTGGTATCGGCGGCCCACTAGAGCCGCTCCTCGCGCGCGTGTCAGCGGCCCGAGCGTCGCCACCGAAGGGCCTTGCGCCGCAGGAACCGCAGGCCCCGCTGCGTGACATCGTCGCCCGGGCCCACATCCACGAGGCTGATGAAGCCCTCATAGCGCCGGGCCGCCAGCAGGCGGAACAGAGCGTCGAAGTCCACCGCGCCCTCGCCGAGGGGGACCAGCTCGCGCCGGCCGGGGAGGCGGTCGGAGGCCTGGACGTGCCAAACCCTGGCGCCGACGGCGTCCAGCGCCTCCGTGGGATCGCTCCCGGTCAGCAGGGCGGCCGAGGTGTCGAAGCTGACGCCGATGGGGGTGTCGCGGAGCAGGGCCACCAGGTGCAGGAAGGCGTCGCGGTGCGCGCCCAGACCGGCGCCCGCGACGGGCCCTCCGGGCCAGGCGCTCGCCAGGGCCAGCCGCACGTGCCGCGCCTCGGCGTAGTCGCCCAGACGCGCCAGATGGTCCGCCGCCCAGGCCAGGGCCTGCCCCCGCGGCACGTCGGCACGGTCAGGCCCCACGCTCACCCCCAGGCCCACCGCGCCAAGTTCCCGGGCCACGTCCACGTCCCAACGCAGGGCCTCGAGGGCGCTCGCCCGGGCACCGGGGTCGGGGTCGGTAAGGTCGCCCCCACAGGGCACCAGTCCCACGCCCAGCCCCAACTCCTCGAGCAGGCGACGCAGGCTCGCAGCCGCGGCCAGGTCGCCTGTCGGCAGCAATCGGCGGGGAAGGTCCACCCAGTCCAGGCCGAAGACCCTGGCCTGCACGAGCCAGTCCGCCAGGTCAGGATGGCCGCAGGTCGAGGCCCCGAGCAGGTGGCGCGCCGGGAACCAGGATAGGCTGGGCAGCATGATGGGCCCTCCCGTGCCGTTGCCCCCGCGGAGCGGCGGTTGCGCGCCGCCCCGCGCACGCCCGCCGAGGATCATACGCGACCGCCGGGCGTCAGCTCGGGCCGGTCTTGTGCAGCTCCACCAGGGGGAGGCTGCGCCAGTCGGAGGCGGTGCGGCCGCCGCAAATGGGACACTGCTTCGCCAGGCGCAGGATGCGCGACAAGGGCGCGACCAGGGCCAGATAGAGGCCGATGCCCGCCGCGATGGAGAGGCCCAGGACCCAGAGCACGGCAGACCCAACCATGCCGAAGCGGGCCACGTAATAGCCGATGGCGCCGATGGGCGTGAGGACCATGACGATCGGCCCTAACTCCTCGCCGAAGATACCGGGCATCTTCTCGTAGCAGTCGGGGCAATAGCCCGCCCCGCAGGAGCACTGCTTGGCGGGCATCCCGGGAGCCTTGCCCCCCGGCATCACCCGCATGAGGGCGCCACACCAGGCGCACCGGATGGATCTCGTGCCGTCGCTGATTGAGCTTGGTGAAGGACTCGGTCTCATGGCTCCATCACCGCGTGGCATTCCAGGTATTCGGTCAGCAGGCGGATGTGGCGCAGGAAGTCCTGCATGACCACTCGGTCGCCCTGCACCCACCGGCCCTGCTCGTCCTGCCCCGCCAGGGCGTCGCCGACCCTTGCTTCCATCTGTCGCGCCCTGTCAGGCCTCACGGCACGGCCGCGCTGCGCCTCAAGTCCCCTCAGGTATCCCTGACGTCCTGCCTCCGTTACCTGTTCGTAGTAGGCGATCGCGCCCGGCACTCCGTACCCGCCCCTGAAGGAGTAGTGAGTCGGGCAGTCGTCGCCGTCGTAGGTCAGCCGGTAGTCCCTGGTGAAGTAGAGCGGGCGGTTGCTGCCGAGCTCATAGAAGCGGGCCCACTCGCCGTCGGCGAGGCGCGAGGCCTTCAGCCACTCGGTCGCGGCGGGAATCGGCTCGAGGTACCTCGCCTCGCCCGTCTCGAGATACAGGTCCACCAGCGTCCTGATGTTCCGCGCGGTCACCGCGCTGCACCAGGAGGGCGGCTCGAACTTGCGGGCCCAGGCGGGCTGCAGGTCCAGGTTGTACTGCTGGGCCCACCCGGCCTGCGGCGCCGGCCCCTGGCTGCGCAGGATGAAGTCGCCGCCTCGGCGGGCCGCGTCGAGGTACTCTCGCTCGGCGAAGGCCCGCCAGGCCTGTACCAGGACCGCAAGGATGTCGTTCATCGCGGCGTCGTTGAAGGTGCAGTAGACGCTGTAGCCGCTCCCCAGCGGGTACCACTGCGGCCAGCCCCCGTTGTCGTACTGGGCCCGCAACAAGTATGCCAGCGCGTAGTCCGCGGCCTCGCGGAAGCGCGCCTCACCGGTGGCCTGGCTCAGGGCGATCAGGAAGGAGGTCGCGGACTGGGACGTGTCGTCGTCGAAGGTGCCGCGGTTGCGCAGCTTGCTCGTGTCGAGGCCCTCGGTGCCCTTGAGGTGACGGTAGTACCACTGCTTCTCGGCCTGAGGCGAGAAGTCAATCTTGTAGTCCCAGCCTCCGCACTCGAGCTGCCCCCAGACCAGGGCGTCGCCCGCGGCCTCGGCGGCCCGGCGGATGCTCTCGTCACCCGTGACCTGCCACGCCCTCAGCAGGGCCAGACCCACGGCGGGCGTCCCGGGCGGCTGGACCCAGACCTGGGTGTCCGTCGCCACGCCCTCACCCCAGCGCTGCTTGAGGTCCAGCGTGTACTCCCAGAGGTATCCGCCGTGGGTGGCAAGGGAAGTGAGGTACTGCGTGGCGCGCGCCAGGGCCTGCCGGGCCTCGCCAGCCGGGTCGGCGTCCGTGGGGGCGGCGGTGTTCAGTGCTGCGATCAGGCACGTGATCCAGACTGTCACCGTGGCTGTCACCCGTCCAGGTCGGTTTGTCGCTGCCCCGGTAGCCCGCCTAGGCCCCGATCCATGCCGTCATCCGGCGCTCGATCTCACCCCTGCCTTCGCTCGTCTCGAGGTACATGGGACTCGGCCCCAGACCCGTCGGAGGCCGACCGAGGGGCTGGCCCAGGCAATCGTGCCACTTCCCCGGCGGAACTGGCCCCCCGCAGCGGGTCTCGGACCACGCGTCCCATGTGACTACTACTAGAGTATTCCCTCGACGGAAGACGAGGCAAACCCGCCCTTCCTGCCCGAGTCTGACGGTGTCAACGAAGTCAGGCTTGGGTCCGAGCATACGTACCATAGCACAAAAGGCGGCCGTTGACTTCCGGGGTTCTCCATCCGCCTCAAAGAACAGGCCCTGGCCACTGTCGAAGTTGACGCGCGCATTCCAGATGTGGAAGAAGACGTTGCTGACCCCCGAGGAGAGCATCAGCAGGCAGTAGCGCACCGTCCACAGCGCGTGCGTGGTCTCGTCCTCCACGAAGGGGGGCCAGGCGCCGAGGTCCTTGGTGGGCTCGACATCGTCGTCGGCGTAGTAGGCGAACTCGGTCAGCCACATCGGCCGGGGCGCCCCGGCCTCGCGCATGGCCGCACCGAGCCCGCCCACGGCCTCCTCGCAGCCCTCGGGCTCGCCGCCCGGGTAGTCGTGGATGGACAGGCCGTCGCAGTGGCGCAGGCCGCCGTTCTGGATCAGCGTGGCGTACAGGTCGGCGTGCGACGCAGCCATGGCGCTGTACCCCCCGACCACGAAGGCCCCCGGGTCGGCCTGCTTGATGGCCTCGTGGGCCGCCGCCAGCAGAGGCAGGTAGTCCTCGGCCCGGTAGCCGTAGGTCCGCGGGAGGGAGTAGCTAGTGAAGATACTCTCGTTGAAGACCTCCCATTGCTTGATTCGGTCCCTGTATCGCTCGACGCAGGCCGCGATGTACCGCTTGAGCAGGCCCGTATCGGTCGGCCGCAGGGCGGTCTCGATGGGCCGGTAGAGCTTGGGCTCCTCGGCGGGGCGCGCCGGAGGCTTCTCGGCGGCCCACACGGACGACGGGAAGGGGAACATGCATAGCTCCTGCATGCCCAGACGCAGGGGCCGCTCGATGTAATAGTCGGCCTTCTCGAGCTCGAACTCGCCCGGCTCGGGCTCGACGTACTGCCACTTCAG